>JAFRDQ010000038.1 GCA_017411225.1 Oscillospiraceae bacterium
CGCGGTGGAGGCCGCCGCCGCACGCTATGGCGAGGGGCAGCGGCGCGGGAGCGTCTTTCGCTCGGCGAAAAAGCAGTGCGCCGCCGTCTTCGGCTCGGGGCTCTTCGCGCTCTTTCTCGCGGGCGAGCTGGAAAAGAAAATGTACCCGGTCACGGTGTTCTGCGCGGAGGCCGATGAAGCAGCCTTCCTGCGCAATGCCGCGCCGTTTCTCGATGAGGAGGCCTTCGCGCTGGAGCTGGGGCGATTGAAGCGCAAGGAGATCCGCTTCGAGTTTGGCTGTGAGCTGACCGCTGACTTTTTCGCGCAGAAGCGCGGGGACTATCAGATCCTCTGCGCCTCGGAGGAAGCGGCGAAGGTCTTTTTCCCCGATGCGGTGTGCGCGGAGGATATCATGCTCTTTGAGGCGGAGGGCCTCATCATGGGCACTGGCCGCGGCGTGATGGCGGCGGCCTTCGGCGCGAAAAAGGCGGCGCTCACGGCAGACCGCCTCGCGCAGAAGCTCGATCCGCGCAATACGCGCGGCACGGAGGGCGCGGTGGACAGCACGCTCTATACTGACCTCTCCGCCGCCAAAGCGCTCCGGCGCGTGCCGGTTCCGGCGGCGGGCTACACCCGCGAGCAGGCGGTCGAGGAGGCGCGGCGCTGCATTCAATGCAAATGCGAGGAGTGCCTCAAAACCTGCGCCTATCTGCGCCATTACGGCAAGCACCCCGGCCTGCTCGCGCGGGAGATTTACAACAACACGCAGATCATCATGGGCGACCATCAGCTCAATAAGCCCATGAACTCCTGCGCCCTCTGCGGCCAGTGCACTGCCGTCTGTCCCAACGGCATGGACATGGCGCGCGTGTGCCATCTGGCGCGGGAGAATATGGTCTCCACCGACAAAATGCCCCTCGCGCCGCATGAGTTTGCCCTGCTGGACATGCTCTTTTCCAACGAGGAGGCGTTTCTCTCCCGACCCCAGCCGGGGTTTGAGACATGCAGATATGTGTTCTTCCCCGGCTGTCAGGCCGCGGCCGTCGCGCCCGAGCCGGTGCGCGCGGCGTGGGAGGATCTTGCATCCCGACTCGATGGCGGTGTGGGGCTGATGCTCGGCTGCTGCGGCGCGATCGCCGACTGGGCCGGGCGCACGGAACTTTATGAAAAGACAAAGGCGTTTCTGGACAGTGAGCTCTCCAAGCTCGGCGACCCGGTCGTGATTGCGGGCTGCCCGACCTGCGCAAAGCAGCTGCGCGGGCACGAGGGCGTCACCGTCGTCGGCGTCTGGGACGTGCTGCTGCAGCTCGGTCTGCCGGAGGGGGCGAAGGGGCTGGACCGCCCCGTCGCCGTGCACGACGCCTGCGGCGCGCGGGGCGACGCGGACACGCAGCGCGCCGTCCGCATGCTCTTGGAGCAGCTCGGCTGTGAAATCACCGAGCCGGAGGATGCCGGCGACCGCGCGCCCTGCTGCGGCTACGGCGGGCTCGCCGCCTACGCCAACCCCGAGGTCGCCGGTGAGCTGACGGAGCAGTGCGTCAGCCGGGGAGCGGGCCCGTGGGTCACCTACTGCATGGCCTGCCGCGACCGCTTTGCCCGTGCGGGGCAGGAGTCGCGCCATCTGCTGGAGCTGGTCTACGGCACCGAGGAAGGAGATCCGCCGGACATCAGCGAGAAGAGAATGAACCGCCGCGCGCTCAAGCGCGAGCTGCTGCGGGAATCCTTTCATGAGGAGACGGTCGGCATGGAGCCGGAATTTCAGATCGAATATACGCCGGAGGCGCGGGAGATGATGGACGTGCGCATGATCCTCACCGAGGACGTGGAGAAGGTTCTGCGCGCCATGCGCGAGACGGGCGAGGCCGTGCTGGACGCTGAAAGCGGGCAGATCATCGCCCGCGCGCGGCTTGGAAACACGACGTTCTGGGTCGCCTTTACCGAGACGGGCGCGGACGCCTATCTCGTGCACCGGGCCTACAGCCACCGCATGCAGGTTGAGAGGAGGAGCGGCTGATGGATGAGCGAAGCTATTACACCATAGATCCCGAGGGCAAGCTGCAGTGCCTCAAATGCGGCGTGCCGCTCGTGAAGGGGAAGGCCAAGTTTCTCTATCTTGACAACGGCTTTCCCGTGGAGCTTCCGGTCTGCCCCAAGTGCGGCTTTGTCTATGTGCCGGAGTCGCTGGCGCTGGGCAAGGTGGCGTCCGTGGAGCGGGCGCTGGAGGACAAATGACGCGCCACCCGGGAGACACGAAACACCTGATCGAGCTGGCCCAATTGCCGCCCGGCGCGAGGGTGCTCGATCTCGGCGCGGGCGACGGGGAAAGTGTGCGCCTGCTGCACAGCCTCGGCTATGAAGCGCGCGGCGTCGATCGGATCGCTGCGCCGGATGTGGAGACAGGTGATCTTCTGCGCACCGGCTTTCCGGACGGCAGCTTCGACGCCGTGATGAGCGAGTGCGCCTTCTTCGTCTCGGGCGATGTGCCGGGTGCGCTCCGCGAGAGCGCGAGACTCTTAAGGCCCGGCGGTAAGCTTTTGCTGGCGGATGTGTTTTTTACCGATCCCGAGCCGCTTTTGACCGCGGCGGGCTTTCAGCTCCTCGTGAAAGAGGACTGGACGGCGGCGTGGCGGGAATACTATCTCCGCGCCCTCTGGGAGGGCACGGCGGAGGTGTGCGATGCGCCGAAAGGGAAGAGTCAATACTGGATGCTGATCGGAAGGAGAGACTGAAATGGATCTGTTCGACCGCGTGATGGAGCTGAGCCAATACGGCTATTTCTGCTCGCAGATTCTCGCAATCCTCATGCTCGAGACGACCGGCGAGGAGAACCCCGGCCTCGTGAAGGCCATGGGCGGGCTCAATGGCGGCGTCGGCTTTTCGCAGGGCTGCTGCGGCTGCATGACCGGCGGGGCCTGCGTCATCTCCTATTTCACCGGCAAGGGTCAGGACGTCGGCTATTATGATGCGCAGCACAAGCCCGCCATGGCGGAGTTCACCCAGTGGTTCGAGGACGAGATGCTCGACGCCTTCGGCGGCATCGAGTGCCGCGATATCACCAAGGGCAACCCCGCAAAGCGCGTGCAGTACTGCCCGCAGCTCATTGCGGACACCTTTCAGAAGTGCATGGAGATTTTAGAGAATCGAGGGTTTCTGTAAATGCGGCGCTCACGGCTCGACGCGCTGATCTGCGCGCAGGAACAAATGACCTCGCTCTCCCGCGCGGAGATCGAGGCCATGCAGCTGCGAAAGCTCAATGCGTTATTACAAAAAGAACACGACCGGCAGGGCTTCTACCGAGACCTGCCGGCGTCTTTGCGTTCTCTGGCGGAGCTCGCGGCGCTGCCGTTTACCACGGCGGCGGATCTCGCCGCGCACGGGAACACGATGCTGCTCCTCTCGCAGAGCGCGGTGGAGCGCGTCGTCACCGAGCGCACCAGCGGCACGACCGGGGCGGCCAAGCGGCTGTTTTATACTGCGGGCGATCTTGAGCGCACCGTGCAGCTCTTTGAGGCGGGTTTGGGCGAGCTCATCTTCCCCGGGAGCACCACGATGATCTGCTTTCCGTTCTCCGGCCCGAACGGGCTGGGCGAGCTGATCGCCGCGGCGATCGAGCGGCTCGGCGCGAGGCCGATTCGCGTCGGCGTCGGGAGGAGCTATGCCGAGCTCGCGGACATTTTGGAGCGGGAGCGGCCGGATACCTTCGTCGGCATGCCCGCGCCGCTTTTGAGCCTGCTTCGCGTCTGCGGTCGGGGGAGCCTCCGCCGCGCGCTCGTCAGCGGCGACGCCTGCCCCGAGGCGGTGCTGGAGGGCATCGAAGAGATTCTCGGCACACAGCTCTTTCCGCACTACGGCTCGCGCGAAATGGCGCTCGGCGGGGCGATCACGTGCCAGGCCCACGCCGGCATGCACCTGCGCGAAAACCACGTCATCGCGGAGATCGTTTCGCCGGAGGGCGCGCCGCTCCCGACGGGGGAGTGGGGCGAGCTTGTGATCACCACGATCGGCATGGAGGCCCTGCCGCTCATTCGCTACCGCACCGGCGACCGGGCGCGCGTGCTTCCCGGCCCCTGCCCCTGCGGGAGCGAGCTTTGCCGGCTTGACACGGTCTCGCGCCTCGACGCCGCGGCGTTTCTGCAGCTCGAAAACGCCGTGTTCGCCCTCCCGTGGGTCGCGGACTACCGCGCCGTGCGAAAGCCTGACGGGCTGCACCTCGAGGCGCGCACCTGCGCCGAGCCGCCCGCCGCGCTCCCAAACCTCGGCGCCGTCTGGCGCCTCCGCCCCGTCCGTCCGGAGGATCAAGCGCTGATCCCCGGCAAGCGCGGCATTGCGGAAGAGACCTGACGAAGCAGAGCTGAAACAGCAGTAATAAAGATGAAATGAACAGCGACCCGGAGCCGTGTTTGACACGGCTCCGGATTTGTGTATTGACCGACCTGTGCAGGCAACGCCTTGTGATATCACGCGACTGCTTTTTCAAGTGGGGGAGACCCCGATTAGTCCCGGCCTTCGATTCTCCGGCGAATGTCGCTCAGCCATTCGCCTTGATACTTGAAGTATTTCGGCCCGGCGAGGTTGCCGGTTGTTCCAGCCAGATATTTCGCAAGGCCGGAGAGCGACCAGATTTCGCCGTTGTACTGCACGTGCTTGTCGTCCGCCACAGTGCAGATTGTGCCGGAGTTCTGGTTTTCCTTGCAGGAAAACTCAATCTCCGCGCCGACGGGGATGTTGCACTTGGAGAACGCAAACGCGGACAGACGCTCATGGTGCGCCTCGCTGATCTCCTGCGCTGCCTGTTCGTCGCGCTGCTCCTCCGCCGTGGCCTTCCACTTTTTCAGACGGTGCTTGAAGCCGTTGATCTCGGCAATCGCCTCGAGGATCGCATAGGCGTCCTCTGGCGGCATGGCGTAAAACTCCCGCACGCGTTTCTTGCCGTCCACCTCTTCCGTGGAACGCAGATCCGGGTTCAGCTTGTCCAGAATGGCGTGCAGCTTTTTGTCGGAAAGCGCCGAATCCACCTCATATGTAGCATAGACGCGGAACGCAAACGGCACCGCCGTGCTGCGGTTCAGCTCCGCCAGCCGCTGCTTGACGTCGGACGCGTAGCCGATCTTGACATACTGTGGGAAGGAGGGGTTGGTTAAGATGTAGATGTAGCCCATTATGATTACCTCGGTCAATTAATTCCGCAACAGGAAGCGGGCATTGCGACTAGAAGGTTAACTTGTTTTTTGTGTTGATATGTCATAGAGTTTTTCAATAAGTGGTTTAAAACCAGAAAACTCAGCAGGGGAAAACTGCTCATACCCGTCTTCTAACTTTCGTTTTATAATACTAGCCAAAGATGGAAGCTGCTTTATTGGATGGTGTTTTAATTCAATTTCTTTTTCAACCATTCTTTTTACTGTAGAATCCCATAGAAAGTAATCCTCTATGAGAAAGTCTCCCGTAGATATACCTTCTCTATATGGTATAAATCCTACTGTAAGATTTCCTGAGTGAGTGTCTTTGAATTGTGAAATAGATTCGTGATCTTTAGAGATACCAAGTACTGCTGCTGCACCTTTTTTGCCCTCATCATCCCGATCAAAGAACAAATACACTGGTTTTCCGTCTGGAATCATTGATAATAGATCAGGAACAAAAAATGGAGCATTATTTGCACTGTTAGCGCCGGGTTAATTTCGCCAAAAAGTGTCAGGCGAAAAGAACCAATCTGAGTCAGATTAAAAGAGCCAACAACCCAGCGCTTTTGTAATTTTGTTTTAGTCGGCGGGCGTAGCAGCCTTTACTTTGCTTGTCTGTA
>JAFRDQ010000039.1 GCA_017411225.1 Oscillospiraceae bacterium
GCCTCCATGGCGAGACCGCGGGGCAGCAGATAGTTGCGGGCATAACCGTCGGAGACGGTCTTCAGCTCGCCCTTCTTGCCCTGTCCTTTGACGTCCTGCTGGAAAATGACTTTCATAATTGGTTCTCCTTTATCTCTGGGAATGGATGTTGGTTTTAATCTGCTTCATAGCCGTCGATGGCGGCCTTGAGCGCCTGCACCGTTTCCTCCACGGTCTTGCCCTTGCAGAGCGCGGCCGCCGCGGCGCGGTTGCCGCCGCCGCCGAGCGGTTCGAGCAGCAGCTGCACATTGACCGGGCCGATCGAGCGAGCGGACATGAACGCGCCCTCCGCCACGGGATAGACCACGACGGAGCACTCGACGCCCGCGACGTTTAAGAGCTCGTCCGCCGCCTGCGCGGCCACGATGCGGTCCTGCGGCTCGGCCTCCACGGCGAGCGCGATGCCGGGGGCGTAGATCTCCGCGCTCTGCAGGATGCGGCAGCGGGCCACGGTGTGGCTCAGGTCGCTCTGCAGGAGCTTTTTCACCTCGGCGGTGTCCGCGCCGCTGCGGCGCAGGAAGGCCGCGGCGTCAAACGTGCGCTCACCGGTGCGGATGTTGAAGTTCTTCGTATCGAGCATGATGCCGGCGAGAACCGCCTCGGCCTCGAGGCGCTGCACGTCCTTCTGCTCGGTGAGCTCCTCCAGGAGCTCCGCGACGAGCTCGCACGCCGAGGAGGCGTTCGGCTCATGGAAGGCCAGCGTGGGATTGGCGATGTATTCCGCGGCGCGGCGGTGGTGGTCGATGACGGCGACGCGCTTGCAGCTCTCGAGCAGGGCGAGATCCTCGACCTGATCGGGGCGGTTGGTGTCGACGACGACGAGCAGCGAATGGCTGTCGGCGCGGAGGATCGCCTCATGCGGGGAGATGACGGCGCTCATGTACGTCTCGTTCTCGTCCATCAGATCGAGCAGGGGCTTTGCCGCCGTGTGCGCGCGGTCAAGCACGATGCTGCAGGGCGTTTCGAGCTTGCGTGCGATGCAGCAGACGCCGACGGCAGCGCCGAGGGCGTCGAGATCCGAAATCTTGTGGCCCATGACGAAAACGCGGGAGGAATCCTGGATCAGCTCGCGCAGGGCGTTGGCCATGACGCGGGATTTGACCTTGGTGCGGGTTTCAATCTCGCCGCCGCGGCCGCCGAAGAACTCGAAGTTCACGCGGTTTTTGAGCACGGCCTGATCGCCGCCGCGGCTGAGCGCCATATCGACGCCGAGCACGGCGAAGTTGAAGTTCTCCTCAAAGCCGGAGCCGTCGCGCCCGATGCCCACGGAGAGCGAGGCGCGGATGCCGACGGGGTTGACCACGCTGTGCACGCCCTCGAGCAGGGAGCGGAACTTGTCTGCGCGCATGGCGGCGAGATAGCGGTCCTCAAAGACGAAGAGATAGCGGTCGCGGTCATAGTGGCGGAAGAAGCCGTTCTTCCCCTCGCACCACTGCAGAAGCTGATCCTCGATCTCCTCGCGCAGGTCGTTGCGCTTGCGGTCGGTCATGCCGCGGATGAGCTCATCGTAATTGTCGATAACGAAGAGCGCGATGTTCGGGCGGGAATCGTAATACTCCCGGCGCAGGGTCTCATACTCCGTGACATCCACCCAGTAGGTGATGGCCATGACGGCGGACTCGTTCTCCTTCGGGTGGACCAGATTGCCGTGCACCTGATATTTCCGGTCATCGATCTCCACGAGGTCGGGGCAGCGGCTGTGCCCGTCCAGCAGCCAGCGGCCGGAAAAGCCGGGCACGACGTCCGTGACGCGCATCTCCACCGAGGGGCTGCGCACGCCGCAGACCTCAAAGAAGGACTGGTTCGCCCAGATGACCTGCGCGTCCGCCGGGCGGAAAACCGCCATCGGCAGCGGGAAATGCTGCAGCGTGCTGCTCTTGGCCGTGTCCGCCGAAAAGGTGACGTCCTCGATATAGGTCTGCAGCGCCTTGCGGTGCGCGCGGCTCGCAATCAGAGAATAGACAATGAGCGCGAGGATGATCCCCACCTCGGCCAGCGCCAGCCAGAGACGATCCGTCAAAAAGAACGTGGCCACCGCAAAGAGGATGAGGAAGATCAGAAACAGTCGGGAATTCGGCATGAGTGCCTGCGGAATTTTCATCGGCGCGGAAGCGGAATGCTTCTTCGCCCCGTCAGACCTGGACATGACGAGCCCCTCCTTTCTAAAAAACAGCTGTTTTTGAAAAATGCCGATAATTGGACATAGTATCAGTAATAAAGTATTATAACAAATCGGTGAAAGAAATACAACAGCAAAATCGGAGGCAGCGTATGCCTCCGATTTTGCTGTTGTATGGTTTTTATCTCTGCATCGCCTGGAGCACTTCATAGCGGTCCATCTGCAGATTCTTCTTCATCTGCAGCGCTTCTTCGATCGGGATCTCGGTCAGGAAGCCGTCCTTGGTGCCGACGATCAGATCGCCTCGGCCCTCGCTGAGCGCCTTGACGGCGGTATAGCCCATGCGGGAGGCCATCTCGCGGTCGCGCGCGGTGGGCGAGCCGCCGCGCTGGATGTGGCCCAGCACGGTCACGCGTGCGTCGAGCCCGAGCTTGTCGCGAACCTCATTGCCGATGTCGAGCGCACTGCCGACGCCCTCGGCCACGACGACCATGAAGTGCGTGGAGCCTCTCAGACGGGAGCGGCGGATGGGCTCGGCCAGATCGCGCTCAAAGTCATAGCCGCGCTCCGGGATGAGCACCGCCGTCGCGCCGACGGCAATACCGACATAGAGCGCGAGGAAGCCCGCGTGGCGTCCCATGACCTCCACGACGGAGCAGCGCTCATGGGACTGCATCGTGTCGCGCAGGCGGTCGATGCAGCCGACGGCGGTGTTGCAGGCGGTGTCGAAGCCGATGGTGTAGTTCGAGCAGCCGATGTCATTGTCAATCGTGGCAGGGATGCCGACGACCGGGACGCCGCGCCGGCTGAGATCGAGCGCGCCGCGGAACGTGCCGTCGCCGCCGATGGCGACCACGCCGTCCAGACCGAGCAGGCGGCAGGTGGCAACAGCCTTCTGCTGGCCCTCCTCCGTCATGAATTCGGGGCAGCGGGCCGTATAGAGCGTGGTGCCGCCGGCATTAAGGATGTGGCTGACGTCTCTCGCGGTCATGGGGAAGAAATCACCGAACACGAGGCCGTGCCAGCCGCGGCGGATGCCGACGACCTCGATCCCCATGCCCGTGGCCGAGCGCACAACGGCGCGGACGGCGGCGTTCATGCCGGGGGCGTCTCCCCCGCTGGTGAGCACACCGATGCGTTTGACAGGTTCCATAGTTACCTTCCTTTCGGTTCGGGTCCGTTTTTCCGTATGTATTAACTGTATCGGTTTTGCGGAGAGATGTCAATGGAGAATCCGACAAAGTTGCGCAGGGATCCCTGCAACATTGTTATAAAACTGACATTTTCGGCTCGGTTTAGGCACTTCGCGCCCGAACAGGCAAAAAGGGCGTTTTTTCTTGTCGGAATCGTGTATTTCTGCCGGTGCGCGTCCATGCTATAATAAGGGCGACTTTTTTGGAACGGAGGCCCAACATGGAGTACAAATCCGACATTGAGATTGCACAGGCATGCACAATGGAGCCGATCACCGCGGTGGCGCAGCGCGCCGGCGTGGACGAGGCGTATCTGGAGCAGTATGGCCGGTACAAGGCCAAGGTGGACTACAAGCTGCTCAAGGACAAGGCAGATGCGCCGGACGGAAAGCTCATCCTCGTGACGGCGATCACCCCCACCCCCGCGGGCGAGGGCAAGACGACCACAACGATCGGCCTGGGCGACGCGCTGCGCCGCATCGGCAAGAACGTGGTCATCGCGCTGCGCGAGCCTTCGCTGGGCCCCGTGTTCGGCATCAAGGGCGGCGCCGCCGGCGGCGGCTATGCCCAGGTGGTGCCGATGGAGGACATCAACCTCCACTTCACCGGCGACTTCCACGCCATCGGCGCGGCAAATAACCTGCTCGCCGCGATGCTGGACAACCACATTCAGCAGGGAAACGCCCTCGGCATCGATCCGCGCCGGATCACCTGGCGCCGCGCGGTGGACATGAACGACCGGCAGCTGAGAAACATTGTGTCCGGTCTCGGCGGCAAGGCCAACGGCGTGCCGCGCGAGGACGGCTTTGACATCACGGTGGCGAGCGAGATCATGGCGGTGCTGTGCCTCGCCGGCGACGTGATGGATCTGAAGGCAAAGCTCGCGCGCATCATCGTGGGCTATACCTACGACGGCAAGCCCGTGACCGCCGGCGATCTCAAGGCGCAGGGCGCGATGGCGGCGCTCTGAAAGGACGCGCTCAAGCCGAACCTCGTGCAGACGCTCGAGGGCACGCCCGCGTTCGTGCACGGCGGCCCGTTTGCGAACATTGCGCACGGCTGCAACAGCGTGACGGCCACGAAGGTCGCGCGCAAGCTCGGCGACTACTGCGTGACGGAGGCCGGCTTCGGCGCGGATCTCGGCGCGGAGAAGTTCCTCGATATCAAGTGCCGCATGGCGGGTCTCAAGCCGGACGCGGTCGTCGTGGTGGCGACGGTGCGCGCGCTGAAGTACCACGGCGGCGTGGAGAAGGCCGAGCTCGGTCAGGAGAATCTCGCAGCGCTGGAGGCCGGCATGCCGAACCTGCTGCAGCACGTGGAGAACATCACGACCGTCTACGGTCTGCCCTGCGTGGTGGCGATCAACCGCTTCCCCACCGACAGCGAGGCGGAGCTCGAGCTCGTGCGGGAAAAATGCGCGGCGCTCGGCGTGAACGTGGCGCTCAGCGAAGTCTGGGGCAAGGGCGGCGAAGGCGGCATTGAGCTTGCAAACGAGGTCGTGCGCCTGTGCGAGAAGGAAAACGACTTCCGCTTCAGCTACACGGACGACATGTCCATCTATGAGAAGCTCGAGGCCGTGGCGACGAAGGTCTATCACGCCGACGGCGTGGATCTCGTCGGCAATGCGGCAAAGCAGCTGCAGGAGCTCGAGGCGCTCGGCTTCGGCTCGCTCCCGGTCTGCATTGCAAAGACCCAGTACTCCTTCTCCGACGACCCGGCCAAGCGCTGCGCGCCGCGCGGCTTCCGCGTGGCAGTGCGCAACCTCAAGGTGAGCGCGGGCGCGGGCTTCATCGTGGCGCTGACGGGCGATATCATGACGATGCCCGGTCTGCCGAAGATGCCCGCGGCGGAAAAAATTGACGTCGATGCGAACGGTAAGATCTCCGGCCTTTTCTAAGCGATGAAACTGATCGAAGAAACCTGTTTGAACTTCACAAACCGTCTCGCTGCCCGGGAGCCCGTTCCCGGCGGCGGCGGGGCGGCGGCGCTGATTGGCGCGCTCGCGGCGGCGCTGTGCAGTATGGCGGGCAACTACTCCACCGACAAAAAGAGCGCGGAGGGCCACGAGCAGGAGCTGCGCGACGCGATCGACAAGGCCGAGGAGCTGCGCATGCGGCTGCTCGCGCTCGTGGACGCGGACGCCGAGGCCTTCGCGCCGCTCGCGGCGGCGTGGAAGCTGCCGAAGGACTAGGTCGGCAAGGCCGCGCTGCAGCAGGCGACACTGGACGCGTGCGTCGCGCCGATGGACATGCTGCAAAGCTGCGCCGAGCTCGTGCCGGCGCTGGAGACGATCCGGCGCTACGGCGCCAAGAGCATGCAGTCGGACGTCGGGTGCGCCGCGAGCGCGCTCGCGGCGGCGCTCGAGTGCGCGGGGATGAACCTCCTCGTGAACACGCGCCTGCTCGACGACGGCATGGTCATGGAGCACCAGCTTTTTCAGCTGCTGGACGCCGTCGTACCGAGAGCAAAAAGCATCACGCGCGGCGTGATGGACGAGCTGAGAAGATAGAGACTTTCAAAGAACATGGTTCTTTGAAAGTCGAAGGGATACTCGCTTTTATCGCACCGGGCGTTGCCCGGTTTGGTCGAAGCGAGGGGCACACGTCGCGCGTGCCCAAAGGAGTTTTTCCGCCGCACATGTCGCCGGAAAAACAATTGGATTGAATTCGCGCCTTCTGAGGCGCGAACTCTGCGAGGCTTTTTGACAAACTGTAACGCCCTGATTTCCGAAGAAATCAGGGCGTTTTTTGCTTATTTGACAATCGTGCGATAGAGGAACGTGACAATCTGCGCGCGGGTGCAGTCGTTCTTCGGGGCGAAAACGCCGTTCATGCCGTTGGTGATCTCGTTCTCCACCGCCCAGGCGACGGCGTCGCTGTAATATTCGCCGGAAGGCACATCCGGGAATGTCTGACTGCCCTGCGGCACGGGCTTGCCCATCATGCGCCAGAGAAAGGTGACCGTCTGAGCGCGGGTGACCGTTTGACCCGGGGCAAAGTGCGTCGCGTCCACGCCGTCCGTGATGCCGTTTTCCACCGCCCAGAGGACGGCCTTGGTGTAATACTGATCAGCGGGAACATCGACGAACTTGCTGGTCTGCAGCTTCGGCTCCGGCTCGCCCTTGGCGCGCCAGAGGAAGGTGACCATCTGCGCGCGGGTGCAGCTGGCATTCGGGCTGAAGGTGGTCTTCGAGGTGCCGTTGGTGACGCCGGTCGTCACGGCCCAATCGATCGGGAGATGATACCAGAGCGTGCGGTTCACATCGGTGAACACTTTGGAGGGGCAATTATCGCCGCCGTCGCAGGGCTCGCTGGGATAGAGCTCATCATAGAGCGCGGTGAGACCGAGCGCGGAGAACGGATAGCCCGCGGCGGTGAGGAGGTTGTCCTGCACATGGCGGAAGGCGAGCGCGACGGTATAGGGAAAGAGCGCTTCCGTGCCGAAGGTGTCCTCTCCCTCCAGAATGCCGCGGCTCTGCGTGGTGAAGTCCGACGCGATCTTCGCCGTGCAGAAATACGTCTGACCCAGAACGCTGATGCGCTCCACGGCGTCATAGGGCATGAGAAGCGAGGCGGGAACCGTGACCGCGGAACGGAAAAAGGCCGCGTTGTCCTGCTGATCCTGGCTCGCCTCATTGGCGAAGATGAGCGCGTTCGCCGCGGGGTCATAGGTGAGGAAAATGTGGAAGATCATCTGCACTCCGTCGTCGCTGGCCGAGCGCTCAAGCCCCTCATAGGTATAAACGCCGTTCTGGAAGGTGCCGTTTGTCTGCAGGTAGTTCTTCAGATAATCGAAGCAGGCAGCGCCGTCTTCCTGCCCGAGCGCAAATGCGCTGACCGGAAGCAGCAGGCATAGCACCAGCAGCAGGCACAAAACTCTCCTTTTCATTGGGATGCTCCTTTCGTGATTGGCGGAAATATTTTGAAATATTTTATCATTGAAAATGTGCGACTTCAAGCGCATCCCTGATAACTGTCGGAAAATTGGACAGACTAAGCGCGGGAGATGATGAGATGGACATGAACGCAGAGCAATATGGAAACTATGTGCAGAGCATGTCGCCGCCTTCCCCGCTTGGTTGGGATCTGCTGAGAGCGTTTTTCGTCGGCGGGGCGATCTGTGCGCTCGGGCAGGGGCTGATGCAGCTGTATCAGACGTGGGGCGCATCGGAGGCGGACGCCGCGGCCTGGTGCAGCGTGACGCTCATTGCACTCAGCGCGCTCGCGACGGGGCTCGGCTGGTACGACGATCTGGCAAGATTCGCCGGGGCGGGCTCGCTCGTGCCGATCACGGGGTTTTCCAACGCCGTGGCCTCACCCGCGCTGGAATTCAAAACCGAGGGCTGGGTGACCGGCATGGCGGTGAAGATCTTCACGATCGCAGGGCCGGTGCTCGTGTTCGGTACGGCAGCGAGCGTCATTTACGGAGGGATATTATGTCTGACAAGGTAAAACGAAAAAAGTTCCGCCCGCCGGTGGAAACCGGGACGGACAAGCGCGCCCGTGAGCGCGAGCGGGAGGACAAACGCGACCCGAAGCCGCCCTGCGCGCCGGACGGCGTGAGCGGCGACTGGAGATAAGCCTGTCAAAGAACTGTGTTCTTTGACAGGCGAAGAGATACTCGCGCTCCATCGCCCTTCGGTTGGTCGGCGCGAGGGCGCGGCGTCACGCCGCGCCTCAGGGAGATTTTCCGCCGCACATGTCGCCGGAAAAACGATTGAATTGAATTCGCGGCATCCGAGCCGCGAACTCTGCGAGGCTTTTCGGGCAAGCTGTGGCGGCGATAATTGCTTTTCTCCCCTCCCTGTGTTATATTTGGCGGGAAGGGAGCGTTGACGATGAAGACAGAGGAAAACCGGACGCTGACCGCGGCGGAGCAGCGGCGGCTGGCGCGCTTTGAGGCGCTGAAGGCGAAGCTTGCATCGCAGGGCTGGCGCGCAGCGGAGCTGACGATCAGCATTGTGAAGGCAAACGTGTTTGCGGTATTGCTCGCGATCCCGCTGATGGGGCTCGGCTTCTGGCTGTTTTTCGTGCGCAACGGCGGCATGGGCTCGATGCCGGATCACTTTGCGCTGCTGTTTCTCGTTGTGTTCATTGCGCTGATCTTCGTGCACGAGGGGCTGCACGGCGTGACCTGGGCGCTGTTTGCAGAAAACGGATTCAAAGACATCGAGTTCGGCTTCATGAAGGAGCTGCTCACGCCCTACTGCACCTGCGCCGCGCCCCTGAAGAAGGGGCAGTACATCCTCGGCGCGCTCATGCCGCTGATTGTGCTCGGCGTGATCCCGACGGTGCTCGGCATTCTCTGCGGCTCCCTGTTCTGGACGATCATCGGCCTCGTGATGGTGCTCTCCGCCGGGGGCGACATCCTGATCGTGCTCAAGCTGCTGGCCTGGAAGAGCGAGGCGGCAGAAAAACGCTTCCTCGACCACCCGACCCAGGCCGGTTTGGTTGTGTTTGAGCGGTAACAGACGCCATGTTCTGATTCTGCCGTAGGGGAGGGGCTTGCCCCTCCCGTGCAGAATCACCTGCATTGAGCAGATACAGAGGCGAATTCGCAGAATTGAAAAACTCTGCGAATTCGCCTTTCATTTATATCAATCATAAACTCCGGAACGCCGGGAGGGGCAAGCCCCTCCCCTACAAGCTCTTTTCCAGACACGGCGCTTCGTTTACCCTACTTTCCTTTTTGAAGAAATATGATATAATTTCGGTTGAAAGCATTTCAGGAGTGGGTACATGATGAAAAAGCAACTGCCTCCCGCCGAACGGCGGCGGAGAATTTATGAGATCGTGGAGATCGGCGCGGCGGGCGATCGGGTCAGCCGAGCCTATGATCTGTTTTACACGCTGACGATCGTTCTGAATCTGCTCGCCACAATTCTCGACACCTATGACGCCCTGCACGCAAAATACAACTTTCTGTTCGATATCGTGGAGATGGTTACCGTGGCGGCGTTCGCGGTGGACTACTGTCTGCGCATCTACACGGCGGACTTCAAATACCGCGGCGTGTCGCGCGGGAAGGCGGCGTGGAAATACGCGGTCAGCTTTGGCGGCATCGTCGACCTCGTCTCGTTCCTGCCGGTGTATCTGCCGTTCTTCTTCCCGTCGGGCGCGGCGGCGTTCCGCCTCGTGCGCGTGATCCGCATCTTCCGGCTGTTTCGCATCAACGCCTACTATGACTCGCTGAACGTGATCACCTCGGTTCTCTCGAGCAAGAAAAATCAGCTCGTGTCCTCCGTGACGATCATCCTGGTGCTGATGCTGGCCAGCAGCCTGTGCATGTATTCGCTCGAGAATGAGGCGCAGCCGGAGGTGTTCTCCAACGCGTTCTCCGGCATCTGGTGGGCGGCCTCTACCCTGCTGACCGTCGGCTACGGCGACATTTACCCCGTGACGACAATGGGGCGCATCCTCGGCATCGTGATCACCTTCCTCGGCGTGGGCATGGTCGCGATCCCGACCGGTATCATCAGCGCCGGTTTCGTCGAGCAGGACACGCGGCTCAAGCGCCTGAGCGAGCAGGCGAACGAATATGACCTGCACTTCATCAAGGTGCAGCTGCACCGCAATGACCCGTGGGTCGGAGCGCAGATTCGGCAGCTGGGTCTGCCGGCGGGCGTGATCATTGCGGCGATCCAGCGTGGGAAGGACGTCGTGATCCCGAAGGGCGACGTGGAGCTCAAGGACGGCGACGTGCTCGTGATCGGCGCGGAGTTCTTCAAGGACGACTGGCACATTGAGCTCAAGGAGGTCGAGCTTCGGCGGCAGAGCCCGTGGAACGGCGTGGCCATCCGCGATCTCGACATTTCGCGCCAGACGCTGATCGTGCTCGTCAAGCGCCGCGGCACAATGCTCATCCCGCGCGGCAGCATGGTGCTGCGGGAGGGAGATACGGTGCTGCTTTACACCAAGAGTCATATCAGCGGTGCGGTGAGCGTTGAGATATGAGATATGAGTTATGAGTTATAAGTTATAAGTTGTAAGTTGTAAGTTCTTATCACTTCAAACTTACAATCATAACCACTAGTGAACTAGTGGTTTGCTCAGACCCCAGAGGGGTCAGTACTTGCTGACCCCTGAAAGGGGTAC
>JAFRDQ010000040.1 GCA_017411225.1 Oscillospiraceae bacterium
CACTTCAAGTGGCTGCCTGTAGTAGTGATGCGATGATAAACCTCGGTACCCCTTTCAGGGGTCAGCAAGTACTGACCCCTCTGGGGTCTGAGCAAACCACTAGTTCACTAGTGGTTATGATTTTCCCGGCGAATCCGCACCGCACCTGCCCGCCGCCGTAGGGGCGGATATCATCCGCCCGCGCAGAACACACCAAATCCCCGCGCCAATCCCCGGCGAATCCGCTCCGTCTCTCCTCTCTGTCATTGCGAGCCAGTGACCGACGTCACTGGTGCGGCAATCCGTCCCCCGCGCTCCGGTCATTCCGGAATTGCCGTTCCCCGGGCGAATCGCTCCGCACCTCCCCCGCTGTCATTGCGAGCCAGCGCGCACGCTGGTGCGGCAATCCGTCCCCCGCGTTCCCGTTTTTCCACAATTGCCATTCTCCGGCGAATCCGCTCCGCCCCCCCCACTGTCATTGCGAGCCAGCGCGCACACTGGTGTGGCAATCCGTCCCCCTCGTTCCCGTCCTTCCACAATTGCCATTCTTCGGGCGAATCGCTCCGCACCTCCCCCCCGCCCTATATCGTATTTCATTCCTTCGGCAGACTCCCCCCTTCCGGAACATTCCCCGCCGCGGATCGTCTAAGGGGCAACATCCAAAGAAAGGGAGGCGATCGGAATGGTACTCTTTACGCTTTTGCTCGTCACGGTGATCCTCTGCGCCGTCGGCGCGATTGTCGCCGCGGTCATCGGCGGCGGCGTGCTCTTCGTCCTCTTCGGCAACGTGTTCGTGTGTCTCGCCATCGTCGCCCTGATCGCGAAGCTCGTGCGCCGGGTACGGTGCCGGTGAATTACAGATCCTCACAATTAAAAACACGACCTTACAGGAGCTATTCCCTGCATGGTCGTGTTTTTTGCTGTATAACACTTCTTTTCTATCGTTAACAGATTAATTATAACCACATTTCCGAATGGCATGAAAGAGGGAGAACGGATTGCCACACCGTCGTGCGCGACGGTTCGCAATGACAAGAAGGTGAGATGGTGCGCCTTCGCCGATGGTCTGATGCATCAATTTGGCGCATTCTGCGCGGGCGGATGATATCCGCCCCTACGGCGGCGGGCAGCGCCTTCGCCCGGGAATGGCAATCTATTCAGTGCGTTCTGCAAGGGTCGTCGGCCCCTGCGGCGGGGATGTGCCGCAGGGCGGGTTGCTCGGGGTTATCCTGTCTTTCTGATGTGATCGCACAGCGGAGAGACAGTTTTTTACATTTACTACAAATCGTTGACTCTATTTAGAAAAATCAATTATCATATTGCACAATTTCAATTGACGAACAGATGCCGGGTTGTTATATTATTATCAGTGTGCGGCGCCTTGGCGCGGCACCGAACTCATCCGGGAAAGGAAGTATTTTCTATGGATCGCAAAGTGACTCTGGAAATGATCCAGGAGGCCAGAGATGCGCTTCAGGGCGTGACCGAGTTGACCCCGATCGTTTCTTCTACCCGTCTGGGCAAGAACCTCTATATCAAGTCGGAAAACCTGCAGAAGACCGGCTCGTTCAAGATCCGCGGTGCCTTCAACAAGATCCGCAAGCTCTCCCCCGAGGAGGCGGCGAAGGGCGTGATCGCCTGCTCCGCTGGCAACCATGCGCAGGGCGTGGCCCTGTCCGCGACGAGACTCGGCATCAAGAGCGTGATCTGCATGCCCGAGGGCGCGCCTCTGCTGAAGGTGGAGGCCACGCGCGGCTACGGCGCGGAGGTCGTGCTCGTGCCGGGCGTATATGACGACGCGGCGGCCGAGGCGGCGCGCCTGAGCGAGAGCGAGGGCTACACCTTCGCCCACCCGTTCAACGACCCCTACGTAATCGCGGGTCAGGGCACGATCGGTCTTGAGATCCTCGATCAGGTGCCGGACGTGGAGCAGGTTGTCGTTCCCATCGGCGGCGGCGGACTCATCAGCGGCGTGGCCGTGGCGATCAAGTCCATGCGCCCGAACGTGAAGGTCATCGGCGTGCAGTCGTCCGCCGTGCCGAGCATGTTCATCTCCCACCGCAGCGGCGAGGTGACCACCGTGAAGGACGCCCCCACGATCGCCGACGGCATCCATGTGCTGACGCCGGGCGACCTGACGTTCTCCATCGTGGAGGAATATGTGGATGAGATCGTGACCGTCTCCGAGGACGAGATCGCCGCCGCGATCGTGGGCCTCCTCGAGGGCCCCAAGACCGTCGCCGAGGGCGCGGGCGCGACCAGCGTCGCGGCCTACCTCTTCGACAAGATCGACACGAGCCTCAAGACCGTGGCGATCGTCTCGGGCGGCAACGTGGACATCACGACGCTCAGCCGCATCATCACCAAGGGCATGCAGAAGACCGGCCGCATCGCGCAGATCACGACGAAGCTGCAGGACCGCGCGGGCAATCTCGCCCAGCTGCTCGCCTGCATCTCCGAAAACGGCGCGAACGTGCTGGATATTGACCACAAGCGCGAGGACGCCAAGACGGAGGTCAGCTCCTGCGTCGTGACGCTCACGCTCGAAACCATCGGCACCGCGCAGGTGCAGCAGATCAAGGCAGATCTTCAGAAGAAGGGCTATCAGCTCCTGTTCTGATTTCTCATTGACTACCCAAGAAAGGAGATCTATCGCATGAAAATCATCTCTACGGACAAGGCTCCCGCCGCGATCGGCCCGTATTCTCAGGGCTATGTCGTAAACGGCTTCCTCTATGCTTCCGGTCAGGTTCCGCTCGACCCCGCCACGGGCGCCGTCGTCGGCACGACGATCGAGGAGCAGGCCGAGCAGGCGTGCAAGAACGTCGGCGGCATTCTCCAAGCGGCCGGCATCGACTACTCCAAGGTCGTGAAGACGACTTGCTTCCTCGCGGACATGAAGGACTTCGGCGCGTTCAACGCCGTGTACGAGAAGTACTTCGTCTCCAAGCCCGCGCGCTCCTGCGTGGCCGTGCGCGAGCTGCCCAAGCAGCTTCTGTGCGAAATCGAAGTGATCGCCGTCGTCGACTGACGGCCGTCACAACCCCCGGAAAGATCTGAGAAAAAAGAGAAAAAGGAAGGAACCATCATCATGGCTGAAACCAAGAAAAAAGTGAATCTTGGCCTGCTGCCGAAGCTGATCGTCGCCATTGCGCTTGGTATCATCGTCGGCATCATCGCCAAGAAGCTGGATCTGCCGATCATCATTCAGATCGGCGCCACCTTCAACAGCATCTTCGGCAATTTCCTCGGCTTCTGCATCCCGCTGATCATCATCGGCTTCGTCGCCCCCGGCATCGCCGATCTCGGTCAGGGCGCCGGCAAGACCCTCGCGATCACCGCCGGCATCGCCTATCTCTCCACCATCATCGCCGGCAGCTTCGCCTACATCGTCGACAGCGCCGTGTTCCCGACCTTCCTGAAGGTCGGCTCCATCGTGATGGACAACGCCCAGAACGCCGAGGACACCATGCTCTCCGGCCTCTTCACCGTGGAGATGCCCCCGCTCATGGGTGTTATGACCGCGCTGATCACGTCCTTCATCCTGGGCATCGGCATCGCCGCCACCAATTCCGAGACGCTGCGCAAGATCTTCCATGAGTTCCAGAAGATCGTCGAGGGCGTCGTGGCGAAGGTTCTCATCCCCCTCCTGCCCTTCCACATCTACGGCATCTTCGCCAACATGACCTACGCCGGCACCGTCGCCGAGATCATGAGCGTGTTTGCCAAGGTCTTTGTGCTGATCATCATCATGCACATCTGCATCATCGTGTTCCAGTACATCGTCGCCGGCGCGGCCTCCAAGCGCAACCCGTTCGCCCTCATCAAGAACATGATCCCCGCTTACATGACCGCCATCGGCACGCAGTCCTCTGCCGCGACGATCCCCGTGACGCTCGAATGCACCAAGAAGAACGGCTGCCTGAGCAAGATCGCCGACTTCGTCATCCCGCTGTGCGCCACGATTCACCTCTCCGGCTCCACGATCACCCTGACGAGCTGCTCCATCGCCGTCATGATGCTCAACGGCTGGGACGTGACCTTCGGCCAGATGCTGCCCTTCATCCTGATGCTCGGCATCACGATGGTGGCCGCCCCCGGCGTGCCCGGCGGCGCCGTCATGGCCGCGCTCGGCATCCTCGAGAGCATGCTGGGCTTCAACCAGAACATGCTCACGCTGATGATCGCCCTGTACATCGCGCAGGACTCCTTCGGCACCGCCTGCAACGTCACCGGCGACGGCGCCATCGCCATGCTGATGAACGCCATCACCGGCAAGAAGGAAAAGGAAAAAGCCGCTGCGTAACCCATTTAATCAAAAAAGGCCGCCTTTATGGCGGCCTTTTCCTGACGGAGGATAACTATGCAGAGTATCAAAACCGTTTATAAGATCGGCAACGGGCCGTCGAGCTCCCATACCGTCGGCCCCTACCGCGCGGCGACAAAGTTCGGCGAGCGGTATCCCGAGGCGGACCGCTTCCGCGTGACGCTCTACGGCTCGCTCGCCTTCACCGGCGAGGGCCACGGCACCGGAGGCGCGATCAAGACGGGTCTGCCCGGCGCGGAGATCGTCTTCAACCGCGAGGTGCGCGAGCGGGATCTGCCGCACCCGAACACCATGCTCTTTGAGGCCATCAAGGACGGCGAGGTGATCGGCTCGAACCGCATCTTCTCGATCGGCGGCGGCTCGATCCGCATCGAGGGCGAGGAGTCCGACGAGGAGCGCGAGGTCTATCCGCAGAAGCACTTCTCCGAGATTCTGCAGCTGTGCAGGGAGAAGAGCATCAGCCTGCCGCAGTTTATCTACCGCATGGAGGGCCCGGAGATCACACGCTATCTCAAGAAGGTCTGGGAGTCGATGAAGGAGGCCATCGCGCGCGGACTCGAGGCGGAGGGCACGCTGCCCGGCGGTCTCGGCGTGACGCGCAAGGCGAAGAAGCTCTATAACATGCGCTGCTACAACGAGCCCGCGGACGTGGCGATGAACCGCATCATCGCGGCCTACGCCTACGCCACGAGCGAGGAGAACGCCGACGAGCACATCGTCGTGACCGCCCCGACCTGCGGCAGCTGCGGCGTGCTCCCGGCGGTGCTCTACTACATGCACCGCGACCGCGGCTTCCCAGAGGAGGAGATTCTCGACGCGCTCGCCGTGGCAGCGATCTTTGGAAACGTCATCCGCACGAACGCCAGCATCTCCGGCGCGGAGTGCGGCTGCCAGGCCGAGATCGGCAGCGCCTGCTCCATGACGGCGGCGGCGCTCGCAAGCCTCTACGGCCTGAACATCGACCAGATCGAATACGCCGCCGAGATCGCCATGGAGCACAACCTCGGCCTGACCTGCGACCCGGTCAACGGCCTCGTGCAGATCCCCTGCATCGAGCGCAACGCCGTCGCGGCCATGCGCGCGATCAGCTCGGTGAACCTCAGCCGCTTCCTGTATGAGACGCGAAAGATCTCCTTCGACGAGGTCGTCGCCACCATGTACCGCACTGGCAAGGACATGGACGAGAAATACCGCGAAACCAGCCACGGCGGCCTCGCGAAGATCTACTACGGGAACATCTAAACGGAGTAAAGAGTGAAAGGACTTGCGCCGCGGCGCAAGTCCTTTTATAATTATGACAGCATTTACCCCCTTCAGAGCCTTCCCCCGCCGGGGGAAGGGGGACCGCCGTCAGGCGGTGGATGAGGGGAGATGACCGCCCGGGTTGGACATTGGCAGCGTATCTACCCCTCATCCGACCTCGCGCTGCTCGGCCACCTTCCCCCGAGGGGGAAGGTTTTTCGCAGCATTCTCTGACTTTGGGAGGAATCAACCATGATCCTGTACTTCACCGGAACCGGGAACAGCGAATATCTGGCCCTGGCGCTCAGGGACGCGCTGGGGGATGACTGCGTCGATGCGCGCGTGGATATGCGCCGCGGCGCGGCGGGGGATTTTTCGTCTGAGAAGCCCTATGTCATCGTCTTTCCGACCTATGCGTGGCGGATGCCGCATGTGTTTGCCGATTATCTCCGCCGGAGCGCGTTTTCCGGGTGCCGGAGGGCGTATTTCGTCATGGTCTGCGGCGCGGACGTGGGGAACGCCGGGGCGTATCTGCGCGCGCTGTGCGCGGAAAAGGGCCTCGAATACTGCGGGCTGCTGCCGGTTGTGATGCCGGATAACTACTTGGTCATGTACGACGTGACGCCGCAGGATCAGGTGCAGCCGCTCCTGCGCGCGGGCGAGGAAAAGACCCTCGCCGCAGCGGAGAAGATCCGCGCGGGAGAGCCGTTCGACGCTCTGCACATCACCGCCGTGGACAAGGCCAAGAGCAGCGCGATGAACCGCGCGTTTTTCCTCACCGTCGGGGCGAAGAAGTTTCGCGCGACGGAAAAATGCATCTCCTGCGGCCTCTGTGAGCGGGTCTGTCCGCTGAATAATATCAAGCTCACAGACGGCAGACCCGTCTGGGGCGAAAACTGCACGCACTGCATGGCCTGCATCAGCCGCTGTCCGAAGAGAGCGATCGAATACGGCAAAGGCACGGAGCGGCGGCGGAGATACGTCTGCCCGGAGAGAGGATAACAGCCGTTGTGAATCTCTCATGTAGGGGAGGGGCTTGCCCCTCCCGCGCAGAACCCACTACAAAACAAGAAAAACGTGAGGCGAATTCGTACCAATGTGCGAATTCGCCTCACATGCATTCCATTCAATACACCGGAACGCCGGGAGGGGCAAGCCCCTCCCCTGCGTTTCAACGGTTCGTCTCTATCACAGGTGGTTATAGCGGAACAGGAACGTGACGGCCTGGACGCGGTTGCAGGTCTGCAGCGGGGCGAAGAGCACCGAGGAGATGCCCTTGGTGATGCCGTTCTTGACCGCCCAGGTGACGGGCGCGCCGTAGTAGGCGGCGGGGCTCACGTCGCGGAAAGTCTTCTCGGCGGTCGTCTCGCCGGCGTCGGCGTTCACGAGCCGGTCAAAGCGATAGAGGAACGTGACGATCTGGCCGCGGGTGCAGGTCTGATCCGGGCTGAACTTCGTCTCGCTCGTGCCGTTGGTGACGCCGTTCTCGGCAGCCCAGGCGACGGCCTCGGCATACCACGCATCGGCTGCCACATCCTCAAACGCGGCGGGGGCAGCGGCCTCCGGCTCGCCCGCCATGCGCCACAGGAACGTGACGATCTCGGCGCGGGTGCACTTGTCGTAAGGCGCGAAGGTCTCGGGGCCCTTGCCGGTGGTGACGCCGGCGTCAACAGCCCAGTTGATGGCGGCCTTGAACTCATCGGGGAGATTGCCGGCGTCGACAAAGGCGGTCTCGGTCGGGCGGACCTTGAGCTTGGCATAGATGCGGTTGGCAATGTCGATATAGCCCTCGTTCGTCGGGTGCATGGAGGAATCCACCGGCTCATCGACGACGTCGACATAGGTGCAGCGATAGCGCATGCAGAACGTCGCAAGCGCGCCGTTGAGCGGGGTCATGACGCCGTCGAGCATCTCGCCGAGGGAGACGGGCAGCTTGCCGTCCGTGAGGCTGAGGGAATAATGCACGGGGTTGAACACGCCGATGACGACGATCTGCGCGGTCGGGTTCTGCGCGCGCAGGGCCTTGAGGATCTTCGGCATGTTCTGCAGGAACTCGTTATAGCCCTTGAGCACGTTTTTGATAAAGAGCGGGAGGAACTTCGCCACGATGGCGTTCTCATCCGTGCCCTCGGGGAGGGTCGGAGCGTCGGCAAAGCCGAGCTTGCTCTTCATGAGATCGATGATGGCGCTCGCGCCGACGCCGACCTCGTCCTCGATCTCCCAGGCGGTCTCGCGCAGCTGCGCGAGTACGACGTCGTTCGAGCCGATGTTCAGCGTGATGAGATCGGCCTCGGCCACGTCGGCCTGGATCAGGGCGGGCACGTCGCCGAGCTTCTCGTTGAGCTCGCCGTTATCCAGCCAGTAATCGGCAAAGCGGTCGCGCACGTAGTTGTAGGTCGGGTCGACCTGCTGGAGGATCTCCCTGGTGCGCATGGCCGGGAAGGCCCAGGAGCGGAAGCCGCTCTCGTTCGGGGAGGTGTAATAGACGACGTCATTGCCGTCGGGCACATAACGCGGGGTAGCCTCGGTGATGAGGCCGAGCTTTTCGGCGAGCTTGACGGTATAGCCATTGGCCCAGCTGCCGTAGGCGTCCTCATTGGTTTCGGTGTTGTCGTTCAGACCGGTGGCGATGCTGTCGCCCAGCGCGACATAGGTCTCGAAGCCGAGATCGTTCGGCGCCTTGGCGAAGGCGGGCACGCTCAGCAGCGCCGCCGTCATGACCACGGCGAGCAGCAGGGCGATCCACTGTTTCGTGTGCTTCATAGTGCATTCTCCTTGTCGTTATGGTTCCCGCAGAGCGCGGAGTTTGGTCTGATTTTGATTATATCGGAAAGCGCATGAATGCGCAAGAATTTTTTGACACTTTTTGAAGAAAGTTCGTCATAATTTAAGAATCATAAGACCGCGCCCGGGGGGGTGCGGTCTTGTGATTTGGGTTTTACCCGTTCGCTCGATAGAGGAACGTGACGGCCTCGCCGCGGGTGCAGGTTTTGTCTGGGGCGAAGCGCTTCTCGCTCACGCCGTTGGTGATCTTCTGCTGCACGGCCCAGAGGACGGGCGCTTCGAACCAGCTGCCCGCGGGCACGTCGGTGAAGGGGTTGGTCTGCCCTGCCGCAGCGGGACTGCCGGCGGCGCGGTGGAGGAAGGTGACAATCTCGGCGCGGGTGCAGGGCTTATCCGGCGAGAAGGTTTTCTCCGACGTGCCGTTCGTGATGCCCTGCTCCACCGCCCAGCGGACGGCCCCGGCATACCAGGCATCATGAGGCACGTCCGTGAAGTCAATCTTCGCGCTCGCGGCGGGAGAGCCCGCAGCGCGGTAGAGGAACGTGACGATCTGCGCGCGCGTGGCCTCGCCGTCGGGGGCGAAGTGCGTGTCATCCACGCCGTTGGTCACGCCGCAGCGCACCGCCCAGAGCACCGCGTCATGATAATACGCGTCGTCCGCCACATCCACGAAGGGGTTCGGCGTCTCCGGCGCGAGGAGCTCCACACGGACGTAATTGCGCGCGAGCGTCTCGGGCTCCTCGGCCCACGGGTCCTGATGCGTGACGGTCATCGTGCCGACGTCGAGCACGCGGTAATTGGCGTGGGCGGACATCAAGATCTCCTGCTCGCTCGAGTGGGCGACGGCGTCGATGTTCACGGCGCCCTGCGCCTCCATTGCCTCGCGCGAGGCATAGATGATGAAGAGCGTATCGCCGAAGCCGCAGGCGACGGGCGCGTTCGGCGTGGTGGAGATCATGCAGGGATCGGAGAAGGTGCTGCCGATGGCGGCGATGAGCTCGGCCTGCGTCGGCACGTGATCCGTCCCCGCGGCGGCCATGAGCTGGCTGTCGTAGACGCCGGAGTAGAGCACGAGATCGTCCGGCATTTTGCCGCGGCCGAGCTCGGTAAACAGGCCGTGGTTCATCATGAGGTACATCTGCTCAAAATCGTCGCCGAAGAAGTTCGCCGCCTGCGCCCACATGTCCGGATCGTGGTTCTGCACGGCGGTCATGGCCATGAAGTGCGGAATGACCTCGCCCTTGTAGCGCATGATATAGGGAATCGTCTCCTGCGTGACGGGGCTACCGTGCTCGTCGCAGTATTTGAGATAGTCCTCGCTCCAGGCGTCGAATTCCGCCTCGTCGATGGCGAGATAATCCTTGAAATCCTCCTCGCGGTAGAGGCTCTTGTCCCCGGCGGCGGAGGTGGTTTTGACCTCGGTTTTGACCGCGTCCTGCGCGGAGAGGGCGGAGGCGTCCGCCTCCGTCGGCGCGCCGGGATCATCGAAGGCTTTGGGGTCGACGGCGACAGCTTCGGGAATGTCCATGCGCTCAATCTGCGCGGCGGCGAAGGCGTAGGCATGAATCTCCTTGAGAGACGCCGGAAGCGTGACCTCGGAGAGGATGCGCCCGTCGAAGGCGAAGGACTCGATGACCTCCACCCCGTCCGGCACGGCGTAGGTCCCGGCCGGCGCGCCCTCATCGTCCCTGCCCGGGCAGGCGAGCAGGAGCGTTTTGCCGTCTATCGTGCACAGCGAGCCCTCCGCCTCGGAGAAGGCCTCGTTTTCAGCGTCGAGATACACGCTGTCCGGCGTCGCGCCGCGAAACGCGTCCGGCGCGAGCGCGGTCAAGGAGGCCGGGAGACTGATGTTCGTCACGCCGCTGTTTAAAAACGCCTCGCTGCCGATGCTCTTCACGCCGTCGGCCACGCTGAACCAATCCAGCTTCGCGCAGCCGGAAAAGACGCCGCGCGGCAGCTCCGGCGCGCTGACGGTCAGATTCTCGATCGCCTCGCAGCCTTCAAAGGCGTATTCGCCGAGGTGCGTCAGCGGCGTGCCGTGGTAAAAGCTCTTGAGGCTCTCGCAGCCGGAAAAGGCGCGCTTGCCGATGCTCGCCACGCGCTCGGGCAGAGAGATGCGCGAGAGTGCGGCGCAGCGATAAAACGCGCGGTCCGGGATGGCGGTGAGGCCGCTGCCGCCGAAGCGGACGCGGGCGAGGCTGTCGCACCAGGCGAAGGCGAAGTCGCCGAGGGACTCCAGCGCCGGGGAGAGCTCGATCGTGACGAGCGCGTCGCAGCAGAGAAAGGCGCCGCGGCCGATGCGCCGAACGCCGTCCTGCATATCGACCAGCGTGAGCGCCGAGCAGCCGGAGAAGGCGCCGTCGCCGATCTCGCGCAGGGAATCGGGCAGATAGACCTTCCTGAGATTGCCGCAGCACTCAAAGGCATAGTCGCCGATGCGCGCGATCCCCTCCGGGATGCGCACGGTTTTCAGGCACAGCAGACCCTGAAAGCAGCCGTCCCCGATGGCGGTGACGGGCTTGCCGTCCAGCTCCGCCGGAATCGCGGGTGAGGCGCTGTTGCCCAGATACGCCGTGAGCGTGACGCCGTCGGCGCCGGTCTCATAGCGAAAATCCGTCTGCGCGGCGAAGACCGGCATGCAGCCGAGCAGCAGCGCAGCGACGCAGACGAGCGCGAGCAGCGTTTTTCTCGTATGGTTCATGGAAATCCCTCCTGTTATTTCAAAATCGGTGATATGATTATACCACAATCCGCATACACGCTCAACGAATTTCGCTCTTGCATTTGAAGTGCGTTTGCGCTATCCTCTTTCGGGAACAATTGCAGATGCAGTTCGTCCCAGCATGCGTGAGGCGAGGCCTCAACAAAATGATAAAGGAGACAGAAAAATGAAAAAGGCCATTGCTCTGCTGCTGGCCGCCATGATGCTCTTTGCACTGTGCGCCTGCGGCGCGAAGGAAGAAGCCGCCCCCGCCGGCTCCGAGGCCGAAGAGGCCGCCCAGACCGTCGATTACGGCAAGTCTGAGCTCTACACTGCCGAGGATATGGACGCCGCCATCGCCGCGATCAATGACCAGATCGCCAAGTGGGAGGGCGTGGAGCTCAAGAGCCTGCGCTACGCCGGCGACGAGGCCGCGACCGAGGAGAACCTCGCATGGCTCAACAGCCTCGAGGGCGCGGACGCCGCCAACCCCTTCACGCAGCTGATCGAGTTTGTGTCTGACTTCCACGTCGGCGCGGACATCGACCAGACCGTGCTCACCTTCGAGCCCGACACGGACTACACCGACTATCAGTGGTGGCTCGCCCGCACCGAGGGCGGCGAGTGGCAGCTGATGAGCATGGGATACTGAGAGTCAAACTGAGGAAAAAAATTTTTCCTCAGTTTGAGGGAGATACTCGCGCTCCATCGCCCTTCGGTTGGTCGGCGCGAGGGCTCGCGTAACGCTTCGCCTCATGGAGTTTTTCCGCCGCGCATGTCGCCGGAAAAACGATTGGATTTTTTTCGCGCCTTCCGAGGCGCGAACTCTGTGAGACTTTTTCAGCCGGGAGTGCTCTTGCACTCCCGGCTGTCTTTATGGTATGATTTGCACATCCGTTAACTTATGTAAAGGAGTCCCGGGCGTGAATCCGTTTCTTGTGCAGGCGATCGGCTTTGTCGGCGTCGCACTGTTTATCATTTCGTATCAGATCAAGTCCAACCGCGCGCTGTTTTTCTGCCAGATGATGGGCTGTCTCGTCTTCTGCGTGCAATTTTTCATCATGGACGCTTACACCGGCGCGCTGGGGCTGACGATCAACATTACGCGCAACATCCTGCTGCTCAAATCGAAAGACTGGCCGTGGGCGCGCAGCCGCACAACGCTGTTTGTCCTGCTCGGCGCCCTCACGGTGATGACCGTGTTCACGTGGGCCGGATGGAAAAGTCTGCTGCCGTTTGCCTCCGTCGCGATCACGAACACCGGCTACTGGACGCAGAACGCCCAAAAGATCCGCCTCGCGCAGCTCGTCGGCTCGCCGTGCACGCTCACGTATGATCTCATCATCCGCTCCTGGGGCGGCGCGCTGAGCGAGGGCATCGCCATCGCGTCGATTCTCGTGTCGATCTGGCGCTTCGGCTGGAACAATCTCGCAGAGGAGACGTCGTGAGAGGCTAGCCGCACCAAAGCCTTCCCCCTCGGGGGAAGGTGGCCGAGCAACGCGAGGTCGGATGAGGGGCAGATGCCCTCCCAAGCCGGACATTGGCTGCGTGTCTCCACCTCATCCGTCGCGGCCCACGCCGCGCCACCTTCCCCTCAAGGGGAAGGCAAGGGGTGCGGTGCGAATTAGCCAAAGTCCGCCCCTGCATATGACATCAAAAGGAGAATGAATTATGAAAAGAATTGCTCTCATCCTCGCGCTGGCGCTCTCGGCGCTGCTGCTGACGGCCTGCGGCGCATCCGAATTCGGCGTCATTCAGAACGACCCCGACCGGATTGTGATCTCGGCGGAGAACGCCGAGAAGGACGCCTTTTTCGTGACCGGCACGCTCGAGGTTGCGGAGGGGCTGCAGATCGTCGCCGCCGCGGATCTGGAGAAGGGCTCAATCCGCGTGGAGATCTACGCCGCGCCGGAGGGCGAGGAGAGCGTCAGCGAGCTGACAGAGCTCGGCGACGCGCTGCTGACCGGCGATCTCAAGGCCGACGAGCACTTCGAGGGCGGCATGGCCGCGGGCAGCTATCTCGTAAAGGCGATCTGCCTGAATCGCGCCACCGGCTCGGTCGAGATCACGGTGCAGCCGGGACAATAAACACAAAGGGCGGGGATTTCCCCGCCTTTTTGCTTGACCTTCCACCGTGTGGAAGGTGTATCATCGTACCAGAACCAAAGAAAGGAGCATGGATATGGACTTCACCCCCGTCAGCTCGCAGGCCTTTGCCGCGCTGGGATTGGGCGCGGCGCTCGGAATCCTCCTCCCGGTCGGGATTGCGCTGTTCTGGGTTCGGCGCAAGCACGAGCCTTTCAAAACCGTGCTCGTCGGCGCCGTGATCTTCTTCCTGTTCGTCACGTTTCTGGAAAAGCCGCTGCAGGGGCTGGTGATTACGGGCGAGCACCCTGTCGCCGCGTTCCTCGGCGCGCATCCCATCTGGTGGGCGCTCGTGGTCGGGCTGTTTCCCGGCGTGTTTGAGGAGACCGGGCGGCTGTTTGCGTTCAAGGCTGTTTTGAAAAACCGGAAAAACCGCGAGACCGCGATCTCCTACGGCATCGGCCACGGCGGGATCGAGGTGCTGCTGCTCATGGGCGTGAATGGGATCGCCTATCTCGCCTATGCCGCAATGATCAATTCCGGCGCGTTCGCCGCCGTGGTCGAGCAGGCGGCGGCCAGGGCGCCCGCGCAGGCGGAGACGCTCCGCACGCTGGCAGAGCAGCTTGCGGGCTATTCGTTTTCAGGCGTCGGCCTCGGCCTGATGGAGCGCGCCTTCGCCCTGCTGTTTCACATCGGCGCGTCGATCCTCGTGTTTTACGCCTGTCGGGATAAGGGGCGGTTTTGGCTCTACCCGCTCGCGATCGGGCTGCACACGGCGCTGGACTTTCTCGCCGGGCTCACGATCGCGAAGGTCATCACAATCCCGACCCTCGCGCTCGAGGGGATCATCGGCGTGTTCGCCATTTTGGTCTTTGGCGGCGCGTATGTGCTGCTGTATCGCAGGGATACATCAAAATTCAACCCCGAGATCGCGGAGTTGCCGGAAGAGACGTGAGAGGTTGCCGCACCGCCGTAGGGGCGGATATCATCCGCCCGCGCGGGACGCACCCATGTGTATTGCCGATCCCGGGTGAATGCGTGTTTTGTCCAATCCAATCGTAGGGCGGGTTGCGTCAGCGCCCGCCTCTTACCACCAGCAGAATCCAACAGGCGGGCGCTTCGCAACCCGCCCTACAGCAGATGATGATCCATTGCGGATTCGCCGGAGAACGGTGCGCATGGATGTCTGATGCAGCCGGGTCGTCGAGGACGCCGACCCCTACGACGGGGTGCACCAAACCAGAATTCGTAGGGACTGGCGGCCTCGACAGCCCGCGCGGGGCGAGGCAATCAAATTGCCTGACTGCGGCGAATCCGCAGCGTTCCCGGTTCGCTGTAGGTCGGGAACCTGGTCCCCGCCCTACAGTCCTTTTTCAGTGCGGTGCAAAAAGCGGGAGGGGCAATCCCCTCCCCTGCGGTTCTCGCTTCTTCTTATGGATTTCGTGCTATCCTTACCGCACGGCCATCTGCTTTTTGCGCAGGGAAATATTGTCTGCGATCATTGCGATGCACTCGGAATTCGTCGGCTTTCCCTTCACATTGCTGACCGTATAGCCGAAGATGCGCTGGAGCGTTTCGATATCTCCGCGGTCCCAGGCGACCTCGATGGCGTGGCGGATGGCGCGCTCGACGCGGCTGGGCGTGGTGCCGTATTTCTTGGCGACGGCGGGATAGAGCACCTTGGTGACGGCATTGATGATCTCCATATCGCCGACGGTGAGCATGATCGCCTCGCGCAGGTACTGATAGCCCTTGATGTGCGCGGGGACGCCGATCTCATGGATGATGTCGGTGACCATGGTCTCGAGATCCGGCTCGCCGGGAACCGCGGGCGCGTTCGGATAGCTCGGCGTGCGCGGCTGCGCGGCCTGCCGGATGCGGCTGATGAGCAGCTCCGGCGTGCAGGGCTTGGGCAGATAATACGCCGCGCCGAGCTCCGACGCCTCGGCGAGCACCTGCTGCGTATAGAACCCGGAGACGACGACGGCGCGGGTGCGCCGGTGCTCGCTCTGCAGCCGCTGCAGCACGGCGAGACCGTCCGCCTTGGGCAGGATCACGTCCGTGACGAGCACGTCCGGGTCCTTCTCGCGCACGAGGGCGAGCGCCTGCTCGCCGTTGTCCGCCGCGCCGACGAGCACCATGTCGCTCTCGCGCTCCAGCAGGCGGGAGACGAGCTGGCGGAAATCCTCGCTTGTATCGGCCAGAAGCACGCTGATTTTGGTTGTCATAATCTTTTCCTCCGCAAAAAGTTTCGTTCGCGGGACGCTGGCTGTCTGAATTCGCTGTATCACCGCTTTTTCAGTAATAATTTAGCATGGAGGCCATGCCAAAACAAGGCGAAACAACACGATTTGCTCGCAGAATTTGTTGACATAATCCGTCCGGAAGCCTCTGGTTTCGACGGCATTTTCTGCCCATTCGGGAGAATCCATGTCGCTCCGATGCGGAACGACAGAAAACGCCAAAAACATTATGTAAACAAGTCTTCGACAAAATTCGACAAACAGCGAGGGGAAAACCCGCCGTCCGTGAGGACGGCGGGAGATTGGAGGCGAGGGGGGGACGGATTGCCGCACCAGTGTGCGCACTGGTTTCACAGTAATGACAGGATTGGAGATGGTGCGGATTCGCCGGAGTGCGGCGGTGTTTTGCGGACGGTTCCGCGCGGGTCGTCGAGGACGCCGACCCCTACGGACGGAACATCCCCTGTAGGGCGCGATGCCCACTGTCAAGCCCACATAGGTAACACTTTGTCCAACAACATGGGTTACACTTTTTCGGGCGGCATCCTGCGCCGCTTCTTGGAAATAATCAGCCTTTGCTCAGTGTCGATCTGGGCAAATTCAAAGGCACCATATTGCAGTCC
>JAFRDQ010000041.1 GCA_017411225.1 Oscillospiraceae bacterium
ACTTCCTAATTTGAAAGGCGGTGAGGTACCGTGCTCAAGCGCAAAGATTTGTGGGACACCCTCGGCAAGACGGTGACTGCGGTGCTCGTTGTGCTGCTGTCGCTGTACATCGCCATCCCCGTGGTGCGGCAGGTGACCGGGCGGTATGAAACCGAACCTGTCACTTACATCACCGTGACCGAATCGGGCAACACCTCGGGCGTGATCGTGAGAGCAGAAAAGCTCCTCTCGACGGACATGCCCTATGTCTCCCTGCTCGCGGAAAACGGCGAGGAGGTCGCGGCCAACAGCGCCGTGGCCGTGGCCGTGCAGGATCAGAACAGCCTCGACGTGGCGCACCGCGCCGCCGAGGTGGAGACGGAGATCAACTATCTGCGCAGTCTCTTATCGCGCCTGAGCACCGCGTCGGACAACGCCGAGCAGGAGACGGCCGTGCGCTCGGCGGTGTACCGCCTCTCCGAGGCCTCGATGCGGGAGGACGCGGGCGAGCTCGACAGCAGCGTCGCCACGCTCACGACCCTGCTGCGCGGCGGGGCGTCGGAAAACAGCGAGGAGGAGCTCAATGCCCTCACCCGCGAGATGGAGGATCTGCGCGGCTCGCTGAGCGAGCGGGATTATCTCTATGCCCCGGCGGCGGGCGTCTTTTCCGCCGAGACGGACGGCTTTGAGGGTCTGACCCCCGCCTCGCTCGACGGCATCAACCCCGAGGGCGTGGAAAACCTGCGCACGCAGGGCAGCGACGTGGCGGAGGGCGTCATCGGCAAGGTCGTGACCAACCACGCCTGGTACTATGCCGCCGTGATGGCGGAGAAGGACTCCGACCGGCTGCGCGTCGGCGATGTGACAAGTCTCGACTTCGGCTATCGCAGCAGCCGCACCGTGCGCGCCATGGTGCGCTCGATCAGCCCGACGGACCGCGCCGGAAAGGTGGCGGTGGTGTTCCGCTGCTCCTCGGCGCTGGCCGAGACGCTGAGCCTGCGCCTCGCGGAGGCGGAGGTCGTCTTCCGCTCCTACAGCGGACTGCGCGTGCCGAAGAAGGCCGTGCACGTGGAGGACGAGAAAACCGTGGTCTACACCGTGAGCGCCGGACAGATGGAGCGCAAGGTCGTCGACATTCTCTACACCGGCGAGGACTTCTATCTTGTCGAGGCCGGGAGCGATGGCAGCAGCCTCCGCGCCGGGAATGAGCTGATCATCTCCGGCAAAGAGCTCAAAGATGGTAATGTTGTAAATTAAAGGAAGCGGAAAAAATGAGCCAAATCACAGAGAACGTCGCTGCAGTTCGCGCGCGCGTGGACGCCGCCGCGATCAAAAGCGGCAGGCGTCCTGAGGACATGCTGCTCGTGGCGGCGACGAAGATGAACGACCCCGAGCGCGTGCGCGAGGCGGTGGCGGCGGGCGTGGACGCCTGCGGCGAAAACCGCGTGCAGGAGCTGCTCGAAAAGCACCCCGCCGGGGCGTACACCGGAAAGCCCGTGCACTTCATCGGGCACCTGCAGTCGAACAAGGTGCGCCAGATCGTGGGCATCGTCGATCTGATCCAGAGCGTGGACAGCGAGGCGCTGCTCAGAAAGATCGACGCGCAGGCTGAAAAGCACGGCGTCGTACAGGACGTGCTGATTGAGGTAAACATCGGCGGCGAGGAGGCCAAATCCGGCGTATCGCCGGACGCGCTCGAGGCGCTGCTCCTCTGCGTCGGGGAACTTCAGCATGTGCGCGTGCGCGGGCTGATGGCGATCCCGCCGATCGCCGGAGAGCCGGGCGGAAACCACGATTATTTTTCCGCGATGCATCAGCTTTTTGTTGACATCGGGGCGAAAAAATACGATAATGTTTCCATGGATTTTCTGTCCATGGGCATGAGCGACGATTTTGAGGACGCGATCGCCTGCGGCGCCAACATGGTGCGGGTGGGCTCCTCCATCTTCGGCGCCAGAAACTACACGCTAAAGTGAGGACGATCAGACATGTCTTTCTTTGACCGTTTTGGAAAGCTGACAGACGCCTACGACGATATGGACGAGGATTACTACGAGCCCGGGATGGACGACGAGCCGCTCTTTGAGCCGGTGGAGGAGCGTCCGGCCCGCCCGGCGCGCCAGAGAGCGCGCAAGGAAAAGCCGAAGGCCCGCCGCACGAGCGTTTTCGCCGCCGAGGACGACTATGACGAGGACGAGGCCATGACGACGACCGCCCCGCCGAAGAGCACCGGAAGCTCCTTCTTCGGCTCCAAGCGCGACAAGGTGGTCGATTTTAAAAACAGCACCGGCAGCAGCCGGGAGTTCGTGATCTTCCAGCCGATCCGCTTTGAGGACGGCACAGAGATCGCCGACCACATGAAGTTCGGCCGGATCGTGCTCATCAACGAAGAGATGATGACGACGGACGAGGCCAGACGCATCACCGACTTTCTCTCCGGCGCGGCCTTTGCGCTCGACGGAAAGCTCCTGCGCGTCGGCTCGCTCAAGGCCGTGGTCTTCACGCCGCACGGCGTGGCGCTGCTCTCCGACCAGATGGACGAATTAGAGAGCAATGTCATGAGATTTTAATTTTGAGGAAACACCGAACCCCCGGTCGCACCGTCTTGACGGCGATTTTCTCGCCTGATCTTGTCTCGAAATCTCGAAATACACAAAGTATTCCTTCGATTTCTCACCTTCATCAGACAAAAAAATCGCTCGCCAATCCGCGCGCGTCCGGAGATTCGCTGCTCCCTCGTTGGGAGCGTTCACATAGATAGCTAATTTGGGATCAAAGATATAAGGAGGGCTTCAATATGACGCCGCAGGATATTCGGGAGAGAAACCTGGAAAAGGCCCTGTTCAACGGCTATGACATGGGCGCCGTGGACAGACTGCGCGAGGAATGCGCAGAAGCGCTGGCAGGCCGCGAGAAGGAAGTGGCCACGCTCAAGAGCAAGATGAAGGTGCTCGTGGACTCCATCGAGGAGTACCGCGCAACCGAGGATGAAATGCGCCGTACGCTGCTCCAGGCCAAGAGCCGGGCAGACGAGATCATTGCCGACGCGCAGGCGAAGGCCGACAAGATGATCGCCGACGCCGAGCATTACGCCAAGGAAGCCATGGCCGACGCCGACGCTTATTCCCAGCGCACGATCGGCGGGCTGCAGCAGGCCAAGGCCGCGGAGGAGGAGAAGCTTCTCAACGCGCAGACGGCCACCGTTCGCTTTATCGAAGAGATCCGCTCCCTTTGCATGGGCCAGCTGGATTACCTGGACACCATTGCCGCCGCGCAGCGCGACAGCTTCCCCGAGGAAGCCTTCGCCGAGCCGGAGGCCGAGGCAGCAAAGGAGGTGGAAGCAGCCGAAGAGACGATCCCCGTCGTGGAAGTCTCAGCGGCTGACATTACCGCGGAGGAGGAACCGCAGCTCGAGGGCCAGCTGGTGTTTGAAGACGCCGCCGCCGAAGAGCCCGTGGAGCTCGAGCCGGACGCGATCCCCGCGGACGACGCGACTCAGCTGTTCCACATCACCACGGACTAACCGCCACCGTACCCTGACTTAAAACGAAAATCACCAGGGCGGAGATTTCCCTTCCGCCCTGTGCATTGTTTTTTCTATTCCAGAGAGGAGAACCACCACATGTCGAAAGACTTCAACGCCACGATCAATCTTCCGAAAACCGACTTTCCCATGCGCGCGGGCCTGCCCAAGCGCGAGCCCGACATGCTCAAGAAATGGGAAGCGGACGATATCTATAACGAAGCGCTGAAAAAGAGCGAGGGCAAGCCCAGATTCAACCTGCACGACGGCCCTCCCTTCTCCAACGGCGATATCCACATGGGCCATGCGCTCAACAAGGCGCTCAAGGACTTCATCAACCGCAGCTACATGATGCGCGGCTACCACGTGCCCTACATCCCCGGCTGGGACAACCACGGCATGCCGATCGAGAGCGCGATCATCAAGGAGCAGCGCCTCAACCACAAGGACATGAGCGTGGCCGAGTTCCGCAGCGCCTGCCGCGACTATGCCGAGCACTACATCCAGCGCCAGATGGCGGGCTTCCGCCGCATGGGCGTCGTGGGCGACTGGGAGCATCCCTACCGCACGATGGACCCCGGCTTTGAGAGCGAAGAGGTGCGCGTGTTCGGCCGCATGTACCGCAACGGCCACATCTACAAGGGCCTCAAGCCCGTCTACTGGTGCGTGCACGACGAGACCGCGCTCGCCGAGGCGGAGATCGAGTATCACGACGATCCCTGCACGACGGCGTACGTCAAGTTCCCGATGCACGACGATCTCGGCAAGCTGCCCGATTTCGGCAAACCCGTCTCCTTCCTGATCTGGACCACCACGATCTGGACCCTGCCCGGCAACCTCGGCATCATGGTCGGCCCGAACATCGAGTATTCCTTCGTCGACACCGGCAAGGAGGTGCTCATCGTCGCGACCGATCTGATCGAGCGCCTGATGCAGCTCGGCGGCGTGGAGAGCTACGAGGTCGTGCACACCTGCGTGGGCGCCGATCTCGAATATATGCTCGCGAAGCACCCCTTCATGGACAAGACGAGCCTTCTCATGCTCGACGATGAGGTCACCACCGACGACGGCACCGGCCTCGTACACACGGCGCCCGGCTTTGGTATGGTCGACTATCTCTGCGGCATGCGCTATAAGCTGCCCGTGATCGTCCCCGTGGACGACCAGGGCTGCCACACCGAGTATGCGGGCAAATACGCCGGCATGTTCGTCGATGACTCCAACCCCGTGATCCTGCAGGACATGAAGGACAACGGCACGCTCTTCGCCGCGCTCGACGTGGTGCACTCCTATCCGCACTGCTGGCGCTGCAAGAAGCCGATCCTCTTCCGCGCCACGCCGCAGTGGTTCTGCTCCGTCGAGGGCTTCAAGGATGAGGCCGTCGAGGCCTGCGAGAACGTGCGCTGGCTCCCCGCCTGGGGCAAGGAGCGCATGGGCTCCATGATCCGCGAGCGCGCCGACTGGTGCATCAGCCGTCAGCGCCGCTGGGGTCTGCCGATCCCCGTGTTCTACTGCGACGACTGCCACAAGCCCGTCTGCACCGACGAGAGCATCGACGCGGTCGCCAAGCTCTTTGAGAAGGAAGGCTCCAACGCGTGGTTTGACCGCTCCGCTGCCGAGATCCTGCCCGAGGGCTTCACCTGCCCGCACTGCGGCGGCAAGCACTTCACGCAGGAGACCGACACGCTCGACGGCTGGTTCGACTCCGGCTCGACGCACATCGCCGCCATGAAGCGCGACCAGGGCTTCTGGCCGAGCACGATGTACATCGAGGGCGGCGACCAGTATCGCGGCTGGTTCCAGTCCTCCCTGCTGTGCGCGGTCGGCGCGAGCTATGGCGGCGCCCCGTATCAGGAGTGCCTGACGCACGGCTGGACCGTCGACGGCGAGGGCAAGGCGATGCACAAGTCCCTCGGCAACGGCATGGATCCGAGCGAGATCATCAATGAGTTCGGCGCGGACATGCTCCGCCTGTGGGCCGGCTCCGCCGACTACCACGTGGACGTGCGCTGCTCGAAGGACATCTTCAAGCAGCTGAGCCAGAACTACCTCAAGTTCCGCAACACCGCGCGCTACTGCCTCGGCAACCTCGCGGGCTTCGACCCGAACACCGACATGGTCGCGCCTGAGGACATGCTCGCGCTCGACCGCTGGGCGATCACGAAGCTCAATGCGCTGATCGAAAAGTGCGCCGAGGCCTACAACGAATATGAATTCCACGTCGTGAGCCACGCGATCAACGACTTCTGCGTGGTGGAGCTCTCCAGCTTCTATCTCGACATCATCAAGGACCGTCTCTACTGCGAGGGCGCGCACAGTCTCGAGCGCCGCAGCGCGCAGACGGCGCTGTACCTGATCCTCGACACGATGACCAAGGTCTTTGCCCCGATCCTCGCCTTCACCTGCGACGAGATCTGGCAGGTCATGCCGCACAAGGACGGCGACGATGAGCGCAACGTCGTCCTCAACGACATGAACGCCCCCTTCACCGCCTACGCCCTCGACGAGGACGCCATGGCGAAGTGGGAGCAGATGATCGCCCTGCGCGACGATGTGAACGTCGTGCTCGAGCGCGCCCGCGCCGACAAGCGCATCGGCAAGGCGCTCGAAGCCTCCGTCGCGCTGAAGTTTGACGACAGCGCCGCCGACGTCAAGGACGTCGCCGAGAGCATGAACATGGCGGAGCTGCTGATTGTCTCCAAGTGCATCGTGGGCGACGTCGCCATGGACGACGCCGTGGTCGCGAGCGGCACGAACGTCCCGGGCGTGACGATCTCCGTCAAGGAAGCCGAAGGCACCAAGTGCCCGCGCTGCTGGACGATTTCCGAGCAGGCCGACGAAAACGGCCTCTGCCCGCGCTGCGCGCGCGTCGTCGCTTCGCTCGTCGATTGAAACCCGCTTCGCTGGGCTTTCAATTTTCAATCATTCCTATAAAGGGAGATCAACCATGTTATTTGCCATTGCGGTCATTCTGATCCTCATTGCCGATCAGGGGCTGAAATACTGGGTCACGCTGAGCATCCCGCTCGACGACGGCGTGCGCGCCCTGTTTCCGGGCTTTCTGGAGCTGCGCAACATCCACAACACGGGCGCGGCCTTCAGTCTGCTCTCCGGCGCGCCGCGCTGGATCTTCATCATCCTCGCCGTCGTCTTCGTCGTGATCATCGTTCTCGCGGTGCGTAAGGAATGGGTGCACGGCGCGTTTGGCCGCTGGATGGCCATTCTGCTGCTGGCAGGCGCGCTGGGCAACTGCCTCGACCGCATGCTCAGCGGCTATGTTGTGGATATGCTCGCCTTTGAGTTCTGGCCGAGCTTCCCGGTGTTCAACATCGCGGACGTCTGCATCGTCATCGGCGCGATCGGGTTCTTCCTGCACGTGCTGCTCTACAAAGATCCCGAGTCGGTCGCGCGCGAGACCGAGAGCCGCGGCAAAAAGGCAAAGAAGGAGCCGCGCACCGAGGTCTTCAAGCCCAGCGCAGAAAAGAGCGCCGGTCAGGCCGTCTCCCCCAATCAGGCCACGCAGCGCGTGGAGATGAAGCCGAGGACCGTGAAGACCGCCGCGCCCAAAAACGCCGTGAAGATCGACGAGGAGGAGCCCGCGCCCGCCAAGCCCGCCGAGCCGAAGGCCGACCCCTTCGCCGCGTGGGACCGCGCGGTGCACACGCTCGAAAAGGAAGCGAAGGACAAGGCCGCCGCCGCGGCGAAGCCCGAGCCGATCCCCGAGCCGAAGCCCTCCGCCGTGAAGCCCACCGTGGCCAAGCCCAAAAAGGTCGAGTCCGAGGGATTCTCGCTCGAGGACATTCTCGCGGAGTTTTCGGACGAATGAATATCGTAACCATTGCATCTCAGGAGAGCGCCGAGCGAATCGACGCTCTCCTTGCCCGCTCCATAGAGGGTCTGACCCGCAGCGCCGCGCAGCGGCTGCTGGAGCAGGGGCGCGTGACGAAAAACGGCGCTGCCGTGAAGAAAAACTATAAAACCGCCGCCGGGGACGTGTTTCAGGTCGAGCTGCCCGAGCCGGAGACGGTGGATCTCGTGCCGCAGGATATTCCGCTCGACGTGGCGTATGAGGACGAGGATCTGATCGTCGTCAACAAGCCGCGCGGTCTCGTCGTGCACCCCGCGCCGGGACACCCGGACGGAACGCTCGTGAACGCTCTGCTTTATCATTGCGGGGACAGTCTCTCCGGCGTCGGCGGGGAAAAGCGCCCCGGCATCGTCCACCGCATCGACAAGGACACCTCGGGTCTCATCATCGCGGCGAAGAACGACTTTGCGCACCTCGCGCTCTCGGCGCAGCTGAGTGACCACACGCTCTCGCGCACCTATGAGGCGGTGGCGCACGGCGTCTTTCGCGATGACAGCGGCACGGTGAACGCGCCCATCGGCCGCCATCCGACGGACCGAAAGCGCATGGCCGTCACGCAAAAGAACAGCCGCGAGGCCGTGACGCACTGGGAGGTGCTCGCGCGGTATGCGGGATACGCGCACATCCGGTGCCGTCTCGAGACCGGGCGCACGCACCAGATCCGCGTGCACATGGCGCACATCGGCCACCCCCTGCTGGGCGACCTCGTCTATGGCCGCAAGAAGCCCGAAAAGGGGCTGGAGGGTCAGTGCCTCCACGCGCGGAGCCTGCGGTTTGTGCACCCCAGAACGGGCGAAACGGTGGAGGTCACGAGCGACCTGCCGGATTATTTCAAAGAAGTACTCGCAAAGCTCGGGCCGGTGCTGTAATTATTGGAGGCAACATGGAACACATTCTCAAAGACGGTTTTACAGCCCTCGGTCTGCCGCTCTCGGACGCGGCGCTCGGGCGCTTTCGCACCTATTACGAATATCTCTCCGAGCAGAACAAGGTCATGAACCTCACCGCGATTGAGGGCGAGGCGGACACCGCGCGGCTGCATTTTCTCGACTGCGCGGCGCTGCTCACCGTGCAGGAGCTCAAGGGGCTCTCGGTGATCGACGTCGGCTCCGGCGCGGGCTTTCCCGGTCTGCCGCTGAAGATCGCGCAGGAGGACATGCGCCTTACCCTGCTCGACAGTTTAGAGAAGCGCGTGCGCTTTCTGTCTGAAACCTGCGCGCTGCTCGGCTTTGAGGACGTCGCGTGCATCCACGCACGCGCCGAGGACGCGAAGGAACTGCACGGGCAGTTTGACGCGGCGGTCTCCCGCGCGGTAGCGCGGCTGAATCTGCTCGCGGAGCTCTGCCTTCCGTTCGTGAAGGTCGGGGGCGTGTTCCTCGCGATGAAGGGCCCCGGCGCCGCCGAGGAGCTCGCCCAGGCCGCGCACGCGATCGAGGTGCTCGGCGGCGGCGAGGCGGAGATCCTGCCCTATACCGTCCCCGGCACGGAGCAGGCGCACAACGTTGTGCGCATTCGGAAGGTAAAAGAGACCCCGGCGAAATACCCGAGACGCTGGGCAAAGATTCAGAAACAACCGCTCTGAAACCCGGCGCAAATGCGCCGGGTCTTTTTTATAAGAATTTTTTAATGTTTCCCTGTTATACTTTCCTCAAATATCGTATAAAAGGAGGCGTATGCCCATGTCGAAGGTGCTCTGCTGCTTTGCGCCCGGGCTGGAGGAATGCGAGGGGCTGGTCTCAGTCGATCTGCTGCGCCGCGCGGGGATTGACGTAACAATCGCGTCCGCGTGGGAGGAGCTGCGCGTCGTCGGCGCGCACGGCATTGCCATCGAGTGCGACGCGCTGCTCTCCGAGGTGGACTATGCCGACTTTGACGCGCTGCTGCTCCCCGGCGGCATGCCCGGCACGGAGAACCTCTTTGAAAGCGAGATCGTCCGCGCGCTTGCGTGCGACTATGCCGAGGCGGGACGCATCGTCGCCGCGATCTGCGCCGCGCCCACGGTGCTGGGGCGGCTCGGCCTCTTAAAAAGCCGCCGCGCCACCTGCTATTCCGGCTGCGAGGATCGGCTTTTTGCCGCAGAACACGTCGACGCCGACACCGTGCGCGACGGGAACATCATCACCGGCCGCGCCCTCGGCGCCGCGATCCCCTTCGCGCTTGAGGTCATCGCCGCGCTGGAGGGGCAGGAAGCCGCGCAAAACGTGAAATCATCCATCGTATACAACCACTGATAAAGGAGAATGACAATGGCAGACTATGTGATCAGCTGCTGCTCCACGGCAGACCTGACGCACGAGCATTTCGTGCAGAGAGACATTCAGTATATCTGCTTCCACTTCGCGCTCGACGGCGTGGACTTCCCGGACGATCTGGGCCGCTCCATCGCGTTCCCGGATTTCTACAAGGCGATGGCCGACGGCGCCGAAACGCGCACCTCACAGGTAAACGTGTCGGAGTTTGAGGAGTATTTCTCCCGCTTCGCGGCCGAGGGCAAGGACGTGCTGCACGTGACGCTCTCGAGCGGCATTTCGGGCGTCATTAACTCCGCGCAGAGCGCAGCCGAGATCGTGATGGAAAAGTACCCCGGCCGCAAGGTCGTGATCGTCGACTCCCTCGGCGCGTCCTCGGGCTATGGTCTCTTCATGGACACTCTGGCCGATCAGCGCGACGCGGGGATGCCGTTTGACGAGATCTGCGCATGGGCCGAGGCGCACCGGCTGAACCTGCACCACTGGTTCTTCTCCACCACGCTGGAATACTACGTCAAGGGCGGGCGCATCTCCAAGGCCGCCGGCTGGTTCGGGGGACTCTTAAATATCTGCCCGCTGCTGAACATGGACGATCTCGGCCGACTCATCCCGCGAGAGAAGATCCGCGGCAAGAAGAAGGTCATCAAAACCATCGTCGACCGCATGGCCGAGCACGCCGAGGGCGGCGAGAACTACAGCGGCAAGTGCTATATCTCCAACTCCAACTGCTATGAGGACGCCCGCGCCGTGGCGGATCTGATCGAGGCGCGCTTCCCGAATCTCAACGGGCGCGTGGAGATCAACTGGGTCGGCACGACGATCGGCAGCCACACCGGACCGGGCACGGTGGCATTGTTTTTCTGGGGCGACGAGAGAACCCGGTAAAACGCTACGCTCTCCCGGCATTCCATTGTAATAAAAAATCTGAGGCGCATTCGTAGTCTGAACGAATGCGCCTCTTTCGATTACTATGGGCAGCCGCGTTAGAAGCACCGCACCAAAAGTATGTCATTGCGAACCAGCGCGCACGCTGGTGTGGCAATCCGCATCCCCCAGCGGCGGACTAAAATCTAAGTCTCTGCCAAGGAGAACGGATTGCCACATCAGTGACATCGGTCACTGGTTCGCAATGACAAGAATCTGAGTGCGGCAAAGCGGGAGGGGCAAGCCCCTCCCCTACACGATGTCTTGCAATCGGTGGTATAATGAAGAAAGATGTAAAATACCCTCGAAATCAGGTGAAAGCATGATGCAGAAAACAGACTGGTATCGCGACGCGGTGGTGTATCAGATCTATCCGCTGAGCTTCATGGACTTAAACAACGACGGCTTTGGAGATATTCCGGGCGTCATTTCCAAGCTCGACTATCTCAAAGACCTCGGCGTGACGGCGATCTGGTTCTCGCCCCTCTACCCCTCCCCGTGGAAGGACTACGGCTACGACGTGGCCGATTACCGCGCGATCCATCCGGCCTTCGGCACGATGGCGGACTTCGACCGGCTGATGGCCGAATGCAAAAAGCGCGGCATCCGCGTGATCATGGACATGGTCTTAAACCACACGAGCGATCAGCACCCGTGGTTCCGGGCCGCGCTCGCGGACAAGCACTCCAAATACCGCGACTATTACATCATCCGCCCCGGCAAAAAGCGCGGCGGCAGGCTCCTGCCGCCGACGAACTGGACCTCCTGCTTTACCGGTCCTGCGTGGGAGCGCATCGAGGGGACGGACGAATTTTATCTCCATCTCTTCGCGCCGGAGCAGCCGGACTTAAACTGGGAGAACCCGGAGGTGCGGCGCGAGATTCAGGACATCCTGCGCTTCTGGCTGGACAAGGGCGTGGCGGGCTTTCGCTTCGATGTGTTCAACCTCTGGTCCAAGGCGCAGCCGATCCGCAGCGACCGTAACCCGTTCCGCCTGCAGAAGGGGACGAATTTCTTCGTCGACGGGCCCAGAATGCACGAATTTCTGCAGGAGCTGAACACCGGCGTCTTCTCGCACTACGACGCCTACACCGTCGGCGAGAGCTATACGCCCGACCCCGAGCACGCGCACCGCTACATCCGGCGCGACGCCGGGGAGCTCGACAGCATCTTCGACTTTGAGCACCTGACGAGCGACAGCGTGGCGGGGCTCAAGTTCCTGCCGAAGCCGTTTGATCTCCGCGCGTTCAAGCGCGGTCTGCTCGACCCGCAGCGGAACTATTTCCACACCGGGTGGAACACGCTCGTGCTGGAAAACCACGACGGCCCGCGCAGCGTGAGCCGCTTCGGCATTCACACGCGGCGATATCGCTACGAGGCCGCGACGATGCTGGCCACCGCCGCCTTCCTCGGCTGGGGCACGCCGTTTCTCTATCAGGGCGAGGAGCTCGGCCTCACGAACACGCGCTTTCGCTCGATGGACGAGATGAAGGACCCGGTCTCGCACTTCGTGTTCGACACGATGACCAAGACCTTCCACCTGCCGAAGGCGCTCGCCTTCCCGCTGATCCGCTACGGCGCGCGCGACCACGCGCGCACGCCCATGCAGTGGAGCGCTGCGGCCAACGGCGGCTTCAACGCCGGCGCTGAGCCCTGGCAGAGCGTGAACCCGGCGTATAAGAAGATCAACGCCGCGCGGGATCTCGCGTCGGAAAAGTCGGTCTACCGCTATTATCAGAAGCTGCTGCAGCTGCGGCGGGAAACGCCCGCCATCCTGCGCGGCACCGTGACGGAATACGACGAGCGCAGCCGCCGTCTGCTGCTGTATGCGCGCGAATATGAGGGAAAGCGCTTTCTCATTGTCTGCAATTTCTCGGCAAAGAAAACGCCGTGCACGCTCCCGGCGGGGTTTGAAAACGCGGCCGTGCGGCTTTCCAACTATGCAGCGCCTGTAATGCAGCGTGAGCTGACCCTGCGCCCCTACGAGGCGCTGGTGCTGGAGGTACGATAAGATGAAACTCGTTTGTCTGCTGGAGGAAGCCGCGATGGAAAACGCGGCGGAGGATTATGAGACCGCGCGCCGCGTGGAGCAGTACCGCATCGGGAAGCGGGCGATCTTCTTCCCCGCCGGGCTGAAAAAGCTGTATCTGCCGATGAACGCGATCGAGCGCACGGAGCGCTCGGAGCGGATCATCCGCGCGGGAAAATGCGTGCCCGTGGAGGAGCGTCGCCCCGGGCTGCTGCTCTTCACCGCGCACAGAATCGTGCCGATGGCGCTGGAGCGGGAGGAGAGCGTGGACGCCGTGCTCGCCGCCATTGAGGATCATCGGAAAGAACCATAAGAAACTGCACCGCCGGAGGAGGGAATGCCGTGGCGGAAAACCGAATCACTTCCCGGCGCGGCTTCGATCCGGCGCTGCTGCCGGCGGTGCTCTCGCTCGCGTGGCCGACGATGCTCGAGCAGCTCATGCAGACCGCCGTGCAGTATATCGACACGGCCATGGTCGGCGCGCTCGGCACGGCGGCGACAGCAGCCGTCGGGGCGACGACGACGATCAACTGGCTCATCATCTGCACGATCTCGGCCGTCGGCGTCGGCTTTCTGAGCGTGATCGCCCGGGCGCGGGGCGCGGGCGATGAAACCATGGTGCGCCGCGCCTCCGCGCAGGCCGTGCTGGCGGTGCTCGTGATCGGCGTGGTCTACACCGCAATCACGACCGGGTGCAGCTCTCTCGTCCCTGTCTGGATGCAGGTCGACCGGCCCATCCGCGCGCTGGCGGGGCAGTATTTTCTGATTCTCTATGTGCCGACGCTGTTTCGCGCAGCGTCGATCATCTTCGGCACGGTGCTCCGCGCCGTCGGGGACGTGAAAACCCCGATGCGCGCCGGCATCGGGGCCAATGTGCTGAACATCATTTTGAACTTCCTGCTGATCTATCCGACGCGGACGGTGCAGCTCTTTGGCCGAAGCGTGACGCTCTTCGGCGCGGGCTGGGGCGTCGCGGGTGCGGCGGCGGCGAGTGCCGTGAGCTATACCGCGGCGGGCATTGTCATCACAGCTGCGCTCTGGCGGCACCCGGAGCTCTCGCCGAAGGGCATACCGCTCAAGCCCGACGCCGAGGTGCTGCGCCCCTGGCGGCGCGTGGCCTTCCCGCTGATCGTGCAGCAGTTTGTAAACTGCATGGGCTATGTCGTCTTCGCCGCGATGATCAACGCGCTCGGCGAAATTTCCGCCGCGGCGCACACGATCGCAAACACGGTCGAATCCGCGTTTTACATCCCGGGCTACGGTATGCAGACAGCCGCCGCCACGCTCTCCGGCACGGCGGTCGGCGCGCGGGACCGCGAGCGCCTCCGCGCGCTGGGGCACACGATCCGCGCCGTGGAGGTGACGCTGATGCTCGTCTCCGGCGCGCTGCTTTTCGCCTTCGCCCCGGCGATGGTGCGGCTCTTTACAAAGAGCGGGGAGGCCATCGCCCTCGGCAGCACGGTGCTGCGCATGGTGGCCTGCTCCGAGCCGTTTTACGGCGTTTCGATCGTGACGGAGGGCATGCTGCAGGGCGCGGGCGAGACGCGCATTCCGCTGATCTACAATCTCTCCGGCATGTGGGGCGTGCGCATCGTGGGCACGTTTCTCTGCACAAGACTCCTCGGCCTCGGCCTCGTCTCGGCATGGGCATGCATGATCGCGCACAACCTGCTGGTGTTCGCGCTGTACGTGGTGTTCCTCCTGCGCGGGAGGATGGAAGCGCTGGTGAATTAGGAGTTAGGAGTTAGGAATTAGGAATTGATAGATGGTTGCTGCGCAGAACCCATTTTGTCATCCTGAGCTTGTCGAAGGATCTTGGCAGCGCAGCGAAAGAGAACCATTAACGTCTGTCCAACTGCTCTGCCAAGATTCTTCGACTACGCACTTCGTGCTCCGCTCAGAATGACTAATTTTGACAACTCCTAACTCCTAATTCCTAATTCCTAATTGTGCAAAAGCGCGCTGCTTTCGCAGCGCGCTTTTGCTTTGCTTATACAATTTTCCGCTTCGCCTTATTCCGCTTGAACTGCTTTGCCCACCAGTCTCTCCAGACGATGGCCTCGCAGACGACGCACATGGGGATGGCCGCGGCGACGTCGACGGCGGAGTGCTGCTTGACGAAGCAGACCGCGCAGCAGATCGTGATGACGACGCCGATGAGCACGCCCTTCCAGTAGCGCGGCACCTCGCGGTCCTTGAGCACGACCGAGAGGATGCCGAGGGAATAGCCCACGTGCAGGCTCGGGCAGACGCCGGTGGGCGTATCGAAGGCGTAGATGATGCCCATGATCCACGTGAGGAAATTGTGGTGCTGGAAGGTCTCGGGCCGGAGATCCTGCCGGCTCGGATAGAGCACATAGATCGTCATGGCGATGACCTGCGTGAGGATGATGAACCACTGCAGACGCTTGAAGCCCTCGATGTTATAGAGCGCATAGTACAGCAGCGACCCGCCGACGAGCACATACCAGAACACATACGGGATGACAAAGAGCTCGTTGAACGGGATCATGTCGTCCAGCACGCAGTGGATCGGATGGCAGCTCGACGCGGGGATCAGGTTCTCGGTGATAAAATACATCAGAAAGTAGAAGATCCAGCCGCCCAGCAGCTTCAAATGGGAAAACTCCGGCTCGTTCAGCTTCGAGAGCCGAAACCGGCGGTAGTCCACCACAGGGGTTTTATGGAACATGTCAGCGGCCTCCTTTCAGTCCGTATTCTTCGGCCAGAGCCGACGGGGAATGTTGCGGTAGGGCACGACCGTGTGCTCGGGGAGAGACCTTGCGATGCGCGTGATCTCCTCCTTGAGATAAGTCGCAATGCGCTCGCGCTCATCGTCGATCTTCGCTGCCGGGTCGAAGGTGATCGGCTTTCCGAGATAGACCGTTTTGAGCGCGGGAGCGATATACATGGGCACGAACTGCAGCGCCGTGCCGGTGCGGCGGTAATACATGCGTGCGAGGTCGATGAAGCGATCCTGAAACTCGTAGACGATGCTGTTATAGTGCTGATCCTTCTCCGGGAAGATGATGAGGTGGGTCCCCTCCTGCAGGCGCTGCATGGAGGTGCGGAAGGTGGAGACCAGCCGCGTATCGTGCCAGACGGGGATCGTGTGCGCGTTATTGAAGATGCAGACCGCGAGCGGCGTGATGATGTAAGACAGGAGCTTATAAAACCAGTGCGTCCACTTCGGCTTCTGGCTCCAGAAATCGCGGAAGGCGTAGCCGTGCACGTCCTTCCACTCGAGCATCTCCCCGGCGCACCAGATGTATTTCTTCCCCGGGAAATAGAGCTCGCCCACAATCGGGCCGTTCATCTGCGTGTGGTTGCCGACGATAACGGAGGCCTCCTGCGGGATGTTCTCCACGCCGACGAATTTGGTTTTCGGATAAAACAGCCACACCAGCCAGCGGATGATGCGGTAAATGAGCGATGTCTTTTTGTCCTCCACCGGACACAGTCCTTTCTTCTCAATCAGTTGACATATTATTATACCACAAAAAATAATAATAAATTGTAAATTTTTTGACAGGTCGTCGCGTCCTGAACGGGAAAAATGCGAAAAACAGCCCCTTTCCGGGCCGGAAATGCTTGCAATCACAGGAGCACAATGATAAAATAACGATTTGTGTAAATCCAGTATACTGAAAGAGTGATTCCAATGGACAAGCTGAGAAACATTGCCATCATCGCCCACGTTGACCACGGCAAGACCACGCTCGTGGACGAGATGCTCAAGCAGGGCGGCGTGTACCGCGAGAACCAGGAGATCGTCGACCGCGTCATGGACTCGAACGACCTCGAGCGCGAGCGCGGCATCACGATCCTCGCCAAGAACACCGCCGTGCGCTACGGCGACACGAAGATCAACATCGTCGACACCCCGGGTCACGCCGACTTCGGCGGCGAGGTGGAGCGCGTGCTCAAGATGGTCAACGGCGTCATCCTGCTCGTGGACGCGGCCGAGGGCCCCATGCCGCAGACGCGCTTCGTGCTCGGAAAGGCCCTTGAGCTCGGCCACCGCGTGATCGTCGTTGTGAACAAGATCGACCGCCCCGACCAGCGCATCTATGAGGTCGTGGACGAGGTGCTCGAGCTGCTGATGGATCTCGACGCGACGGATGAGCAGCTCGACTCCCCCATGCTCTTCTGCTCCGGCCGCAACGGCACGGCGAGCCTCTCCCCCGAGGTGGCGGGCACGGATCTCAAGCCCCTTTTCGACACGATCCTCGACTACATCCCCGCGCCGGAGATGGACACGGAGGCCCCGTTCCAGATGCTGGTCTCCAGCATCGACTACAACGAGTTCGTCGGCCGCATCGCGATCGGCCGCATCGAGCGCGGCACAGTCAAGCAGAACCAGGAGATCGCCGTGTGCAACTACCACGCGCCGGACGCGGCGCCGAAGAAGGCCCAGGCCGTGAGCATGTATCAGTTCGAGGGCCTCAACCGCGTGCCCGTGCAGGAGGCCACCGCCGGCAACATCATCGCGATGAGCGGCATCGGCGATATCACCATCGGCGACACGATCTGCGCGACCGACTGCGTGGAGCCGATCGAATTTGTGAAGATCTCCGCCCCGACGCTGGAGATGACCTTCTCCGTCAACGACGGCCCCTTCGCCGGACGCGAGGGCAAGTACGTGACGAGCCGCCAGATTCGCGACCGTCTCATGCGCGAGACGCTCAAGGACGTGAGCCTGCGCGTGAGCGAAATTGAAAACGCGACGGACTCCTTCAACGTGGCCGGACGCGGCGAGATGAGTCTCTCGATCCTGATCGAGACGATGCGCCGCGAGGGCTATGAGTTCCAGGTATCTCCCCCGCGCGTGCTGTATCAGACGATCGACGGCGTGCGCTGCGAGCCGATGGAGCGTCTCGTGGCCGACGTGCCGACCGAGGCCTGCGGCGCCGTGATCGAAAAGCTCTCGTCCCGCAAGGGCGAGATGCAGGAGATGCTGCCGATCGGCAAGCGCACGAGACTCGAGTTCATCGTGCCGAGCCGCGGCCTGTTCGGCTATCGTAACGAATTTCTCACCGACACGAAGGGCGAGGGCATCATGGCGAGCGTGTTCGACTCCTACGCCCCGTTCAAGGGCGAGCTGCAGCGCCGCGGCACGGGCTCCCTCGTCGCCTTCGAGACGGGCGAGAGCGTGACCTATGGCCTCTTCAACGCGCAGGAGCGCGGCCAGCTCTTCATCGGGCCGGGCGTGCCGGTCTATGAGGGCATGGTCGTCGGCGTCTGCCCGAAGGCCGAGGACATCAGCGTGAACGTCTGCAAGAAAAAGCAGCTGACGAACATGCGCGCCGCCGGCTCCGACGAGGCGCTCCGCCTTGTGCCGCCGCGCCAGCTGAGTCTGGAGCAGTGCCTGGAGTTCCTCGCCGACGATGAGCTCCTGGAGGTCACGCCGCAGAATCTGCGCATCCGCAAGCGGATTTTGGATCACAGCCAGCGCATGAAGGCAACGCACCCGAAAAAATAATCAAAAAGAGAGCCCGGCATAGCCGGGCTCTCTTTTTGGTACTCGCTTTTATCGCACCGGGCTTTGCCCGGTTTGGTCGAAGCGAGGGGCGCGCGTCACGCGCGCCCGAAGGAGATTTTTCACCGCACATGTCGCTGAAAAATCGAATTGGGTTTTATTTGCCCTGTCGGGCAAACTTTGCGAGGCCAATCCCACGTAGGGTCTCTTTTCATGCGGAATGCGTTTTTTTCGCAGCCAGCCACATTGCGCCGATGGCGACCATGGCGAGCGCCCAGAGGGCGAGGTCGGACAGACCCCAGAGGAGCGTGGGGCTGAGGCGCAGGAAGTCTGCGAAAAAGCGAAACGTTCCGAACAGGAGCAGAAACAGCGGATAGAGCCGCCCCGTGGGGCGGTAACCGCGTCTCTTTGCCGCCAGACAGCAGACGACGCACAGGATCAGCACTGCCGCGCTCTCCACGAGCTGGACGGGAAAGAGCGTCTCGCCGAAGATCGGGTTCCAGAGCCCATGCGCCGCCGGATGGCCGAAGCAGCAGCCGGCAAAGCAGCAGGAGACCTTGAACACCGAGAGCATGAGCGCATAGCCCGGCGTCATGAAATCGAGCATCCGCCGCCAGTCGTCCCTCATGAGTCGGGCAGCGCCCATGACCATGAGCGGGACGAAGGGATAGCCGAGCTCGACGTTCTTCGAGCCGAGGAACGTGAAGCCGGAGCGCACCCAGCCCATGAGCAGCACACAGAGATAGAAGGAGATCAAAAGCACAAGCGGGATCAGCAGCGCGTGAAACCAGCCATAGCCGTAATGCCGCCGCCAATACAGGCAGAACGCCGCAACGACGATGTACACCACGACGATCCACGCGTGATAAAAAGCGGTGGTCAGTCCGGCGTCATGCACCGCCATGATCGCGCGGTTGAGCGGTGCGAGCAGATCCATACTTTTCCCCTCCTTGCCTTGCTGATGCACTGAAACAGGAATGGGATCGATTCCCATTCCTGTTTTCGTGTTGTCAAAAAGCCTCGCAGAGTTCGCGGCTCGGAAGCCGCAAATCCAATTCAATCGTTTTTCCGGCGACATGTGCGGCGGAAAAACTCCCTAAGCGCGGCGTGACGCCGCGCCCTCGCGCCGACCAAGGCGGGCAACGCCCGCCGCGATGGAGCGCGAGTATCCCTTCGCCTGACAAAGAACACGGTTCTTTGTCAGGCTTCAAAACAGGAATGGGCACAAGCCCATTCCTGTTTTGGGTTCTTTAGTGGTGTCTCCAGTAATCGATGATGCCGCCGATGAAGTCGAACATGCCGCCGATGAAGCTGCCGCCGCTGCCGCCCGGATTGTCGGGCTGGGCGGGCGTATCGGGCGTGTCAGGCTGATCGGGCTGGGCCGGCACATCCGGCTCAGCCGGCACGTCGACCTCGGGATCGCAGCCGTTGGCGATCTGGTCGAGAATCTGATCGACGAGCGCCTCGCCCTGATCGATGCCGCTCTGCAGTGCGCGCTCGATGACGACTGCGAGCTCGGGAGGCAGCATCTCGTTGAGGATGTAATGGTAGGCGATGTTGACGTTGGTGAAGATATTCGGGTTCACATCGTAGTAATACCAGTTCTTTGTGACCTCGCCGCTCAGGACAAAGTCGGCGTCGGAGAGGATCTTCTGGATCTTCGCATTGAAGTTCGAGAAGGTCATATCCTCGCCCATCGTCATGCTGACGAGCAGATCGGCGGCCTCCTGCTGGCTCTGGATCATGCCGCCGCTGAGGCGGTAGATCAGGTTGGAGGCATAGGACAGCACCGCCGCCTTGGGCACGTAGGTATTGAGCACCTGATCGATGATGCCGGCGAGCGCCGCCTTGGCGTCAAACTCCGGCGCCGCGGGCACCTCGGGCTCAACTGCTGGCACCTCGGGCTCGACCACGGGCTCCTCGGGCTCGACCACGGGCTCCTCGGGCTCGACTGCGGGCTCCTCAGGCTCGACTGCGGGCTCCTCAGGCTCGACTGCGGGCTCCTCCGCCGCGGCTCTGGCCGCCTCGATCTGCGCCATGATCTGCGCAACGACAGCATCCCAGTGATCCAGCAGCGCGATGGAATTGTAGCTCTCGCCCTCGCCGATGAAGGCGCGCATCAGGCTCAGACCGCCGTCGGCGGTCGTCGCCATACGGGCGAAGAGATCCTCAAGCACGACGTAGGACTGCTCGAGCCGTCCGGCGAACTCCGCGAACTGCTCATTGGACATGACGCCCGCGAGATCGATGCTCGCATAGGTATGATATGCCTGATCCTCCGCGTTCCAGGTGTTCTGGAAGACGTACATCATCGGGTTGCGCACGCGGCCCTCGGGAACCGCGGTCTGAATCAGGATGTAATTGCTGGTCGGGAAGCGGCCGTCGGACAGGCCGACGAGGTTCAGCAGCGCAAAGCCGAGATCACCGCCGCCGAAGTCCTGCAGCAGGTTCATGAGCACTTCCATCATATCCGGCGCGGGCTCGGCAGGCTCCGTGGGTTCCGTGGGTTCCGTGGGCTCCGTGGGCTCCGTGGGCTCGGTCGGCTCCGTGGGCTCGGTCGGCTCAGAGGCGCCGCCAGTGCCGCCGAAGGCATTGAGCAAGCCCATGAGCGCGCCGATCTGATCGGGATCGGCGATGGAGCCGAGCAGCTGCAGCACCGTGGCCATATCGAGTCCGCCGAGATCCGCCATGCCGCTGCCGCCGGAGGCAGGCTGCGCGGGCTCGGAGGCTTCGCCGCCGGTCCCACCGGTCTCGCCGCCCTCCGCAGGCTGCGCGGGCTCGGAGGCTTCACCGCCGCTCGGGATGAGCGAGCCGACGCTGCTCACGAGGTTGCCGATGCCGTTCACGGCGTCCATCAGCTTCGGGATGAGATCGATGAGCTTCTGGAGCGAGACATTGTCCTGCGGATCGAAGGTCACGAGACCAGTTTCATCCGCGACGGATTCGAGCATCGGCGGGATGTTGATGCCGCCGAGGCGGTCGCCCAGCGCCAGCACGGAGACGAGAATGCGCTCCATCATGCCGGGCTCGGCCTCAATCTCGCCGCCCTCGCCCTCGTTGATCTCCTGCTTGAGACCGAGCAGCTCGTCGAAGCGGATGCCGCCGACGACGCTGTCGAGCACCGCCTTGCCGACGCCGAGCAGGGAGTCAATCAGGGCATTAAAGCGGTCACGATCCACGAGCAGGAAGGTCGCGCCGGGAACGCCGGTCGTCGTCACCCTGCCGTCATCGCTGACGTTCAGCGCGGCGTTGGTGAACTCAATGTGGTTCCAGATGTGGTTGAAGACCACGCCGGTGGTGTTGACCATCTTGAGCGAGTTGGAGCCGAGCATCAGTCCCGCGAGGCCGCCGAGGCAGCCGAGATCCAGCCCCATCGCCTGCGTGAGCGGGGTGATGAGCGTGCTGGTGCGGATGCTGCCGTAGACATGGCTGCCGCCGACATTGCTCACCGTGCCGCCGTCGGTGACGGTGACGTTAAAGGAATTCGCACCGGCGGGGATCCAGCCCTCGCCGGGAGAGGTGATCGTGAGCGTATAGTCGCCCGCGCGCACGCCCTCGAGCGCGAAGCTCTGGCCGATGCTGACGGGGAGATACATGTCCATCTCGAGCATCGCTTCCGGAATCTGACCCTTGGCCAGGTTAAAGAGCGTGCTGCCGAGGGCTTCCTGCATCATGACGTCCATGTCAATGTGGATGAACATGGTCTCCGTCATCGGGACGGTGTAGGTCAGGCCTTCATAGAGGCCGTCGTTCTTGTTGACCTCGGTGAGGACAACCTGATAGCCCTTGGGCATGTTGTCGAGCGCCTCGATGGAGAGCAGGCCCATGATATCGGGGTTCGTGAGCAGATCGGTGAAGCTCGTCATGCTCATGCCGGAGCCTTCGCTGCCCTCGCCGCCGTTCTGCGCGGCGGTGAGCATGCCCATCAAACTCACGATGAGCTCGGTGTTGAACTTCTCGTTGAGATCGCCGAGACGCTCACCGTTGAGCACGTTCAGCTCGACCGCGCCGGCCTTGGCCTCGGTCTCGGTGGTGTAGGTCAGAGTGATATCGCCGAGCGCGAGCGGATCGACGATGTCAACAATGGTGTCCGTCAGCGGCTGATAGGCCATCAGATTGGCGCCGGCCCGGAAGGTGACCGATCTGCCGATGCCGAGAAAGCCGCTGGAGTAGGTCGCCGTGATCGTGGTGGTGAGCACATCCCACGTTGCGGCGTCATAGCCCGGCAGCGCCTGTACCTCGGAGATGAAGAGATTGTTCACCGCCGTCTGCAGGTTCGCCGCGCGGGTGTTCGCGGTGTTCTGCGCACGGATCGGATCCGTGCCGTTCACGGTATAGTTCCCGTTCACGGTGGCGGTCTTCGTCTCGCCGCCGAGCGGGAAGGACGCCTTACCGTTGGAGGCGCTGGTCGTGATCGTGACGGGGCTGTTCACCGCCGTGTCGGCGGCAACGGTCTCGCCGTTCACGGTCGCGGCCTCACCGGCGTAGGCGGAGCCGTCTTTGAGCGTATAGATGTGTTCCTCGCCGACCTTGAAGCCGTCGCCCAGCTTGTGGGTGAAGGTCTTCTGGATGGCGTTTTCATACTCGCCGCTCCGGAAGGACGCGGCCTCGGACAGCACCTCGTAGTTGGTGTTGCCGAGCTTGGTGACCTTGTAGCTGTCACCCTCGTTCAGGCCGATCGTGAGCGTCTCGCCCGCGGCGAACGAGACCTTCTCGGTCTTGCCGTTCACGGTGACCTCAAAGAGCATGCGGACCGCTGCGTCATTGACAACGTTCAGCTTGTATGCCGCTGCCGGATCGCCGAGCGTGCAGGTCGAAACGGTCTTCGGCCCGGTCGGTTCCGCCGCCAGAACTCCCACGGGCATGAGCGAGACGAGCATGCACACCACGAGAAGCACGGACAGCAGCTTGGTGGATTTCCGCACTGGAATAACCTCCTTTGTTCTGGATTGGAGCGCCCTGCCCGGGCACTCCTTCAAGGATGATTTATTCTAGCATTCTCCGGCGGAGGCTGTCTCTCTGCAATTTTGGAAATCCGTCAAAATAGCTAAATAAAATTAAGAATAAATGTCTTTCTTATACGACAGTATGTCTGTTTATGTTCAAATATCAAGAGAATGTACGTCCAAAAACGGGTTTTCGGCGCTTTCTGGCGCAGTGCACAGAAACACACCGTGCAGGGAGATCGAAATGTAGGGGAGGGGCTTGCCCCTCCCGGCGTTCCGCTTTGCAGATATAGAAAATGTGAGGCGAATTCGATCGTTGTGCGAATTCGCCTCACGTTTTGGATGTTTGAAATGGATCTGTTACGCAGTCTCTTCCTCTGCCTCCGCGGGCTTCCTCTTCCCCTTCGGCAGAGAGATCTTCACGCCGAAGAGGAGCTTGATGAGCCAGAGCACGAACGCGAGCACCAGGATCGGGATGATGCAGGACGTGACGATGAAGACCGCGATGGACTCGACAAAGCGGTTGATGATCTGCGCGCCCTTGTCGAGCACGGAGGAGATCGTCTGCCCGGTTTTCTTTAAGAGCGACAGGACGCCGTTGCTGCCGCCCTCGTTCGACAGCTGCGCGGACTCCTCGCTCATCTCGTCAGACTCTTGCAGCGCGATCTCGACGATGTCCCGGTGGTTTTCATAGACCATGTCGGACACCCGGAGGCTGAGCGGAATGGCGATGAACACCGCGAGACCGAAGATCGCGATCTTTGCCGCCGCCCGCCGCAGCACCTGAGAGCCGGAGAAGAGCGCGGCGATACACAGCACGCAGGCGATCGGGATGATGAAGCGGAACACCGCTGCGCCGAGAATCGTGAGCAGGTTTTTCTCGGTATAGAGCACGGTGAGGATCAGCAGGAAGTAGCCCGTGAAGTCTGCGAGCTTGCCCGCGATGGGAGACGCCGTATCGCCCGGCAGAGCGGAGATGCCCGTGGAGATCAGCGCGGAGGACGCGCTCAGCTGCAGGACGTTCTTCGTCTTTTCATCCAGCGAGGCGATCGTGGCGGCGAACGTCTCGTTCGAGGAGGTCTTCTGCGCGAGCACGAAGATCGAGATCGCCGCGGCCAGAAGCAGCAGCGCGGAGAGCAGCACGTTTTTCAATAGGGTTTCACGTTTCATGGGTATTACCTCTCTATCTTTACAGCGAAATCGAGTTTCTTTCATCCGGGCAATCGTCGCCCCTCATCCACCGCGCAAGCGCGGTCCCCCTTCCCCCGAGGGGGAAGGCTTCAGCGGGAGGAAAAATCGAGCGTGTACGTATCATCAACCAGGACGCTTTGGATGAAGCGCTCGATGAGGAGCCTCGCCTGCTCGTCGGCGCGGTCAAGCACGCCCTTGTCGACGGCGTTTTTCTGCGCGTCCTTTTCCAGCTCGGTGAGCGACCGGTTGAAGTCCGAGGCGGAGAGCGGGTTGCCGAGACCGTTTTTCTCCGAATAGAGCACGAAGCTGTTGGGGTCGATCTCGGTGCTCTGGATCTCCGCCTGCGGGAGCGTGACGGTCAGGTGCACGCCGTCGTCGCGCTGCTCGGAGATGACCTTCACGGCGGTGAAATCGATCCCGGCGCGGATGACGCCGTCATAGCTCGCAATGTAGTTCGTCTCCGTCCACGGCAGGTCGATGCCGAGAAACTGCTTGAGATTGGAATAAGTGATGACCTCCGTGAAGGCATATTCCTGCGTCGTCAGCTCGCCCATAGCCTTGAGCGCGTCCTGCACCGTCTCGAGCACGACGGTCTCCTCCTCTTTCACGAGAGAGAGGCCCTGCTTCTGCTCCGCCGTCGGCGCAGGCGTCGCCGCGGCGGCCGCCTCGGCAGCGCTCCGGCGCAGATACAGGCCGAAGATGATCACGCCGATGATCGCCGCGAGCACAACGAGAATCGCGATGAGATAGGCGCGTTCCTTCCTTGTTTTCAGCATATCGAAGCCCCCTTTGTCTCTCTTTCGGGATTTTCTGACAATATCTTACCATATAAATGAGCCGAATAATTGCACAAATATTTGTAACTTTTTTGTTAAAAAAATAAATTTTTCAACAGCGTTCAATTTTTTGTTCACTGACTCTTGCTAATTCATAAAAATTAAGCTATATTTTAGGAGTACGATTCGGGATAATGGCCCGAAATATTAGCAGTAGAGTGGAGGATGACTATGAAAAAAGTACTGCTTGCGATTCTCAGCCTCTGCCTGATCGCCGCGAGCCTCTTCGGTCTGTTCACCGGAGTCGCCGGCATGAAGGACGTGCTGAATATCAAGGACTACAAGACTGAGGACCAGGACTCCGGTCTGGCTCAGATCAACGACGAGCTCCTGCCCGGTATTCAGCAGCTGAAGGAGAACCTCGACACCTATCTCGATGGTGTCACTCAGTTTGAAGACGGCAAGGCTCAGGTTGCTGACGGTGAAGCCCAGCTCGCTGCCGGCGCCGCGCAGCTGAGAGACGGCGAAGCCCAGCTCGCCGCCGGTAAGGCCGAGCTCGCCGCCAACACCGACGCCTACAACAAGGGCAAAGAGCTGCAGGGCACGCTCAACACCGTCAACGGCCTCATCGGCCAGTGGAAGGCCACCAAGGAAGCCATCGTCAACGGCACCAGCGATCTGCTGCACAACAACCCCCTCGATCCGCTGGATCTGGGCGGCAACACCTATGACGCTGCCATCCGCACCGCGGAGCAGACCTTCCTTGCGACGGTCCGCAGCGTGCTGAGCACCCCCCTGATCACCCAGACCCTCGGCATGAGCATCGACATCCCTGCCGACGCTGACAACTTCCCGAACTGGTTCCAGGGCTTCGTGGCCGACGCCAACGCCAAGCTGCAGATGTACGAAGACGGTCAGCGTCAGGTCGCTGCCGGCGAAGCACAGCTCGCCCAGGGCTACGCCGACTACGCTGCCGGTCAGCAGCAGCTGGCTGACGGCAAGCAGCAGCTCGCCGAAGGCGAGAAGCAGCTGGCTGTCTTCGAGGAGGGCTCCGTGACCCTGTCCGTGGGTCTCGCCCGCCTGATGACCCAGCCTGCCTATCAGAACAACTATGTCGGCCAGGTGTTCCCCGCTGAGAGCGAGGTTCCCGGCAAGCTGTTCGACACCATGTACAACAACATCGAGGAGAGCGACCGCGACACCGTGATCGCGGCTGTCTTCCCCGGCTTCTGGGATACTGAGGACGCCAACGCCATGGGCTTCCCGAAGTCTGAGGGCGAGGGCGACGAGGTTGTTCCCAGCATGCTCTCCATCCTCCGTCAGGATGAGTACCTCGGACCGGACTTCGATCCCGCCACCGGCATCTACATGAAGGAGAACGGCGGCATCATGGTCCGCAACGGCTATCCCGTTGTTGACCTCGACGTGGCTGAGACCATCGCCAACGCCGGTATCGACTACATCAACGAGTTCCAGGGTCCCGCCGTCATGAAGGAAGTCATCGGCAAGCTCGTGACCTACGCTCTGATGCTCATCGGCTCCGTCGCGGGTCTGCTCGGCGGCCTCTTCGGCCTGCTGGCCCTGTTTGGAAAGTGCACCGGCGCTGCCAAGGTCTTCGGCTGGATCTCCGCCATCTCCGCCATTGGCGGTCTGGTTGCGACCCTCGTGACCGGCGGCTTCAAGGGCTATGCCTTCGGTGTTTCCGACGGCGCTCTGAATCCGTGGGGCCACATCATTGGCGACATCCCGGGCAAGGAACAGCTCAAGGCCCTGATCATTCTGGCCTGCGTGGCGCTCCTGTTCGCCATCGTCGCCTCCATGGTCCGCAAGGCTTACAAGAAGGCCAAGAAGGCCAAGGCTCAGCCCGTGTACGCCGCTGCCGCTCCCGTGCAGCAGCCCGTGTACGCGGCTCCCGCTCAGCCTGTGTACGCCGCTCCTGCCCAGCCCGTGGCTGAGGCTGTCTCCGCCGCTCAGGCTGCCGCGGCC
>JAFRDQ010000042.1 GCA_017411225.1 Oscillospiraceae bacterium
CAAGGGAATAACCTGCACTTTCTTGCTTTTGGTATGACGGAACACAACCTGCCTTGCGTCCAAATCCACATCTCTGTTTTGAATGTTGCGAACGGTAGCCGCTCGGCAGCCGCTGTTCAACAGGAAATTCACGATAACCCAGCTGCGATACTCACAGAAATCACAATGCTTCTTTGGCTTCTTCAACAGCCGCTCCAATTCTGCGTCGCTGTATGTCTCTTTCACCGTGTCCTGCTCGCGGATGTTCGCCATTGAGAGAGAACAATATCCCTCTTGATTACACCAATTCAAAAAGGCCCGCATACGGCGGACATAGGTTGCGACGGAATTTGTCGCCAAACCGTTTTTCCGCATTTCCACGACCATCAATTCCAAATCGCCCTTCGTCAAATCGTCAATCGACCGTTCGACATCAAGAAATTTAGAGATGCTGTGAAAATGTTGCTTGTAGTTGCGAAGCGTAATATCACACACGCCTTTGGCTGCCTGTGAGGTCGTGTATAAATCCCAGACCTGACGGATGGTATTTGAAATATCACCATCCACGAAAAGTTTTTTTCTTGCCATAAAAATAGAACGCATCCCTTCCTCAAATTTGAGCATTTAGGGATGCGCTCTGCTTCATTATGGTATAGATAGCAAAAAACCTTGAAATCCAGTGATTTCAAGGTTTTTGGAGCTGCTGGGCAGATTCGAACTGCCGACCTCATCCTTACCAAGGATGCGCTCTACCTACTGAGCTACAGCAGCAGACAAATCCCGCAGAGCTTTACGCTCCGCGGGAATGGCGACCGAGAAGGGACTTGAACCCTCGACCTCTAGCGTGACAGGCTAGCGTTCTAACCGACTGAACTACTCGGCCATTAACTCCGCGCTGTCGTCCAGCGCTTGCTTAATATACCACACCGAGTTTGCAAAGTCAAGCACTTTTTTCGCTATTTTTTCATCTTGTCAAAAGGTCCTCAATCCGGCGCATGCCGTGGTGGATCGTGATGACGACGACGCGGTCGTCGGGCTGGATGGAATCGCTGCCGCCGGGGATGAAGCACTCGCTGCCGCGGATGACGGCGGCGACGAGCACGGAGGGTTTGAGCTTCAGATCCTTGAGCGGGACGCCGACGACGGGAGACGACGCGCGCACGACGAAGCCCAGCGCCTCTGCCCTGCCCTCCGCGACGAGACGCAGCGTTTCGACGCCGGAGACATCGGCGCTGTTTTGCATGGCGCGGATATACTCCGTGATGCGCGAGGCCGTGACGGCGGCGGGCTGGATCGTGGTGGTGACGCCGTACTGCTCGGCGAGCTGGACATAGTTTTCCTCATTGAGCTTGGTGACGACCTTCGGCACCTGCTCGGACTGGGCGAGCGACGAAAGGACGAGATTCATCGCGTCCGAATCCGTGAGGGCGACGAGGGCGTCCGTATCAAGCAGGCCCTCCTCGCGCAGGAGATTCGGCTGAGCGGCGTCGCCCCAGATGACCGTGGCCTCCGGCAGCGCGTCCTTGAGCGCAATGCAGCGCTTTTCGTTCTGCTCGACGATGATGGTGCGGATGCGCATCTTGGTCAGCTCCATCGTGAGCCGCTCGGCGATGCGGCTGCCGCCGATGAGCATGACGCCCTGCACCTCGTGCGTGAACTCGCCGATACGCTTGAAGAGCGCGTGGAGCTCGTGCGGGCTGCCAACGAGGGAGATATCGTCCCCGGCCTCGAGCACATAGTCGCCGTTCGGGATATGGAGCTCGCCGCCGCGCTCGAGCGTGGTGACGAGAACGCCCGCGCTGATCTTGGTGCGGAAATCCTGCAGCTGCACGTCGCAGAGCTTGCTTTTGGGGCCGATATGATATTCCACGAGCTCGGCGAGGCCGTTGGCAAACGGCTCGACCTTTGTCGCCACCGGGACGCGCAGAATGCGCGAGATCTCCTTGGCGGCGGTGCGCTCGGGGTTGATGGAGAGGCTGAGACCCATCTCATCGCGCAGAAGCAGCATGTCCTGATAATACTCCTCCTCGCGGACGCGGGCGATGGTATGGCGCGCGCCGAGCTTGCGCCCGACGGCGCAGCTGATAAGGTTCGTCTCGTCCGACATGGTGGCGGCAATGAGCAGATCCGCATTCGCCGCGCCGGCCTCGCACAGCAGCTCAATCGTGGCTCTGCCCTCGAGGACGATGACGTCCAGCGACGTGGAGATGAACTCCGCGCGGCGGGAATCGGGCTCGATGACCGTGATATCATGATTTTCCAGCAGCAGCTGGCGCGCAATGGCATAGCCGAGGCGGCCGCTGCCGACGATGATAATTTTCATTAGAAACCGTCCTTTGACGAAAATTCGGATTATATTTTAGCACATATCGCCGCATTCGGAAAGAGCGCGCTGCATATTTTTTCTGCCCCGGCGCAGAATAAGGGCATCAACCGATATTGGAGGCTGCACGATGAAACGAATGCTGCTTGCCGCCGTCTGCGCGCTGACGCTGGCGGCGTCTGTCTCCCCGGCGCTTGCCGGGACGGAGAAAAACGATCTGGCGCACGCGCCCGTGCCGGAGAATCTGCAGATTGAGACCTACCGCAACACGTCCGTGGGCGGGACGCTGAAGGCCGCAGACCCGGAGGGCGAGGCCGTGACCTTCACGATCACGACCGAGCCGATGAAGGGCACGGTGGAGCTGAAGGACGACGGCACCTTCGTCTACACGCCGAACGAGAACAAGAAGGGCAGGGACTACTTCGGCTACAAGGCCGCAGACACCGAGGGGAACGTCTCGCAGGAGGCGACGGTGATCATCCGCATCAAAAAGCAGAAGAGCGCCGTGACGTATGACGACATGAATGGCCGCGCGGAGGGGCGAGACGCGGTGATGCTCGCGGAGAACGGCGTATTCGTCGGCCAATGCGTCGCGGGGCACTGGCTGTTCGACCCGGAGCGCGCGGTGGATCGTGATGAGTTTCTGGCGATGTGCCTCGCCGTGCAGGGCGAGCCGACGCTGCAGGGCGTGATGACCACAGGCTTCGGCGACGACGAGGCGATCGAGGCATGGGCAAAGAGCTACGTCTCCACGGCAAGGATGCACGGGACGGTGCTGGGCTACAGCGACGGGACGAAGATGGTCTTTGACGCCGGGCGGCCGATCACGCACGCGGAGGCCGCCGTGGTGCTCAACCGCATGCTCGCGCCGGAGGAGGTCAGCTTTACGACGTCCGAGGCCGTGCCCGCCTGGGCGGAGCAGGCCGTGGCAAATCTGACGGACTGCGGACTGCTGGCAGCCGATCTGCGCAGCGAGGAGCCGCTGACCAGAGCGGAATGCGCGACGATGCTCGCTGCTGTGATGGAGAAAATGAAATAAGAAAAGCGCGCCGACGGCGCGCCTTTTCTTATTTCAGAAGTCCGTCCTTGACAATCCAGATGAAGTCCTGCACGTTTGTGACCATTGTGGTGGCGGCGAGGCTGCCGCGGTCGAGAAGCTTGTTGACGACAAATTCGTCGGCGTCGACGGCGTAGAGGTAGACCGGGCGGATCGTGCCGTCCGGGAGGACGCGGAAGGACGGCGTCATATTGCCGACGGCGATGGTATGCAGCATGGTGGCGAGACAGATGACCGTGGTCGCATTTTTCACGACGGCGCGCATGGCGTTCTGCGCGGCATAGACGTCCCCGATGACCTCCGGGAGCGGGCCGTCGTCGCGGATCGAGCCCGCGAGGACGAAGGGCACGTTCTGCTCCACGCAGGCGCAGAGGATGCCGTCGTGCAAATCATATTCCTTGACAAACGCCGGGATGGAGCCGCAGCAGCGGACGCGGTTGCAGATATCGAGGTGGTTGTAATGCCCGTTCGGGACGGACTGCTGGGTGTAGATATCCTGCCCGAGCGCGGTTTTCAGGAGCGCGCCCTCGAGATCGTGCGTGGCGAGGGCGTTTCCGGCAAGGAGGCCGTGGCAGTAGCCCGCGCGGATGAGCGCGGACATGGCGCTTCTGGCGTCGGCGTCGAAGGCGAAGGCCGGGCCCATGACCCAGACGATATTGCCGTGCTCGCGCTCGTGCTGGAGAAGCTGAATGAGGCGGTCATAGTCGCGGGCATAGGACGTCTCGCGGCTACGCCCCTGACGAAAGACGAACTGATCGTTCAGATCGGCGCATGATGCATCGAAGCCGTGGGCGTGGAGATAGATGCCCTCCTCTCCCCGTTCGGTGCGGCCGAGGACGACGCGGTCTCCCGCGCGGAGGTTGCGGTTTTCCACGATGTCAAGCCGTCCGTCCGGGCGGAGGACAACGCTGGAATCCATGCGGCTCTCCTCGGCGAGTTTCCATTCGCCGTTGATTTTGAAATACTCCGGGTACATGGAGGTGCTGTGGTAGCCCTCGGGGGCGACGCCGTCCATCGGCGCGGGCGCGGTGGTCGCGTCGGGCGCGGTTTGCAGCGCGGTGAAGTCCGGCGCGTGATACTTCGGCAGCTGAAAGGCCATGATGATCTTCCTTTCTGGTTTACATAATTATAGCTCTTCTCGGATCAGCGGCATGCTCATGCATCTTGGGCCGCCGCGGCCTCGGGCGAGCTCGGAGCTCGGCATCTCAAAGACCTCGATGCCGCTGGCGCGGAGAATGTCGTTGGTCACATGGTTGCGGTTATAGACGATGACCTTGCCGGGCGCGACGCAGAGCGTATTTGCGCCGTCGTTCCACTGCTCGCGGGCCGAGCTGATGCTGCTCTGGCCGCCGCAGCGGATGAGCGTGACACGATCCAGACGGAGCGTCTGTTCCAGCACGGTTTCGAGCCGCTCAGTGCGCTCCACGGCCTTGAGCTCGCCGCCCTTTCCTTTTGTGAGCGCGAAGATGCGCAGGGAGCGCAGGATCTCCGGGTGGACGGAGAATTTGTCATAGTCGAGCTGTGTGAACACCGTATCGAGGTGCATGAAGGCGCGGACGCTCGGGATGTCGAGCACGAGAATTGTCTCGACCGCGCTCTGATTCGAGGCAAAGAGATTCTGCGCGAGGCGCTCGATGCCCTCCGGGCCGGTGCGCTGGCTCAGGCCGATGGCGAGCACCTTGTCGGACAGGTTCAAAATGTCGCCGCCTTCGATGGGAAACGGCTCGCCGCGGTCATACCAGAGGGGCGTTCCGGCAAAGTCCGGGTGATGGCGCAGAATGAGATCGGCATAGATCGTCTCGCGCCGGCGCGTGGCGGAGAACATGCGGTGCACGCTCGCGCCGCAGCCGATGGAGGCGAAGGGGTCGCGCGTGAAATAGAGATTCGGGATCGGGTCGAGGATGAAATGGCGGCTTGCACGCGCAAGGCGTGTGAGCGGGCCTTCCTCCAAGCGTCCTTTCAGCTCCTCGGCGGTGAGGCCGCTCATGGTGCGGCGGATCAGCTCGCGCTCGTCTTCGATCTCCATGAGGACGGTAAAAAGCGTCTCGAACTGCGACTGTGCCATGGCGCCGCCCTCGCGCAGAAAGCGGCGGACGAAGCCCTCGCGCAGCTCCGGGTGCAGGCGCAGGGTCTCAGCCGCGTAATCCTCCAGATAGACGACCTCACAGCCCTGCGCGCGGAGAATCTCGGCGAATGTATCGTGCTCCTGCTGGGCGAGCGCGAGATACGGGATATCGTCAAACAGCAGGCGCTCGAGCTCCTGCGGCACCAGATGCTCCAGCTCGCGCCCGGGACGGTGCAGCAGCACACGGCGCAGCGGACCGATCTCGCTGTGGACACGGATTGGCATACGATCACCTCCCTGGCTATATTCTACCGTCTTTTCGGACATTTGCAACCCCGTATGAGCAAAAAGAGGGCGAACCCGCATTGACGCGGATTCGCCTGACAATAATATGAATCTTAATTGGCTCTGCGCGGACGACAAAGGTCGCCCCTACAGCATGAACAGCGCGCAGCAGCATACGAACTGCGCAGCATATCTCCCCTCATCCACCGCGCAGGCGCGGTCCCCCTTCCCCCGAGGGGGAAGGCTTTGGCGCGGAATTACAGAAGGCCGTGCTTCTTGCGATAGGTGAAGGACGAGGGATGCGTGCGGCCGAAGAGGACATAGCTGACGATTGCGAGAACGTTGAACACGCCCATGGCGATAAACATGCGCTCATAGCCCATTGTGGAGATGAGGCTCCCGGCGATGCCGCCGCCGAGGCCGATGCCGATATCGTAGGCGCAGAGGAAGGTGGAATTCGCGCTGCCGCGGCGCTCCGGCGGAGCGATGGCGACCGCCATGGACTGCAGCGCGGGCTCGAGGCCGCCAAAGCCATAGCCCGCGAGGGCGGCGGCGAGAAAATAGGTGATCCGATTCGGCCAGAGTCCGAGGAGCAGGAGCGAGAGCAGCATGGCGAGATTGCAGGTATAGGCGAAGATGCTCTCCCCTTTCCGATCCGTGACCTTGCCGGCGGTGAGACGCGTGAGGAGCAGCACCAGCGCCATGACCGTGAAGAAAAGGCCGCCGCTCGGGAGGCTCGCCTCGGCGGCATATTTGGCGGTGAAGTTCTCGAGCGCGCCGTAGGTAAACATGAAAACGAGCGCGGTGACAGAGGCGGGAAGCGCGTCGCGATCCAGCAGGCCTTTGACCGTGAAGGGCTTTTTCTGCTGCGGCACGGCGGGCGTTTTGAGAACGGCGAAGAGGATGAGCGCGAGGACGGCGGCGCCGGTACCGACGGCAAAGAGCGCCGTGAAGCCGAAGCGCTCCATCAGCGTCAGGCCCAGCGCGGGCGCGCAGGCCGTGGCGAGCGCGGTGGCGAGGCCAAACATGCCCATGCCCTCGGCAAAGCGGGGCTGCGGGATGATGTCCGTCGCGATGGTGGCGGTGGAGGTATTGGAAAACGCGAGGGACGCGCCGTGGAGCATGCGCGCAATGAAGGCGAGAAACAGCACGCTCAGCGCGAGATAGCCAACCGGCATGAGCGCCATGCCGACGAGACCGATGAGCAGGATCGCCTTGCGCTTGCCGGTATCGAGCATCCAGCCGATGACCGGGCGGCAGAAAACCGCGACGATCGAGAACAGCGCGGCGGCGAGACCGGCTGCCGCCTCCGAGCCGCCGAGATGCTCGACATAGAACGGGAACGTGGAGAGGATCATGAGGTGGTTGAGAAAGACGAGAAAGTTGATGACGATGATGAGGACGAAATCCTTCGTCCAGAGCTTGACCTTGGGCTGATTCATGAGATACCTCCATAAAATAAAAAAGCGCAAGACCGGCTGCTTCATAGCAACCGGTCTTACGCTTGTGCTGCACATTGCGGGCGTATTTTAACATGTTTTTTTTGCAAAAGTCAAGCGTCTTTTCCCTGCTTGATGTGCTGGCCGATGATCTCGGAGACGTCCGTGACCGTGACGAAGGCGGAGCCGTCCATGTCGCGGATGATCTGCTTGACGGTCGGCACCTCGATGCGGGTGAGGACGCAGTAGAGCACGGTCTTTTTGCCGGAGATCATGCCGCTGCCCTCGATGAGGGTGCAGGTGCGGCCGAGCTGTTCGTAGATCGCGTCGGCGATGTGGCCTCCCTGATCAGTGATGATCATGAGCGCCTTGCCCTGCTCCATGCCGTTTTCGACCATGTCGATGATGCGGGAGGTGATGAAATAGGTCAGCAGGCTGAACAGCGCGCGGTCGATGGAAAAGAGAAAGCCCGCGACGCCGTAGATGATGATGTTGAAGCCGAGGATGATCTGCCCGGTGGAAAAGCTCGTTTTGCGGCTGAGGATCATGGCGACGATCTCGGTGCCGTCGAGACAGCCGCCGGCGCGGAGAATCAGACCCACGCCGAGGCCGAGCAGGACGCCGCCGAAGACGACGACGAGCAGATCCTGATCCGTGATGGCCGGGAGCGGGGCGAACACCTCGAGCAGGACGGAGAAGAGCACCATGGCATAGAGCGCGCGGACGAGAAAGCGCCAGCCGAGGCGCTTGAGTCCCAGAAGGAGAAACGGCACGTTGAGCACAACGATATAAAGGCCGAGCTTCAAGGGCGTGAGCTGCGCGAGGATCATGCTGACGCCGACGACGCCGCCATCGAGAATCGTGAACGGGACCAGAAACTCCTCGAGCGCGAAGGCCGCGACGGCAGCGCCGATCGTGAGGAGCAGAAACGGCAGAATGTGCGCGGTGAAAACGTTATCCTGCTTCACAGCTCGATTCCCTCCTGCCGGACGGATTTGATCCCGAGGAAGGAGCGCAGGGAGAACGTGACCATATCGGCATAATGCAGCCGATACGGCGGCAGAAGCAGCTGCCCCACGGGGGCGGGCTTCGAGACAAAGCGCTTTTTGAGAAACTCCGCCGCCTTCTTCTCGGGGATGATGTGCGGATAGAGCTCCGTGACCTCAAAATCCGAATGATCGCTCGAGACGACCTCGACGACGATGTATTCCCTGCCCTTGGTGCGCATATATTCGATCAGCTCGGGGGTATAGACAAATTCCATAAGAACACCTCTGGTGCAGTGTAGCATAGGATTCGGGATCGAGTCAACTGCGGAGGAAGTTTGCCCCTCATCCACCGCGCAAGCGCGGTCCCCCTTCCCCCGATGGGGGAAGGCTTTAAAGGAAAAGCGCCGCTTATGCGGCGCTTTTGGTGATTACTCGATGCCGAGGACAGTGTAGTCCTGATCCTCGACGGCCTGCTTTAAGACGGCGTTGTCGACGTCGGCCGTGAGCTCGACGACGGCGGTGCCGGCGGTGTGGCTGACTTCGGCCGAAGCGACGCCCTCGATCTTCTCGAGCGTCTTTTTGACGCGGGCCTCGCAGTGCTGGCACATCATACCTTCGATTTTCATGGTTTTCTGCATGGTGGTTTCCTCCTGTTTCGTAAATGATGCAAAGAATTCCTCCGGGATGCTGATCGGCTCGATGGCCTTGTCCCGGCTGGGGTCGTGGAGCTTGAAGAGGTTCAGGCGCAGGGCATTCGTGACGACGGTGAAGCTGGATAAGCTCATGGCGGCGGCGCCGACCATGGGGTTGAGCTTCCAGCCGAGGAGCGAGATGAACACGCCCGCCGCGAGCGGGATGCAGATGACGTTATAGAAAAACGCCCAGAAGAGGTTTTCATGGATGTTGCGCAGTGTGGCGCGGCTGAGCCGGATGGCGGCGGGCACGTCCGTGAGGCGGCTGTGCTGTATTGACGGATGATCTCTTCTATGTATGAGCCTTCGACCTTGTCCTTGCGAATCTGCTTGGCGTCGCCGCGCTTGAACAGTTCCCAGAAGGAAACGATGTTGTCAAGCTCGCGTTGGTTGCCAAAGTCGGAAAAGA
>JAFRDQ010000043.1 GCA_017411225.1 Oscillospiraceae bacterium
AGACCGAGCTGCAGGAGGTCATTCAGCGCAAGGCGGATCAGCACATCCGCTATGAACTGGTCGAATCCTCCGGCCCGGATCATATGAAGCGCTTCACCATGGCGGTGTTCCTCAATGATGAGGAGATCGGCCGAGGCGACGGGCGCAGCAAAAAAGAGGCTGAGCAGGAGGCTGCCAGAGCCGCGCTCAAGGCACATCAATCATAAAAAGCTGTCTTCCGATTTTGGAAGACAGCTTTTTATGATATTCGATTAGATCTCGGGATAGAGCGGGAAACGCTCGCAGAGCTCGAGCACCATGTCGCGCACCTCGGGGACGGCGGCCTCGCCCTCGTTGATCAGGCGGAGAATGCCGTTTGCGACGGCGACCATATCGTCCTCTTTCATGCCGCGGGCCGTGCTCGCGGGCGTGCCGAGACGAACGCCGCTCGTCTCCTTCACGGGGAGCGTGTCAAACGGGATGGCGTTCTTGTTCGCCGTGATGTTCGCGCGGTCGAGCAGCTCCTGCACCTCGCGTCCGGTGCGGCCGCGGCTGTTCACGTCCATGAGCATCAGATGGTTGTCCGTGCCGCCGGAGACGAGACGCACACCGCCGTCCAGCAGCGTCTGCGCCATGGCCTTCGCGTTGCGCACGACCTGAATCTGATCCATCTGGAACTTCGGCTCCATCGCTTCCTTGAGGCAGATGGCCTTGGCGGCGATGATGTGCATGAGCGGGCCGCCCTGCGTGCGCGGGAAGACGCCGCTGTCGATCTTCTTGGCGAGTTCCTCCTTGCAGAGGATGATCGCGCCGCGGGGGCCGCGGAGCGTCTTGTGCGTCGTGCTCGTCACCACGTCGGCATACGGAACGGGGGAGGGGTGCACGCCGCCGGCGACGAGACCGCCGATGTGCGCCATGTCGACCAGCAGATACGCGCCGACGCTGTCCGCGATCTCGCGGAACTTCTTGAAGTCGATCAGACGGGGATAGGCGCTCGCGCCGGCCACGATGAGCTTCGGCTTCATCTCGTGGGCAATGCGGGCAACCTCGTCGTAATCGATCGTCTCGGTCTCCTTGGACACGCCGTAGTAGTGCGGCTCATAGTAACGGCCGGAGACGCTGGCCTTGCTGCCGTGGGTCAGATGACCGCCGTGCGCGAGATCCATGCCGAGGATCTTATCGCCCGGCTGCAGCAGAGCGGCGTAAACAGCGATGTTCGCCTGCGCGCCGGAGTGGGGCTGCACGTTCGCGTGCTCCGCGCCGAAGAGCGCCTTCGCGCGATCGATCGCGATCTGCTCGACCTCGTCGACGAACTCACAGCCGCCGTAATAACGCGCGCCGGGATAGCCCTCGGCGTACTTGTTCGTCAGATGGCTGCCCATGGCCTCCATCACAGCAAGGCTGGTAAAGTTTTCGGACGCGATGAGCTCGATGTGATTGCGCTGACGCGCAAGCTCGCGCTCCATGCTCGCATAAAGCTCGGGATCGACGGTTTTCAAAATGTCGTACAAGGGAATCTCCTCCAAAGACTTATAATATCAGAGTATAACAGCGATATTTTAATCGATTTGCATTGGAAAAGCAAGCAGCGCCGCCATTTTCGGCGCTTTGCGTGATTTTTCGTCCGCCCGGTGCATAAACTTCGGTATCTTGGCAAATATGCAATTGAGGTGATTTGAAATGTGGACGAAAATCAGACCCTACGTCGGCTTTTGCGCGCTGGCGCTGCTGGTCGGCGGACTCTCGAGCGTGATCACGCAGGGGGAAATGGAGGCGTTTTTCGCCTTGCGTCAGCCGCCGCTCTCGCCGCCGGGATGGGTCTTTCCGGTCGCGTGGACGATTCTTTATCTGCTCATGGGCGTCGGTATGGCGCTCGTCTGGCGAAAGAGCGACGGCGAGAGACGCCGCCGCGCCGTCACGATCTGGGGCGTGCAGCTCGCCGCGAATTTTCTCTGGCCGATGCTGTTCTTCCTTTGGCAGCTGCGCCTGCTGAGTCTGGTCTGGCTGGTCGTACTGCTGATCCTGGTCGCAAAGATGACGTCTGAATTTGAAAAGACGAGCGTTCCTGCCGCAAGAATGCAGATTCCGTATCTGCTCTGGCTGCTCTTTGCCGCCTATCTCAATCTCGGCGTCTGGATTCTGAACAGATAACTCTTTCCCCGCTGTGAAATCTGTGGTATACTAACTTTATCTAGGAGTAAAGAGGTGTACCGCAATGAAAAAAGTTTTGAAAGGCATCGGGATCTTTCTTCTGATCCTTGTGCTTCTGATTGCAGCTTTCTTTGCGTTTCTGACTGTCACGCAGCTGGATCCGAAAAGTGCGGGAGCCGACGCGAACCTGATGCTGGATCGCAGCGAGAGCAACCGCAGCTTTTCCGAAGGCGATTCCATCGATGTTTTGAGCTGGAATATCGGCTACGGCGCTCTTGGCAAGGAATCCGACTTCTTCATGGACGGCGGCGAGCAGACGCGCCCGGAGAGCCGGTCTGTCGTGGAGAAGAACATGGAGGGCATCATCGCGCAGATCCAGAGCGTCGACGCCGACTTCAGCATTCTGCAGGAGGTCGATTCCGGCTCCACACGCAGCTACGGCGTGAAGGAGACGGCAGCCATTGCGGACGCGACCGGTCTTATGAATTTCTATGCGCTCAACTATAAATGCGCGTTTGTGCCGTTCCCATGGCCGCCGCTGGGCAAGGTTTCGAGCGGTCTGTTCACGCTCAGCACCGCGCAGGAGGTCAGCGCCTCGGAGCGCATTGCGCTGCCGAGCCCGTTTTCCTGGCCGGTTTCCACCGCGAACCTCAAGCGCTGCCTGCTCGTGACGACCTCCCCGCTGGAGGGCAGCGATAAGCAGCTGGTTCTCGTCAATCTCCATCTCGAGGCATACGATGACGGAGAGGGCAAGGCCGCGCAGACCAAGGTGCTCACGGAGTTCCTGCGTGAGCAGTATGAGGCCGGAAACTATGTCATCGCGGGCGGCGACTTCAACCAGACCTTCCCCGGCGGACTGGACTTCTACCCCGTGATCAACAATGAGCTTTGGACGCCCGGGCTGCTGGATGAATCCAATCTCCCCGGCGAGGGCTGGCAGTTTGCCTATGATACGAAGACGCCGACCTGCCGCCTGCTCAACATGCCCTATGACCCGAGCGATCCTGCCACACAGTATTACGTGATCGACGGCTTTATTGTCTCGCCGAACGTGCAGCTCAACAGCGTTGAGACCATAGACGCGGGCTTTGCCTTCACCGACCACAACCCGGTGCATCTGAACGTGACGCTCTCGGCTGACTGATTTGAATCCAATCAAAAAAACGCTGACGAAAAACGTCAGCGTTTTTTGTTGACAAATCCATTTTTCTGTGTTATTGTATTAATAACCTAATACAAAAGTACAAGGAGGCGATCAGATGCGTTGGAATATCCGCAGCGACGCGCCGGTCTATTCCCAGCTGGTGGAGCACATCAAGCTCGCCATCGTTTCGGGCGAGTTCCCGCTCGGTTCCCGGCTGCCGTCGGTGCGTGAGCTCGCCGCAGAGGCGGGCGTGAATCCGAACACGATGCAGCGCGCCTTTGCCGAGCTCGAGCGGGAGGGACTGGTGCTCACGCAGCGCACAGCCGGCCGCACGGTCACAGAGGACGCTTCGCGCATTGAGGCCGTCAAGCGCCGATTGGCCTCAGCGGCGATTCAGACCTTCTGGGTCAGCATGCGCCTGCTCGGCTTTGACCAGAGCGAGGCGCTGCAGATGCTCTCTGCGAGCGGTAAAAAGGAAAAGGAGGACTAACATGGCTATTTTGGAATGCAGACAGCTGACGAAGCGCTACAGCTCGCAGCCTGCTCTGGATCATATTGATCTCGCGGTGCAGCCCGGCGGGATTGTGGGTCTGCTCGGGCCGAATGGCTCCGGCAAGACCACGCTGCTGAAGCTCGCAAACGGACTTCTGCAGCCGGACAGCGGCGAGATTCTCATCGACGGCAAAAAGCCCTCGAAGGAGACGAAGAGCATTGTCTCCTATCTGCCGGAGCGCACCTATTTTGCCGACTGGATGCGCGCCGATCAGCTTCTGGATCTGTTTCAGGATTTCTACGCGGATTTCGACCGCCAGAGAGCGGAAGAGATGCTGCAGCATATGAACATCCAACCGAAGATGCGCATCAAGGAGATGTCCAAAGGCATGCGCGAGAAGGTGCAGCTCATTCTCGTGATGAGCCGCCGCGCAAAGCTCTATCTGCTCGATGAGCCGATCGGCGGCGTTGACCCCGCAACACGCGACTATATCCTGCACACGATCATTTCCAACTATGATCCGGAGGCGGCGGTCATCATCTCTACGCATCTGATCTCCGATGTGGAGAATGTGCTCGATGACGTCGTGTTCCTCAATTACGGACACATTGCGCTCCACAAGAGCGTGGATGAACTCCGCGCCGAGGAAGGCAAGAGTGTCGATGCGGTATTCCGGGAGGTGTTCAGATGTTCCTGAAGCTGATGAAACAGGATTTTCGCGCCACGGCGCGGATCATGCTGCCGGTTTATGCGGCGGCGATTGTGCTGGCGGTGTTCACGCGGGTGCTGGATCTGCTTCCGCAGGACAACTCGTTTATGAGCGTACTTGCGGCTTTGGTCGGACTGCTGTTTTCCCTTGCCATGAGTGCAACGGTGGCCATGAGCTTTGTGCTCATGATCTGGCGGTTCCACAAGAATTACATGACGGATGAGGGCTACCTTATGTTTACGCTGCCGGTGAGCACTGCAGAGCTCATCTTCTCCAAGCTTTTGGTAGCAATTGCGTGGTTTGCCTGCTCTGCGCTGGTGGTTTCTGCTGCGACCCTGATTGTTGGCAGCGGTGGTTCGATCCAAATTGTCGGCTTTGATCAGATTCCGCCGGAGCAGCTGAAGGGCGCTGCCGCAGCCGTTGTTGCAGCATCGCTCGTGGCCGGTGTGACGCTCTGCCTGATGCTCTATGCCTGCATGGCGATCGGACAGAGCTTCCGCCGCAGAAAAACACTCATGGCAGTGGTGTTTTTCTTTGTGTTTTACATTGTTTCACAGATCATCGGCGTCTCTTTCATTGCCCAAATCATCCAAAACAGTCCTTCTGCTGATGCAATACTCTTCGGCGATGCTGCTTCGATGGGAATGATGTTCCAGTTTATCATCGGCGCGCTCTGGCGTTTTACGGGAATCAGCGCCGTCAGTGCGGTGGTGTATTATGCCATTACACACTGGATGCTCTCGAGAAAACTGAATCTGCAATAAGAAAAGCTCCCAAGGTTCATCCTTGGGAGCTTTTATCACGCAGGAATTATTCTTCCTCTACGATTTCGGCGTCGGGCGCGTTTTTCTTGACCGACTCGATTCCGTTGAGGCAGCTGGCCTTGGCCTTATAGCCCTCGCTGACGGCGATGATCTCGCCGTTGCGGGCCTTCAGGCGGAAGCGGAATTCGCCTGCCTTGTCCGCATACACCTCAAACTTGGGGTTCTTCTCCACGGCGAAGCCTTCCGCGGTCTGATCCTCAACGGGAGCGACGGGGGCGTTTTTGCGCACACTCTCAATGCCGTTGAGGCAGGCAGACTTGGTGGTGTAAACCTCCGAGGTGGCGATAATCTCGCCGTTGCCCGCTTTCAGATTAAACTTGATTCCGGTTTTCACGGTCTTGACTGCAAATTTACCCATGCGAAGATACCTCCTATTTTGTAATTTTCAGGTTGTTTTTATCATAGCACGGAAGAACACAAGTTGCAAGATAAATCGACGAAATTACGTCAGATTGTCCATCAGTTCACAAAGCGCCTGATAAAACTGCCCGATGTGCAGTCCGTCGATAAAGCGATGATTTGCCTCCACGGAGATGCCGAGCGTGTATTTTCCGTCCTGCTCGGTGTATTGTCCCCAGGCGAGACGAGGGATGGCGTCGTCGGCGTTGAAATCCCGCTCGTTCGTGAGTGCCGTCAGCGGCAGCCATGGCAGACACGAGCAGAAAAAGAGCCCGTCTCCCTCCATATCCATGCGGATGAAGACGTCCTGCGCCATGCTCCGCGTCTTTGCTTCGCGGCAAAACTCGTCGATCGTCCCATCTGCGGGCATGGTCACGATGTGAAACTGCTCGCTCCCGGGCTTCAGATCCGTAAAGCTCGGCCAGCGCGTTTCCAGACGATAGAGCGCACCGTCCCGCATGGTGTAATGAAACGCCTCCACCTGATCAAAGGCCTTTGCGCAAAGCCAGACGAGCGCGTAATAAAAGGAGATCCCGCGCGCTTTCGTATATGCTTTCACCTTGGTGACGTCGGTTGTGAAGGTCACGCCGAAAAACGGATTTGACATGCCGGAGAAAAACTGAAAAACCTCGTGCCGAGGCCATGTCTCCCATGATACCTTGACTGCGTTGGGCTGATGCATCTGATCCCTCCTCTTTTTTCTCAGCATATCATATTTCAAAATACTTGAAAAGAGAGAACCGATCTGGTTCGCTCTCAAAAAAACCTGAAAAAGATGAAATTTTATCGTGCAATGCAGGGAAGGCTGTGTTATAATGACATCAAGATTTACATAACACAGTCAACAGGGGAGGAAATCAGACTATGAAATGCCCGTTCTGCGGTTTTTTGGAGAGCAAGGTCATCGACTCGCGTCCGGCGGATGAGAGCACCAGCATTCGCCGCCGCCGCGAGTGCCTGGCCTGCAAAAAGCGCTTTACCACGTATGAGACGATCGAGAGTCTGCCGCTCGTCGTCATCAAGCGCGACGGCTCCCGCCAGACCTTTGATAAGGCGAAGCTCATCAACGGCATGGTTCGCGCCTGCGACAAGCCGAAGAGTCCGCTGCCCGTTCTCGAGCAGCTCGCCGACGAGATCGCGCAGTAGCTGCCGGGCGCGCTCGACCGCGAGGTGCCCACCGAAGAGGTGGGCGAGATGGTCATGCGCCGCCTGAAAAACGTGGACGAGGTCGCCTATGTGCGATTTGCTTCGGTCTATCGCCAGTTTAAAGATATCGATACCTTCATGCAGGAGCTGACGAAGCTGCTCAACAACCGGACTTAATCCTTCTCCTGCAGGGAGATCTCTCCTGCGTCGTTCATCTGCAGGTAGTAGACGTCCTGCGCTCTCTTGATGCCGCGCGCATGCAGCTCTCTTTGCAGCCAGCGCTCATCCCGCCCGACGCGGCGGAGGTTCCCGGAGAGCGTGCGCCCGTCGTTGATGAGGATCGTGGCATATCCAGGCTCCGGAAGGTTTAGTCCGAGCTGTGCGGGCGTCACCGGCTGCTCGGACGCTTTGAGCAGCAGGTTCAGCACGCCGCTCGTTTCCAGCACGGCATAGTCCACGGACTGAATGTCCTGCACGCCCTGATTGCGCAGTTCCTGCATCAGCTCATCGAGCGTAAAGCGATTGTGTTTCATTTCGCTCTGATCGATCTTGCCATGTGCAATGAGAATGCTCGGCTTGCCGAAGAGTATGGTTCGGAGCTTTGCGCTGCGCAGGCTCATCACGGAGATCAGATATTCGCTCCCAAAGAGCACCAGCAGCGGCGCGAGACTGCGAAAAAACGGCGCGCTCTCTTCCACGATCGGGCGCACGGAGATATCCGCGACCAGAACCGTCACCACAAGCTCCGAGAGCTCCAGCTCTCCCAGCTGCCGCTTTCCGAGCAGACGCATCGCGAGCAGCAGCAGCGCATAGACCAGCGCCGTGCGCAGCAGAGTCATCAGCATTGCACCACATCCTTTTTTGCTTAGTATCCCGTTTTTTCCGGAGGTTAGCCATGAAGTTTACCAAAATGCAGGGCTGCGGCAATGATTATATCTACGTCAACTGCTTTGCCGAGTCGGTGCCGGATCCGTCCGGCACGTCGATCCGCTTGTCCGATCGCCATTTCGGCGTCGGCGGGGACGGCCTGGTGCTCATCAGTCCGTCCGATACGGCGGACTTTGATATGGACATGTACAATGCCGACGGCTCCCGCTCCGGCATGTGCGGCAATGCGATCCGCTGCGTCGGAAAATATGTCTATGACCGCGGCCTGACGGATAAGAAGGTCATCACAATCTCCACGCAGACAGGCGTTAAGACGCTCTGGCTGGATGTGAAAGACGGCGCGGTGCAGACCGTCCGCGTCTGCATGGGAAAGCCGGATTTCCGCTGTGATGCCGTTCCGGTCGCGGGGGAGGGAGAAACCTTCCTGCGGCAGGATATCACCGTGCTCGGGGAAACGTGGAACGTCTCCGCCGTCAGCGTCGGCAATCCGCACTGCGTCACCTATGTGGACGATCCCTATGCGCTGGACTTTGAGCGCATCGGCCCGGCCTTTGAAAATCACCCCGTCTTTCCCGCGCGGGTGAACACGGAGTTCATTCAGATCATCGATGAGCATACGCTCAAAATGCGCGTCTGGGAGCGCGGCAGCGGCGAGACCTTTGCCTGCGGCACCGGCGCGAGTGCAGCGCTCGCCGTCACGGCGAAGCTGGGTCTGTGCGCCGATGAGGCGGATCTGATCCTGCGCGGCGGTACGCTGCACATTGAATGGGACAGGGAGACCGATCTGCTCTATATGACCGGCCCGGCAACGTTTGTATTTGATGGAGAGGTGGAGATCTAAATGCGTAAAATCATCGGCGCTCCCGAGGAGCTGTATACAAAGATCGCGGCAGAATTTGCCGAGGCGGTCGAAAAGAATCCGAACGCAGCCTTTGCCTTCACGGCGGTGGACGTTCCGTCCGGTGTGCTCGAGGCGATTGCAGCTTCCGGTGCGGATTTTTCCAAGGCGCAGGCGTTTAATGCGTGCGAATACGTCGGAGAAGCTGCAGCAGGAGAGCATTCTCAGGCTGCTGCGCTGAACGCGCTGCTGTATGAAAAAACGCCCTTTGCCGCCGTCCATGTTCCGGCGGAAGGGGAGAACTATGACGCCGCCATTCGTGAGGCCGGCGGTCTGGCTCTCGTTCTGCTCGGCATCGGCGAGCGCGGCCACGTTGCATTTTGTGAGCCCGGTGCGGAATTCGGCTCTGAGACCTTCACGATGAAGCTCGCGGACGTCACGCGAAAGAATGCCGCCGAGGAATTCGGTTCTCTCGACGTCGCGCCGACACACGGCGTCACGATGGGCATTTCCACGCTGCTTGCCGCAAAGCGCATCCTGCTCATTGCCTGCGGCTCGGAAAAGGCCAATGCCGCGCAGAAAACCATTGAGGGCCGACCGGAGACCTTCATCCCCGCATCGTTCCTGCAGCTGCATACGGATGTGACCGTTTATCTCGATCCGGACGCCGCTTCCAAACTGTAACCGAAAAAAATCAAAAATACTCTTGACTTTTAGAATCTTTCTGTTATAATGATTCCTGCGCTTGAGAGAGCGCAGATATGCGAGAGTGCTGGAACAGGTAGACAGGCACGTTTGAGGGGCGTGTGTCAACCGACGTGGGAGTTCAAGTCTCCTCTCTCGCACCAGAAAACCCGCTGACTTTGGTCAGCGGGTTTTCTGTATCTTTTCTCTATTTCTGCAGCAGATAGCGCTTGCGGTATTTGAGCCGCACAAAATTGAGGATCTTTCGGTAGTAATACGGATTCGCCGCGCCGCCGACCATGCCGACGAAGGGCAGCCCCTGAATGAACTTGGTCAGCAGCATATCCATGGCAAAGGCGTCCGCTGTCTTCTTCATCTGCTCGTCCAGCAGCTCCTTTGCGGGGGTGACGGGCTGCCGGATCTGCTCATCGATCATCTGATTGCACTTATCCCAATCCTCGCCGCGTACCATGGCGCCCTCGAGCAGAAGCAGGATAAACCATTTTTCTTCGTCTGTATCATATTGGAATCCATATCGGAGTGCAGTCTCATAGCAGCCGCGCAGGATCATCGAAACGAACAGAACGATGTCCGGCAGACCGATTCCGAGCGCGCCGAGACCGACGCCCTCCACGGTGCTGACGGCCAGGCTTACCAGATTGCTCAAATGCGCGTTGGCCTCCAGCAGTGCCAGATCGCGCGAATTCATTTCAAGATTTACGGCGTAGTCCCGCACCTTGAAATCCTTTTCGATCTCTTCCTTGCGGTAGGTCTTCTCAATCAGATCCGTGCCTTTTTCAAAAATGACATGAAAGGCCTTTGCAAAGACGGATTTGAGATTGTCATAGATTTTCGGCGGCACCTTGGCCTCCAGCGCGGTTTTCCATTGCACCGGTTCCTTGTGATGCTGCCGGCGCAGTTTTTCCTCCTGCCGGGAAATGCGCTCCAGCTCGGTCGAAATGGTCATGCGATCGCCTCCTGCTGTCAGTGTAGCACATTTTTGGCTCTTTGAAAATGAGGAGTTGCGCGCTGCGGCTTCCTTCGGTATAATACATGCAAATGATTTTTGAAAGGCGGATTGCCATGAGTCAGAATCACAAACCGATCAGCCCTGAGGACTATGAGGAGCCTCAGTGCCTGCTCTGCGGCGAGCCCTACGGCGCCGAGCCGAAGCCGGAACCGATCCCGCAGCAGCGCGTGGTGCAGAAGCTCGACGAATATATGAGCCGCCGCGATTATGACGGGGCGGAGCGCCATCTGCTCTATTGGCTTGCGGAAGCAAAGCGCGTGCGCGATCAGCGCGGCGAGCTGCTTGTGCATAATGAGCTCATCGGCCATTACCGCAAGGTCTCCAACCGGGAACAGGCGCTTGTGCACATCGAGGAGGCCTTAAAGCTGCTCGAGGAGCTGGACTTTGAAGGGTCTGTCAGCGCCGGCACGACCTATGTCAATTCTGCCACAGCCTGCAGCGCCTTCGGCGAAAATGAGCGCGCGCTTGCGCTTTTTCAAAAGGCGCGCGTTATTTATGAGGCCAACCCCGATACGAGAAAGCATCTCCTCGGCGGACTCTATAACAACATGGCGCTGGCCTGTCAGGCGCTCGGCCGATATCCCGAGGCCTTTGAACTCTATGAGAAGGCCATGGCGGTCATGCAGGACGTCGCCGGCGGTGTGCTGGAGCAGGCGATCACCTGCCTCAATATGGCGGACGCCGTTGCGGCCGAGCAGGGACTCGAAGCAGGGGAGACGCGCATCTTCCAGCTGCTCGACCAGGCATATGACCTTCTGCATGATGAATCCGCGCCGAGAGACGGCTATTATGCCTTCGTGTGTGAGAAGTGCGCGCCGAGCTTTTCCTATTACGGCTATTTTCTCGCGGCGGAGGAGCTGCAGAAAACAGCGGAGGCGATCTATGAACGGCCTTGAGCTCTCCCGCGCGTTCTTTGAGGAGTGCGGCAGACCGATGCTCGAAACGCAGTTTCCGGAACTGATGCCGTTTCTCGCGGCCGGGCTTTTCGGAAGCGGCTCGGAGTGCTTTGGGTTTGACGACAAGGTCTCGCGCGACCATGATTATGAGCCGGGGTTCTGCCTGTTCCTGCCGGAGGAGTCGGTTGTTGACCGCAGAACGGCGTTTTTGCTGGAACGGGCGTATGCAAAGCTCCCGCGCACATTCCGCGGCGTTACACGCCCGGTGCTGAAGCCGGTCGGCGGCGCGCGGCACGGTGTGTTTCGCACGGCGGAGTTTTTTCAGAAGCTGATCGGCTCGCCGGACGGTCTGCTCGATTGGCGCGATTGGCTTACCGTCCCCGAGCAGGCGCTCGCTGAGGCGACGAACGGCGAAGTCTATTTCGATTCGCTCGGCGAGGTCACGCGCATCCGCAGCGCGCTTCGCTTTTTCCCGGAGGATATTCGCCTCAAAAAACTCGCGGGACATCTGCTGCTTATGGAGCAGGCGGGGCAGTATAACTATCCGCGCTGTCTCTCGCATGGCGAGACCGGCGCCGCGCAGCTCGCCGCCGGGGAATTCGTCTCGAACGCCATGTCTGCGGTGTTTCTGCTCAATTGCCGCTATCAGCCTTATTATAAATGGCGTTTCCGTGCCTTTCGAGGTTTGGAAACGCTTTCAGAGCTGGAGAAGCCGATGGAGCAGATTCTGACCACCGGAAACGACGCCGCGAGAGCAAAGGCGAAAACCGCGCTCATCGAGCAGATCTGTTCGGCTGTGCGCTCCGAACTCAGCGCGCAGGGGCTTTCCGACGCGCAGGGAGAAGATCTCGAGCGGCATGCCTATGCGGTCAATGATACGATTGAAAACAGCGAGCTGCGAAATATACATGTTCTCGCAGCAATCTAAAACGGGTGAAGCGATCGCTTCACCCGTTTCTATATCTGATAGCTCTCCAGCTCCATGTTCAGCAGATCGAAGCACCAGATCCGTCCCGCTTCCACTTCACGTCCGGCCAGCAGCTGCGTGCAGAGCGAGGCCTGCATGGCCGCGCAGAGCGCTGGCGTGAAGGGTAGAGAGGCTTTGTTCTCACTGCCGTCTGACGGATAAAGCTTCTCCATAAGTCGATCACCGGGCGTGGAGACCGCAGCCTGCGCAACCCAGCCCTGAATCGCACCGTGTATCCACGCAATTCCCGCCTGCTCGCACCCATCGCTGAGGATGCGTCTGGATGATGCATTATCCAAAGCGTCCAGCGCGAGATCACACCCTTCGAGCAGCCGCGACGCATTCTCCGCTGTGAGAAATTCCGGAACCGCCTCAACGGAGACGTCGGGATTGATCTGCCGAACGCGGTCGGACGCGGCGTCAACCTTGCGCGTGCCGAGCACTTCCGGCTTAGAGAGCAGCTGGCGGTTGAGATTGGAGGGCTCAAAGACGTCTCCGTCTGCAATGCGGATTTTCCCGACGCCGAGCCTGGCGAGATATTCCAGCAGATAGCCCCCAAGTCCGCCGCATCCTGCGATGAAAACGGTTTTGGCCTGTATGCTTTTCAACTCATTGTCACGTAAAGCGCCGATCATCCGCTCATATCTCGTGTTCATGGAATCCTCTCCTGACATCAAATAATCTGTGTAAAACTTGACAAATCTGTGTCATATGTTGACTTTCTTTAGTGAGGTGCTATAATAAATTTCAGCAATGACCTTTATTAAAAAGAGTGGAGGACTAAAAAATGGGAAAACTGCTGAATGCTTATTACCGCTGTTATCAGTGGATCTTCAACATCGGGGCGCACTTCCTGTACTGGCGCCGGCCAATTCAGGTCTCCGGCGTCGGAAGCGCCGGAAAGATTCCCGATATCCTGAAAAAAGAAGGCGTCACGAAGCCAATCATCGTTACCGGTCCGAGCGTCGGCAAAAAGCTCGCGCCCATCGTGACGGCGGCGCTGGATGAAGCGGGGATCCCGTGGGTCATGTTCTCCGAGGTCGAGGCAAATCCCCGTGTCAGCACGGTCGAGAAGGTTCGCGCCATGTATGTCGAGAATGGATGCGACGGCTTCATCGCCATCGGCGGCGGTTCTCCGATGGACTCCGCCAAGGCGGCTGCCGCCCGCGTAGTCCGTCCGAACAAGCCGGTCGGCAAGATGGCGGGTCTGCTCCGCGTGCTGAAAAAGCTGCCGCCCTTCATCGCGGTGCCCACCACCGCCGGCACCGGCTCCGAGACGACGATTGCCGCCGTTATCACCGATGACGAGACGCATCATAAATACGCGATCATGGATCTTGCGCTCGTGCCGAAATACGCCGTGCTCGATCCGGAGATGACGCGCGGTCTGCCGCCGAAGATCACCGCCGCCACCGGCATGGACGCGCTGACCCACGCGGTCGAGGCGTATGTCTGCTGGACGTATAACACGAAGGAAAGCCTGCGGTGCGCCGAGGAAGCAACGGTTTCCATCTTCAAGTATCTCGAGCGTGCCTACAAGAATGGCGACGATATGGAAGCCCGCACGGAAATGCTGGTCGCTTCCTTCAAGGCCGGTTTTGCTTTCACGCGCGCCGGCGTCGGCAATGTGCACGCCATTGCGCACACGCTCGGCGGCCTTTATAACACGCCGCACGGTCTGGCGAACGCCGTCATCCTGCCCATCGTGCTCGAGGACTACGGCGCCGCGGTCTATCCGAGGCTGTCCCGTCTCGCGGAGCTGACCGGCGTCTGCACCTCCGGTTCTCAGGAGGAGAAGGCCAAGGCCTTTATCAAGGAGATCCGCGCCATGAACCAGCGCATGGAGATCCCCACCGGCTTCGACCACATTCAGGAAAAAGACATCCCGCAGATGATCGCCTGGGCGCTGAAAGAGGCCAACCCGTTCTATCCGGTTCCCGTGGTCTATGACTACGACCGCTGCGAAAAGGTCATCCATCGCATCATCAACGAGGCGTAATCTGCCTCCTGCT
>JAFRDQ010000044.1 GCA_017411225.1 Oscillospiraceae bacterium
AGTGTAGCACGCAGACGCCAAACGGGCGACTGTTGCTGCTGCTTTATAATACAAGGGGAGGGGCTTGCCCCTCCCGGCGTTCCGATGGAACCATAAAAGAAATGTGAGGCGAATTCCGCGCGATTGCGAATTCGCCTCACATTTTCGTTTGATTTCGTTTCTTCTGCGCGGGAGGGGCAAGCCCCTCCCCTACGTTTTCTCTTTTGGAATGGCGTTACTCCTTGAACGCTTCTGCCTTTCTGGCAGCCTCGCAGATGAGGTCGATGCAGGTCTCGTAGCCGAGCACGCCCGTGTCGAGCGCGAGGTTGTAGTTGCGGCTGTCGCCCCAGCGCTTGCCGGTGAAGTGCTCATAGAAGGCGCGGCGCGCCGTGTCGGTGTGCTGCATCTTCTTCTGGATCTCGTTGGGGTTGGTGCTCCCGATCAGCTCGCTCACGCGCACGGCGCGGTGAATGTCGCTGGCGTAGAGGAACACGTCCAGGCTCGGGATGCCCGCCTTCTCCATGATATCGTCCGCGCAGCGGCCGAGGATGACACAGGTGCCCTTGGCGGCCAGCGTCAGAATGATGCTGTGCTCAATCGTGTGGATGTTGTCGCTCTGGTCGCGGTAGGCGCTGGGCGAGATCATGCGCATAAAGCTGCCCGCGCGGCTGAGCTCCTCCTCCACGCGCTCGATCTCCTGCAGTTCCGCGCCGGATTCCGCCGCGGCGGCCTTGATGATGTCGCGGTCATAAAACTCCACGCCGAGGGCCTTGGCAACGCCCTTGCCGATCGAATGCCCGCCGGCGCCGTATTCTCTGCTGATGGTGATGACCATTCTGATCTCTCCTTTATAAGGAAGTCTAACAGAGATATTTTATCATATGGAAAAGTGCTTCGCAATATGGTATCATCAAAAAAACACAGGGAGGTGAGCCGGTTGGAGCAGATCATTCTGCACGTGGATATGGACGCGTTTTACGCCTCCGTGGAGATGCGGGACGATCCCACTCTGCGCGGCAAGCCCCTGATCATCGGCTCGCTGCCGCATGAGCGCGGCGTGGTGGCAACGTGCAGCTATGCCGCGCGGCCCTACGGCGTGCGCTCGGGCATGAACATCAAGGACGCCTACCGCCTCTGCCCGCAGGGCGTTTACATGCACCCGAATTTTGATAAATACAAGGCCGTCTCCCGCCAGCTGCATGAGATCTGGGAGAGTTACGCCACGGCGGCGGAGTCCATTGCGCTCGACGAGGCGTATCTGGATCTGACCGAGACCGCGGGCGACTGGGAAACCGCGCGCGAGATCGCGCGCACGATCAAGCGCCGGACGCTTCAGGAGATCGGTCTCACCTGCTCGGTGGGCGTCGCCTATTCCAAGACGGCGGCAAAGACCGCGAGCGAGGAGAAAAAGCCGGACGGATATTTTGAGATCCGCACGGCGGAGGACTTTGTAAATCTCATCATCGACCGGGACGTGCGCGTGCTCTACACCGTCGGCGCCATGACGGCGGAGAAGCTGCACGGCGCGGGGATCCACACCGTGCGCGACATTCGCGCGCAGCCGGACGCGGTCATCCGCCTGCTCGGCAAGCAGGGGCGGTGGATCACGCGCATTGCGCAGGGGATCGACGAGCGCCGCGTGGAGCCCTATCGCCCGGAGGAGGCAAAGTCCATCGGGCGCGAGCTCACGTTCCAGAAGGACGTGGACGATTTTGCCTTCCTGCAGGACGTGCTGGTGCTGCTTGCGCTGAGCGTGGAAAACCGCGCAAGGCGCGTCGGCCTGCACGGCAGCGGCCTGACGCTGAAGGTGACCTACGCCGACATGAAGGGCGTCACGAGATCGAGCATGAACCTCTTTCACGACGACGCGGCCTCGATCTGGCAGGAGGCAGTGCGCCTGCTCGATCAGATCGAGCGGCGGCCGATCCGGCTCATCGGCGTGAGCCTCGGCCATCTCGCCCCGGAGGAGGAGCGGCAGCTGAGCTTTGCCGACTGCTTTGAAGACGAGGCGGACGGGCAAAAGGCCGCGCTCCGGCGGCTGCTCGACGGGCTGCAGGCGCGGTATCATCTGGATTTCGCCGGGCATCTGCAGCAGCTCTATCACACCGAAACGCTCCACAAGACCGTGGAGTACATGCGAAAGCACCGGCCGTAGACTGCCGGACAGAACAGGAAGAGCAAGAAAAGAGAGCCGCGCTGCGGCTCTCTTTTTTTCATGGTCAGTCTTTCAAATCGCGGTACAGGAACGTGACGATCTGGCCGCGCTTGCAGGGGCTGTCGGGGCCGAAGTGCTTATCGTCGACGCCGTTGGTGATGCCCTTCGACACCGCCCAGAGCACCGCGTCGGTATAATACTGTCCGGCGGACACGTCCACAAACGGGGCGCTGCCGCTGGCCGCGGGCTTTTCATGCGCGCGCCAGAGGAACGTCACCACATGCGCGCGGGTGCAGTCGCCGCCGGGATTGAAGTGCGAAGTGTCAATGCCGTTGGTGATGTTCTTCTCCGCTGCCCAGAGGACGGCTTTATAGAAGTAATCGCTCGGCTTCACATCGATAAACGGATTGTTCGCGCTCTGCGGCTCGGGGCAGCCCATCGCGCGCCAGAGGAAGGTCACAACCTGCCCGCGCGTGCAGGTGGACTCTGGGGCAAACAAGCCCTCGCTCACACCGTTCGTGATCTGCGGGTCATGATTCACGGCCCACGCGACCGGCCCGGCATAGTAGGCATCCTCCGGCACGTCGGTGAACGACACAGGCGGTTCACTCGGAGCCGGCGTCGGGATCGCGGCATAGGCGTATTCCATCACGGCGGTTCTCTCTCCGCTGCCGTAGCTGCGGCGGATGTTGTTGCCGTTTTCGTCGTACTCATAGAACCACGCGCCGGCATCGGAATAGAGATCCTCATATTTCACGAGCTGACCCTTCGCGTTGTAGGTAAACTCCTCGCCGCCGGTCCGGCTTCCCCAGAACTTCACATAGCTGCCGTCTGCGTTGTAGGTGTAGGTTACGGTCTGCTGCACGCCGTCAGACTGGCTGGTCATCGTGACCTTGATGAGACGGCCTGCGTCGTCATAGGTGTTTTCGTACACCCAGTCGCTGCTGCCGTCATCCCAGCGGCGGGTGGTGTTGCCGTGCTCGTCAAAGGTGAACTGCCACTTGCCGAACCAGTACCAGCCCTCAGAGGGATCGTAGGTGCGGTAGTTGACGTTGGGGTTGTCACGGCTCTCGTCATCGCGCCACCAGGTATAGGTGAGCAGATGCGTGCCGTTGTCATTGTAGGAATAGACAAACTCGTGGTTGCCGTCCTCCTGCACAGTGCGGCTCAGGCGGCCCTCGGCGTCGTATTCATAGAGCGTGGTCGTTGTGCCGTTTGCCTCCGGGATGTTCGCATTCTCTTCGGTCTCGGTGCGCGTGAGGATGCGGCCCTGATCGTCGAAGGTATAGCTCGTCTCGATGGTCCAGTTGCCGGCAATCATGGCGTTGCTGTTCCAGATCTCCTTGGTCTCCACGAAGCCGTCCGCCGCGCCGGGCTCCGGCGGGTTCATGTAGTCATAGGCAAAGGCGCCGACGCAGAGCGATGCGATCATCACAAGCGTAAGCAGTGCGGTAAACAAACGTCTTTTCATCAAAGTACCTCCTTATCGTATTTATCCTTTCAGGCCTCTTTCCTGTCTGTCCATGTTCTCCACGACCACGTCGTGCAGCTCGCCGAGACTGGCGGCGTACTCGAGCACCTGCCACGGCTCGTTGGTGTGGAAGTGGATCTTGATGAGATCCTCATCGCCCACGGCGAGCAGGCTGTCGCCCTTGAAGTGCTCGGTGATGTAATCGAAAATTTCGTCCTCATCGAGGTCGTGACCCTCAATGAGCATCTGGGTGTCAAAGATGAATTCCAGCATGGTTGTTCTCTCCTTTAATCATCCAGCTTCAGCACGGCCAGAAACGCCTCCGTCGGGATAGAGACGGTGCCGAGCTGGCGCATTTTCTTTTTGCCTTCCTTCTGCTTTTCGAGCAGCTTCTTCTTGCGCGTGATATCGCCGCCGTAGCACTTGGCGAGCACGTCCTTGCGCAGGGCCTTGACCGTCTCGCGGGCGATGATCTTGCCGCCGATGGCCGCCTGCACGGGGATCTCGAAGAGCTGGCGCGGAATGTTCTCCTTGAGCTTTTCACAGAGGCTTCTCGCACGGCCGTAGGCCTTGTCCTTGTGGGCGATAAAGCTGAGCGCGTCGACCCGGTCGCCGTTTAAGAGCATGTCGACCTTCACGAGCTCGCTCGGGTGGTAGCTCGAGAACTCGTAGTCCAGCGAGGCATAGCCCTTGGTGCGGGCCTTGAGCGTGTCGAAAAAGCTGTAGACAATCTCATTGAGCGGCATCTCGTAGGTCAGCTCCACGAGGCGCGTGTCAAGATACTGCATGTCCTTGTATTCGCCGCGCAGATCCTGGCAGAGCGGCATGATGTTGCCCACGAACTCCTGCGGCGTGATGATGCTCACGCGCACGAAGGGCTCCTCCGCCATCTCGATCGCGGCGGGGTTCGGATAGTTGTGCGGATTGTCGACCATGACGACGGAGCCGTCCGTCTTGGTGATGCGATAGATAACCGACGGGAGCGTGGTGATGAGGTCGAGGTCAAACTCGCGCTCGAGCCGCTCCTGAATGATCTCCATGTGGAGCATGCCGAGAAAGCCGCAGCGGAAGCCGAAGCCGAGCGCCACGGAAGATTCCGGCTCGAAGGAGAGGGACGCGTCGTTGAGCTTGAGCTTTTCGAGCGCGTCGCGCAGATCCGGGTACTTGGAGCCGTCCTCGGTGTAGATGCCGCAGTAGACCATGCTGCGCGCGGGACGGTAGCCGGGCAGGGGCTCCGCCGCGGGATTGGCAACGCCCGTGACCGTGTCGCCCACGCGGGTGTCGTCCACGTTCTTGATGCTGGCCGTGAAATAGCCGACGTCGCCGCAGCCGAGCTCGTCGCAGGGGTCGAGTCCGATCGGGCGCAGGTGGCCGACCTCGAGGATCTTGTACTGCGCGCCGGTGGCCATGAGGCGGATCTCCATATCGCGCCGGATCGCGCCCTGCATCACGCGCACGAGGACGATGACGCCGCGGTAGGCGTCATACTGGCTGTCGAACACGAGCGCCTGCAGCGGGGCGTTCGGGTCGCCCTTCGGAGGCGGGACGTTGTCGACAATGCTGTCGAGCACTGCCTGGATGTTCACGCCCTGCTTGGCGGAGATCTCCGGCGCGTCCATGGCGGGGATGCCGATGATGTCCTCGATCTCGGTCTTGGTGCGGTGCGGATCGGCCGCCGGGAGGTCGATCTTGTTGATGACCGGCAGGATCTCAAGATCGTGGTCGAGGGCGAGATATGTGTTCGCGAGCGTCTGCGCCTCGACGCCCTGCGAGGCGTCGACAATGAGCACCGCGCCCTCGCACGCCGCGAGCGACCGGCTGACCTCATAGTTGAAGTCCACGTGGCCCGGGGTGTCGATGAGGTTCAGGGTATAGGTCTCGCCGTCTCGCGTATAGTTCAGACCCACGGCGCGGGCCTTGATCGTGATGCCGCGCTCGCGCTCGAGCTCCATGTCGTCGAGCAGCTGATCGGCCATGTCGCGCTGCTCCACCGCGCCGCAGAGCTCGATGAGCCGGTCGGACAGGGTGGATTTGCCGTGGTCGATGTGGGCGATGATGGAAAAGTTTCGGATGTGGTCTTGAGGGATCATGGTTCAGAGTCTCCTGTCAGGGAAGATAGGGCGTGCGCGGCCTGCTCGGCCGTGCTTTGCATGGCGCGCACCGCGAGACGCAGACGCTCGATCTGCTCGGTCGGCAGGGTCGGCTGATCCGTCCGCCCGAGGAGATAGTCCGCGCTCACGCCGTAATAATCGCACGCGCGGCAGACAAATTGAAGCCCCGGCTCGCGCGCGCCGTTTTCATAGTGGCTCAAGAGCGCCTGGCTGATGTGCAGATCCGCCGCCACGGCTCGCTGCGAGAGCCCCTTGGCCGCGCGAAGCGCATGCAGCCGATCAGAAAAGCCGCGTTCCAACGCGATCATCCTTTCGTCAAATAAATGATAACAGTTTGTATTATAACGATTTTGGGGGCGTTTGTAAATAGGGCTTCCCACCGTAGGGGCGGATGATATCCGCCCCTACGGTGGATGAGGAGCGGATTCGCCCGAGCTCGGCATTCCAATCGCTGCGCACCGCAGGGTCATTGAGCGCGCCGAACCCTGCGGCGGAGGCTCCCCGCACCCGCAGCTTGTTTGCAGAAAATTTGCTTTTTTGCAACGAATATGTTATAAATTATGTTTATGCTGCAAAAAGCAATTCCAAATCTAAGGAGACTCTATGCTGAAACGAATGATTTGCTGGATGCTGGCGGTGTGCGCGGTGCTCTCTCTGGGGGCGATTCCCGCACAGGCGGCGGACAGCAGTGAAGAGACCATTTTCCTGTTTTTGCGCCAGGAGCTGCAGTTCAATGAGGCCGCGGCCTGCGGCGTGCTTGCGAGCATTGCCGAGGAGAGCGGCTTTGAGCCGACGGCGTACAACCCCGCAGGCTACTACGGCCTGTGTCAGTGGGGCGGCGGAAGGCAGCAGGCGCTGTACACATTCTGCGCGGAGAACGGTTTGGACGCCGCCTCACTCGAGGGGCAGCTGCAGTTTATGAAGCACGATCTTGAGACCGTGGAGACGGCGTCACTCGAAGCGATGCTGGCGGTCGAGAACACGGCTGAGGGCGCGTATCAGGCGGGCTATCTCTGGGCGCAGACCTATGAGCGCTGCGCGAGCAGTCACTATGCCCCGCGCGCCTATGCCGCGCAAGCGCAGTACTGGCCGACCTATGAGGGCTATCCCCTGCCCGAGGCTGAGCCGGACGAGGCCGCGGAGGCGGAGACCGCCGCGCTGCCCAAAACGCGCGGGGAGACCGTAGAGCTGCTGTGGCAGCTGCGCGGCGCGCCGGAGCCGAAAGCCGCAGCGAACCCGTTTTCGGACGTGCAGCCCTCGGATTCCTTTTACAAGGCGGTGCTCTGGGCCGTCGAGACCGGCATCGTGAAGGCGTCGGACGCGTTTCACCCGGACGAGCCGTGCACGCGCGCCGAGGCGCTCACCCTCCTGTGGCACACAAGCGACGCCGCGGACAGCGAAGACGTTGCGGCGCTGCTGACCGGGACGCACGACCCCGACACGCAGTTCTGGGCCTCTCTGAAGCACATCACAGCCGGCTCCGCTGCTGATTTATACATCAAAACTGCAGATTTTGACATCACCCTTGCAAAATAACCGGATTTTTCGGATAATGGCGGTGAAATACGTTGAGATTGGACTCCTCAGCGTTTCCGACCATCAGCACGGCTCTTCGGAGCCGTGCTTTTTTGTTTTGTCGACCTCCGAGCAGCGCAGAAAAGCCCGGAGTTTCTTGCCGAGCATGGGGAATGATGGTATAATTTCTCCAGAAGTTCTGCAAAAACCGTTTGAAACGGAGGCGTCTGCATGAAAAAGAGATGGTTCAGTCTGCTGCTGGCAGCGGTGATGGTGCTCTCGCTGCTGCCGCTCGGCGCGCTCGGCGCGGGGGCAAACAATGTCAAGCAGTATGACCACTACGTCTGCATCGGCGACAGCATCGCCGCCGGATACGGCTCCTACGCGCGCGACGTGCGCGGCTTTACCACGGTGCCGGAGGCATACCACAGCCTCGTCGCCGGGGCGACGGGCGCGGCGGTGCAGTCGCTGGCGCACACCGGCATGCGCACCGTGGAGGTCCGCTGGCTGCTGGACGACGCGTATTCCGCGAGTCTCACGGCGAACAGTCTGCGCGCCATGTACTTCAACGGCCTGCACGACATCCTCTACTGGATGGAGATGACCAAGGACGACCCCAACGATCCCCTGCTCGCGCGCTATGCCGACCCGGAGAGCGAATATTACATCCGCCCCAACGTGCGCGAGCTGCTCGCGCCCTACTGCGGGAAAGGGGGTTACGGCTTCAAGCAGTTCTACCGCGATCAGATTGAAAGCTCCGATCTCGTGACGGTCGCGCTCGGGCTCAACGACCTCTTCCTCTACGCGATGAAGATGACCGCATCCGAGCTCAACTACCTGAACCTCGTGACCGAGGTGCTGGAGTTCGTGCGGTATATGGGCATCGGCGAGAGCGCGTTCAAGACCAACTGGGCGCCGATCATCAACGCGATCCACGAGCTCAATCCCGACGCTGAGATCGTGGTCGTCGGCATGTACAACCCCTTCAGCCGGGTGCCGGATTTCTATGAGGGCGATCTGAAGATCCTCGGCAATGCCTCGGATCAGATGGTCACGCGCCTGAATGATTACATGAAGTCGCGCGCGTCCGCGCTCGGTTATCGGTACGCCGACGTGACGGACACGGAGATCGACGACGCCGTGCCCTTCCGCGACGAGACGTTCTTCGACCGGATCGTGATGGACTGCCACCCGACGGAGGCGGGACACCGGTATATGGCCGATCAGATTCTCGCGCAGCTGCCGGAGCGCGAGGCCGAGCCGACGCCGACTCCCACGCCGACCCCGACTCCAACTCCAACTCCTACTCCTACTCCTGCTCCGACTCCAACGCCCTCGCCGGATCCGACGCCGACGCCCGCGCCCACGCCGGAGCCGGTCAATCCCTTCAAAGACGTAACAAAGGCGGACTACTGCTATGACGCGGTTCTCTGGGCGGTGAACCATGAGCCGCAGATCACAAACGGCACCGGGCCGGATCGGTTCACGCCGAACGCCGTGTGCACGCGCGGACAGGTCGTCACGTTCCTCTGGCGGGCGATGGGCTGCCCGGAGCCGACGAGCACGAGAAATCCCTTTGCAGACGTGCAGCCGAATGATTATTTCTACAAGGCCGTCCTCTGGGCGGTGGAAAACGACATTACGAACGGCATGGACGAGACACACTTTGACCCCGAGGGCGCCTGCACCCGCGCGCACGTGGTCACGTTCCTCTGGCGCGCGCATGAAAAGCCCGCCGCCGGGACACACAATCCGTTTGTCGACGTGAAGGACGGGCAGTATTACACCGACGCGGTGCTGTGGGCGGTGTCGCAGGGCATCACCAACGGCGTCGACAAGACGCACTTCGGCCCCGACAGTCCGTGTCAGCGCGGACAGGTCGTCACGTTTCTGTACCGGGATCTGAAAAATTGACAGGAAAAAGGACTGCTCCGGCAGTCCTTTTTTCGGGCGTATTTTCATGGTTTCCACTTGAAAAACCTATGCATCGGTGATACACTGATTCTTTGGAGAACGTCTCCGTTACATACGAAAAATCATAGTATGGAGGTAGATACCCATGTTTGAGAATCTGGTTGAGATCCTGAAGGCCAATCCCCGCAAGATCGTCTACACCGAGGGCACCGACGCGCGCATTCTGGAGAGCGCGGCGCGCCTGAAGAAGGACGGCTTCCTGACGCCTGTGCTCGTCGGCGTGGTCGACGACGTGAAGGCGGCGGCCGAAAAGGGCGGCTTTGACATTGAGGGTCTCGAAATCCTCGATCCCGCGACCTATCCGGAGATGGAAGAGATGGTCGCGCAGATGGTCGAGCTCCGCAAGGGCAAGATGAGCCCCGAGGATTGCCGCGCCAACCTGCAGAAGGGCAATTACTTCGGCACCATGCTCGTGAAGATGGGCAAGGCCGACGCCCTGCTCGGCGGCGCCACCTACTCCACGGCCGACACCGTGCGTCCCGCGCTGCAGCTCGTGAAGACCAAGAAGGGCGCCCACCTCGTGAGCTCCTGCTTCATCATGGTCCGCGGCGACGAGATCCTCACGATGGGCGACTGCGCCATCAACATCGACTACCAGGACACCGTCGACAAGGAAGGCAACGTGACCTTCACCGCCGCACAGAAGCTGGCGGAGGTCGCCATTGAGACCGCCAAGACCGCCGAGGTCTTCGGCGTCGACCCGAAGGTCGCCGTGCTGAGCTTCTCCACCAAGGGCTCCGGCAAGGGCGGCACCGTGCAGCTCAGCCGCGACGCCACCGCGATTGCCAAGGAGCTCGCGCCCGAGCTGAAGATCGACGGCGAGATGCAGTTCGACGCTGCCGTCTCCCCCACCGTCGGCCAGCTGAAGTTCCCCGGCTCCCCCGTGGCCGGCCACGCGAACGTGTTCATCTTCCCGAACATCGAGGCGGGCAACATCGGCTATAAGATCGCCCAGCGTCTCGGCGGCTTCGCGGCCTATGGCCCGATCCTGCAGGGTCTGAACGCCCCGATCAACGACCTCTCCCGCGGCTGCGACGCGGAGGAAGTCTATCAGATGTCCATCATCACGGCGGCTTTGGCGTAAACGCCTCAAAAAAAGAGACCGGTTTCGACCGGTCTCTTTTTTTGAAAACTCGCGCTTATCGCGCGGGGCTTAGGCCCCGCTTGGTCGGCGCGAGGGGCGAGCGTCACGCTCGCCCAAGGGAGATTTTTCACCGCACATGTCGCTGAAAAATCGGATTGGAATGCTTCGCGCAGAGCGCGAACTCTGCGAGGCATAAGACAACCCCGTCCGAAGTCGGGGTTGTTTTTTCGTGGGCATGGCAAATGCAATATTTACGCCGTAGGGCGGGTCGCGTCAGCGCCCGCCTGTGGGATTTTGCTGTTGGTAAGAGGCGGGCGACCGCAGGTCGCCCCTACAGCAAATCATAACCGATTGCGTATTCGCCGAAAAGCGTGCAGAACCCGGTATGTACCGCGCAGGGCGCCGAGGTCGTCGCCCCCTACGCGAAGCGCGGTGCGGATTCACCCGAAATCGGATCATCGGAAAGCCTGTTCTGCGCGGGAGGGGCGAGCCCCTCCCCTACGGCGGAGCGAAGCAACGCCGCAAAGCCTCGCAGAGTTTGCGCGGAGCGCAAACAATTCAAATCCGTTTTTCCGGCGACATGTGC
>JAFRDQ010000045.1 GCA_017411225.1 Oscillospiraceae bacterium
AGCCGTCCCTCCACATGACCAAATTGAAACGCTGTTTCAATTTGGAGAGGAAGACCGGAGAAGCGGATGTGAAGCCGTCGAGCTTGCCTCGGCTGCGGAACGGAGCGCGTCCGGTCTGACGATGCGGCGTGGAGCAAGCCCATTCTGACGATATGTCGCCGGAAAAACGACATTGGATTTATTCGCGCCTTCCGAGGCGCGAACTCTGCGAGGCCTTTTTGACAAACAGATTCGCCCGCCGGGGGAAAACCCCGGCGGGCGCTGTTTTGTTTTTCCGTGGTATCAGTTCGGTTCTTCCTTCACCTTCAGCTCCAGCACGTCCGGTCGGGAATAATGGCCGCAGGGGTCGTGCTCCATGCGGCTGGCATAGACCTGCGTCATGTCGAGATCGGCGAGGATGATCGCCTCGTCGTCCCAGACCGGCTCGGTGAGACAGTGCCCGTAGGGGTCGACGATGCAGCTGCCGCCGCGGCAGATCCGCTCCGGGAGGATCGAGACGTCGCGCTCGTAGGTCTTCAGATCCTTCGGATAGCTCTCCTTCGTGATGAGCATGTCCGCGTTGACGAAAAAGCACTTGCCCTCGATGGCGATGTGGCGGATCGTGTCCTGCCACTCGGGGTTGTCGTTCGTGTTGGGAGAGAGATAGATCGTGAGCCCCCTCTGATAGAGCGCAACGCGCGCGAGCGGCATATAGCTCTCCCAGCAGATCAGGCTCGCCACGGGACCCCAGGGCGTCTCTGCCATGGGGAAGAAGCCGCGGTCGGCGTCGCCCCAGACGACGCGCTCGCTGCCGGTGGGCTTGAGCTTGCGGTGCGCGGAGACGACTTTGCCCTCCGGAGAGAAGATCAGGTTGCTGTTATAGAGCGTGCCGGTGACTTCATCGCGCTCGGACACGCCGATGCTCACCCACGCGCCCGCCTCCCTTGCAGCGGCGCCGATGGCCTCGGTCTCCGGGCCGGGGACGAGGATGGACGCCTCATAATACCGCTGCCAGTCGGCGCGGCCCTCCGGCGTGCGCCTGCCGGTGGAAAAGCCGAAGTTCATGCCGAACGGATAGCCCGGGATGAAGAGCTCCGGAAAGACGATCAGCTCCGCGCCCTGCGCCGCGGCGCGGCGGATAAAGACCAGCGTCTGCTGGAGTCCGGCTTCCTTGTCAAACAGCTTCGGCTCGGCCTGAATGACCGCGAGCCGGCAGGTGGGCTTGAGTTCCTTCATATTTCTCTCCTCCTGTGATTTTCTGCTATTATTCATACCACAATCTGTTCTTTCGTGCAAGAAAATGGTATCATTAGGCCAGCCAGATTGAAAAGGAGCGTTTTCAATGAAGATTGTTGTAGCCATCGATTCCCTGAAGGGCAGTCTCACCTCGCTCGAGGCGGGCGAGGCGATCCGCGAGGGCATTCTGCGCGCGATCCCAGAGGCGGAGGTCGTCGTGCGTCCGCTGGCGGACGGCGGCGAGGGCACCGTGGAGGCGCTGACCTACGGCATGGGCGGCGTGATGGAGCACGTGACCGTGACGGGGCCCCTCGGCAAGAGCGTGGACTGCGCCTACGGCCGTGTGCCGAGCGAGAATCTCGCGATCGTGGAGATGTCCGGCGCGGCGGGCATCACGCTCGTGCCGGAGGCGGAGCGCGACCCGATGAACACCACCACCTACGGCGTGGGCGAGGTAATCCGCGACGCGATCACGAAGGGCTGCCGGACATTCATCGTCGGCATCGGCGGCAGCGCCACGAACGACGGCGGCATCGGCATGCTGCAGGCGCTCGGCTTCGGGCTCTTAAACGAGGCCGGAACGCAGGTCGCCTACGGCGCGAAGGGGCTGCAGGAGCTCAGGCGCATTTCCACCGAGCACGTGATCCCGGAGCTTTCCGACTGCACGTTCCGCATCGCCTGCGATGTGACCAATCCCCTCTGCGGCTCCAACGGCGCGAGCGCGATCTACGGCCCGCAGAAGGGCGCGACGCCCGCGGCCATTCTGCAGATGGACAAGTGGCTCGGCGACTACGCCGCGCTCGCGAAGGAGACCTTCCCCGAGGCGGACGCGGAGACCCCCGGCACCGGCGCCGCGGGCGGACTGGGCTTTGCGTTCCTGACCTTCCTCGGCGGGCGGCTCAACAGCGGCACGCGCATCGTGCTCGACGAGACGCATCTGGAGGACTATGTCAAGGACGCGGACATCGTGATCACCGGCGAGGGCCGGCTCGATGAGCAGACCGTGATGGGCAAGGCGCCGAGCGGCGTGGCGAAGATCGCAAAGCGCTATGGCAAGACCGTGATCGCCTTCTCCGGCAGCGTGACGGAGGACGCCACGGCCTGCAACGCCAAGGGCATCGACGCGTTCTTCCCGATTCTGCGCAGCATCACGACGCTGCAGGACGCGATGGACCACGACAACGCGGCCCACAACATGGCAAACACCGTGGAGCAGGTCTTCCGCCTGATCCGCTCCTGCCGGAAGTAACGGTGATTGTGTATCTGGTGTGACACATACGAAAGACAGGCTCTGCCAATCGGCAGAGCCTGTCTTTCATTTCTCTTTCTTCTTTTACGCCGGCTGGAGCGCGCCGAGCTTGGATTCGATATAGCCCGGCACCTCGTTGCGCTCGATCCCCAGCGCGACGGCAAATTCGCCGTGGAGCATGTCCTGCGCGCGCTTCATATAGCGCTCATCCACGAGGCCGAGCTTCTTGCCGCGGCCGATCATGACCTCGCGCTTGGCGCGGGTGCTGCGGATGAGCTTGATGAGCCCCTCGCAGTTGTAGTTCTGCAGCTGCGCCTGATAATACTCGTTGAGAAAGCGAAGATTGCTGTTCTCATAGACCACCGGCTCAATCTCGGGAATGCGGTCGATGAGCGCATCGGCGTCCTCGCGCGTGATGACCGGGCGCATGAACACCTGCGTATCGACCGGGGCATAGACCATACCCGCCCGATAAAGCGGCTTGAGCGTGTAGTACTGGCGCTGCTTGTTGATGCCCGTCATCGGTGGAACCCCAATTTCCTCCACGCGGCAGACGCCCTCTCCGGCATAAACGATGAGATCCCCGATCTCGTACATTCTTTCTCCTCCCTCAGTATTTTTCCGACAACCATAGCCTTTTATCATAATTGATAATATTGTAGCACTATTTTTTTGATAATGTAAGACTTTTTTCAAAGAAAAAGCTTGATTTTTATTAAGAAATGACTATAATAATTAGTTTTGTACATGTATTTTAATAAAAATTTCTGAAATACCCGGTCAGATTCGTCGGCTTTTCGACAAAATGTACAAAAAAGAGAGGCGAATCCGATGCAGATGCGCATTCGCCTCACACAATCATTGATTTTCAGTACATCCTGCACGGGAGTGGCAAGCCCCGCCCCTACGGCGTCTGTTTCCGAGCGGAGATGGATTTCAAACCGGGCCGCCGAGGGCGTCGGCCCCTACAAAAGCCTCGCAGAGTTTGCCCGACAGTGCAAATCGATTTCAATCCGTTTTTTCAGCGACATGTGCGGTGAAAAAACTCCCTCGGGCTGGCGCGACGCCAGCCCCTCGCTTCGACCAAGCGGGGCCATAGCCCCGCGCGATAAAAGCGAGTATTCAAAAAGAGAGCCCGGTCGTAACCGGGCTCTCTTTTTGAGGTTTTTTTACTGCTTGTTGGCGTCTTCCATGCCGGCCGCGTAGGCCTTCATGTTGCCGGGGAGGAACTTGGCCTTGCGCTCGCCGAGCTCGATGCGGATCGCTTCGCTCATCTTGTCTTCGGAGACAACGGGAGCCTTCGCCATCAGCGCACCCAGGATCGCGACGTTCGCGCCCTTGGGGTTGCCAACTTCTTCCGCAATGCGGTTGGCGTCGCAGTAGACGACCTGAATGTCGTCACGCACGGCCTTGCGGTCAATGATGGAGGAGTTGATAACCAGAACTCCGCCGGGCTTGACCTTGCTCTCGAACTTCTCGAGGGAGGGACGGTTCATGGCGACGATGCAGTCGGCCATGTCGACCAGCGGGGAGCCGATGGGCTCGTCGCTGACGGTGACGGAGCAGTTGGCCGTGCCGCCGCGCATCTCAGGACCATAGGAAGGGAGCCAGGAGACGTGCTTGCCGTCGAGCATGCACGCCATGGCGAGGAATTTTCCGATCAGCAGCATACCCTGGCCGCCGAAGCCGGCAAAAATGAACTGTTGTGTCATGATTACTCAGCCTCCTTGTCTTTGTAAACGCCGAGGGGATAGTAGGGGATCATGTTCTCTTCCAGCCACTTCATGGCCTCGACCGGGTTGAGACCCCAGTTGGTCGGGCAGGTGGAAAGAACCTCGATCAGGCAGAAGCCCTTGCCCTCGAGCTCGTACTGCATGGCCTTCTTGATCGCCTTCTTGGTCTTGAGGAT
>JAFRDQ010000046.1 GCA_017411225.1 Oscillospiraceae bacterium
ACCCAGCAATACCCGTCCGGGCAGCAGCGGATACCGCCCGACGCACTATCCCACCTATGTCCGTCCGGTGATCTATACCAGCGGCGGTGGCGGCGGCGGAAACTACAACCACTCCGGCGGCGGAGGCGGCGCAGGCTGTCTCAGCGGGTCGATCGGAATGCTTCTGGCCGTGTTTCTGCTGATCGCGTTCATGATGCTCTTTGTGTCCGTCATGATGCCCACGTCCGCAAGCGACGTGACCGCCTCGACGGTGGCCCGCGAGCCGCTCCCGGCCGGGAGCGTGGAGCTCACGGAATACTATCAGGACACGACCGGACTGATCCGCCGCAGCGCCACGCTGCAGGCCGGCATGAAGTACTTCTACGAAAAGACCGGCGTGCAGCCCTATCTGTACATCACGCAGGATATCGACGGCGACACCTATCCCTCCGACGCAGTGCTGGAGGATTATGCGCAGAAGCTGTATTCCCAGCTGTTTTCGGACAACGCGCACCTGCTCATGATCGTCTATGACCCGGACAGCAGCGGCTTCGGCTATTACTACATCCCCGGCAACGCGGCCAAGACCGTGCTGGACGCTGAGGCGCTGGAGATCTTCGAGGGCTACGTCTATCAGGACTCCCCCGACTATCTCTCCGGCAGCGCGGAGGCCTATTTCTCCGAGGTGTTTGAGCACACGGCGGATCGGATCATGAGCGTGACGCGCTCGAGCACGTTCTACGTCGGCATTGCGCTGGCGGTGCTCGCGATCCTCGCGCTGCTGTTCCACTGGTGGAAGAAGGTCAAGGAGCAGAAGAACAAGGAAGCCGAGCACATGGAGGCTGTGCTGAACGCCGATCTCGACGACCTCGTGGACAATCCCGAGCTGAAGGATCTCGAGGAGAAGTACGGCAAGGAGGGCGCCTCTGCCAAACCGCAGACCCAGACCCAGACAAAGCCGCGAACCGACGACGGCTTTACAGACGCGGATCTGAAGGATCCCACGTTGGCGGATCTGGAAGAAAAATATTCCGATTGACAAAATTTGACACAAGCTGAGAATCCGGGAATCCCTTTGGGATTCCCGGATTTTTTCGTGCTGTATGAGCCTGTGTCTGATGCTTTAATAGCGGAAGCATTGGTATGGGACGCCGTTTTCCTTCAGCAGTCTCACGAACTGATCGGTGCTGCTGGTCTCCAGATAGAGGGCCATAGCCTCCGGGAGAGTCTCCGCCTCCGGCAGCAGCCGCTTCACCCGATCGGCCTCGGCGGCATCGAAGTCGACGTGTACGTCATGGGCCTCCTCGATGTCGAGAGAACAGAGCCGCACTCCCCTGGCGGAGTAAAACACCTCCAGATAACACAGCCGCTCCCAGTCCAGCGGGAAGCGGATCCTGTACTCCTGATTGGGGTCGTCCATGGGCGGCTGACGCAGGATCTCCATGGCCATCCGATATTTCAGCGCCCTGCGGCGATCCTCCGGGGTGACCGCATCCAGTCGGGAGAGATCGCTGTTGTGCTGCAGATCCGCCAGCTTCACCGCGGCCGCCACGGAGTTTTTCCGGAGCTTCGTCACATACTTCAGATAGGGCACGGCCTTGTCGTGGGTCATGAGCCGGACGGCCTCCAGCGACTGCGTCGGGAAGCCCATGGCCAGCAGCTCCGCCATAGTATAGTCGGTGTCCTCCACCACGTCGTGGAGCAGCGCGGTGATGGTGGTGACTTCATCGGGCATCTGCTCTGCAAGATGGAAGGGGTGGAACACATAGGGCAGGCCGCTTTTATCCACCTGCTCCTTGTGGGCCTCGAAGCAGAGCTTCAGCGCTTTTTTGGTCAGATCCGTATAAAGCATCGCTTACCTCCTGTCCGGTTTATCGAAAGCTTCCCAACTGCCCGGGTGGCCTTCGGCTTTTTTATGGATTCTTCTGAAATCTGTTCCCCTCTGCACATTCAGCATACACCCCAAAACGGATTCCCGCAAGCCCTCAGGCGGTGAAGATCGGCAGAGATCCGGTTCGGGTTTTCCGAATGCTCCGTCCTCAGTGTCCGGACGCTCTTTTGCGCCTTTCCGGCGTTGCAACGGGATGAAAACTGTGTTATATTGTAATTTGTATCTGAATCAACACAGGAAAAGGAAGACCGATATGAATACAACTGCATTTTCCGGCAAGACCCTGCTGATTACCGGCGGCACCGGTTCGTTCGGCAACGCGGTTCTGAACCGCTTTCTCGAGACCGACATCGGCGAGATCCGCATCTTCTCCCGCGATGAGAAGAAGCAGGACGACATGCGCCACGAGTATCAGGCGAGCCACCCGGAGGCCTCCGAGAAGCTGCGCTTTTACATCGGCGACGTGCGCGATCTGCAGAGCCTGAAAAACGCCATGTACGGCGTGGACTACATTTTCCACGCGGCAGCGCTCAAGCAGGTGCCAAGCTGCGAATTTTTCCCGCTCGAGGCCGTAAAGACGAACGTCTTCGGCACGGACAACATGCTCACCGCCGCCATCGAGTGCGGCGTGCGCAGCGTCATCTGCCTCTCCACGGACAAGGCCGCCTACCCCGTGAACGCGATGGGCACGAGCAAGGCCATGATGGAGAAGGTCGCCGTGGCGAAGGCGCGCACGACGAAGCACACCAAGATCTGCTGCACGCGCTACGGGAACGTCCTCTGCTCACGCGGCAGCGTCGTGCCGCTCTGGATCGAGCAGATCCGCAAGGGCGAGCCGATCACGATCACGGAGCCGACGATGACCCGCTTTGTGATGAGCCTCGAGGAGGCCGTCGACCTCGTGCTCTTTGCCTTCGAGCACGGCGAGAGCGGCGACATTCTCGTGCAGAAGGCGCCGGCCTGCACGATCGAGACGCTGGCCCTCGCCACCAAGGCGCTCTTCGACCCGGAGGACAAGATCCCGGTGAAGGTCATCGGCATCCGCCACGGCGAGAAGATGTATGAGACGCTGCTGACCAACGAGGAGTGCGCCCACGCGATCGACCTCGGCGACTTCTACCGCGTGCCGGCCGATCAGCGCGACCTGAACTACGACAAGTACTTCAAGGACGGCGACGCCGAGCGCACAAAGCTCTCGGAGTTCACGAGCTCGAACACGACGCTGATGAACGTGGACGAGGTGAAGGAAAAGCTGCTGACCCTCGCGTACATCCGTGAGGAGCTGGCAAAGGAGTAAGCACAGAATGAACATTCTCATCACCGGCGCGGGCGGCTTTGTGGGCAAGAACCTCGTCTGCGCGCTGGAAAACATCCGCGACGGCAAGGACCGCACCCGCCCCGGCCTGCAGATCGGGCACATTCTGCGCTGCACGCGGCAGACGACCGAGGCGGAGCTGAAGGAATACTGCGCGGAGGCCGACTTTGTGTTCCATCTCGCGGGCGTGAACCGGCCGAAGGATCAGAGCGAGTTCATGGAGGGCAACCGCGACTTTACGGGAACGCTCCTGTCGCTTCTGGAGCTGGCGGAAAACCGCTGCCCCGTGATGCTGTCCTCCTCCACGCAGGCCGCGCTGGACAATCCCTATGGCGAGAGCAAGCGCGCGGGCGAGGCGCTCATGCGCGACTACGGCGCGCGCACCGGCGCGAAGACGCTCATCTACCGCTTTCCGAACGTGTTCGGCAAGTGGTGCCGTCCGAACTACAACAGTGCCGTGGCGACCTTCTGCCACAACCGCGCCAACGATCTGCCCATTCAGGTGAACGACCGGAGCACGCGACTGACGCTCGTGTATATTGACGACGTGGTGCAGGAGCTGCTCGACGCGCTCGAGGGGAAAGAGAACCGCGAGGGCGAGTTCTGCTGCGTGCCGACGACGCACAGCGCGACGCTCGGCGAGATCGTGGATCTGATCGAATCCTTCCGCACGCAGCCGGAGACGCTGCTCATGCCCGAGATTCCGGCGGGCAGCTTTGCCAAGAAGCTCTATTCGACCTATCTCAGCTATCTGCCGAAGGAGAAGGTTGCCTTCCCGCTGAAGATGAACTGTGATGCGCGCGGCAGCTTCACCGAGCTTCTGAAAACCGCGAGCTGCGGCCAGTTCTCCGTGAACATCTCGAAGCCCGGCATCACGAAGGGCCAGCACTGGCACCACACGAAGTGGGAGTTTTTCATCGTCGTGAGCGGTCACGCGCTGATTCAGGAGCGGAAGATCGGCACGGACGAGGTGATCGAGTTCGAGGTCAGCGGGGAGAAGATCGAGGCAGTGCACATGCTGCCCGGCTATACGCACAACATCATCAACCTCTCCGAGACGGAAAACCTCGTGACACTCATGTGGGCAAGCGAGCTCTTTGATCCCAACCACCCCGACACATTTTTCCAGGAGGTGTGAGCATGGCAAAGCTGAAGCTCATGACCATCATCGGCACGCGGCCGGAGATCATCCGCCTGAGCGAGACGATCAAGGCCTGCGACAAATATTTTGACCAGATCCTCGTGCACACGGGGCAGAACTATGACTACACGCTCAACCAGGTTTTCTTTGAGGATCTCGGTCTGCGCGCGCCGGATCACTATCTGAACGCCGTGGGCGCCGACCTCGGCGAGACGATCGGCAACATCATCGCGGCGAGCTACAAGCTCATGCGGGATGTAAAGCCCGACGCCGTGCTCGTGCTGGGCGACACGAACTCCTGCCTCTCCGTCATTGCGGCCAAGCGCCTGCACATCCCGATCTTCCACATGGAAGCGGGCAACCGCTGCTTCGACGAGTGCCTGCCGGAGGAGACGAACCGCCGCATCGTGGACGTGACGGCGGACGTGAATCTCTGCTACTCCGAGCACGCGAGACGCTACTTAAACGCCGCCGGCGTTCCCAAGGAGCGCACCTACGTGACCGGCTCGCCCATGGCGGAGGTGCTGCACCGGAATCTCGCGCAGATCGAGGCAAGCGACGTGCACGCGCGCCTCGGGCTCGAAAAGGGCAAATACATTCTGCTCTCGGCGCACCGGGAGGAGAATATTGACACCGAGGCGAACTTCTTCTCGCTCATGAACGCAGTCAATGCGATGGCCGAGAAATATGACATGCCGATCCTCTACTCCTGCCATCCGCGGAGCAAAAAGTACATCGAGGCGCGCGGATTTGAATTTGACAAGCGCGTGATTCAGCACGAGCCGCTCGGCTTCCATGACTACAACTGCCTGCAGATGAATGCCTTCGCGGTCGTGTCCGACTCCGGCACGCTGCCGGAGGAGTCGAGCTTCTTCCTCTCGGTCGGGCATCCGTTCCCGGCGGTCTGCATCCGCACGAGCACGGAGCGACCCGAGGCGCTCGACCGCGGCAACTTCATCCTCGCCGGGATCACGACCGAGCAGGTGCTGCAGGCCGTGGACACCGCCGTGGAGATGAACCGCAACGGCGACTTCGGTCTGCCGGTGCGGGATTATATGGACGAAAATGTTTCGATCAAGGTCGTGAAGCTCATTCAGAGCTACACCGGCATCGTGGATCGCTTTGTCTGGAGAAAACCGATTTGAATCAAGCAAAGGTCAAAAGAATCATTGCCAGAAGCGCCGGAATCCTCGCGGCGCTTCTGGTTTTGCTTTTGATTGCGGCGGGCATCTCCGCCGTCGTGTGCAATTCCCATATCAAGGTCACGCAGTATGACGTGCAGCTGGACGGGTTGGAAAACCCTGCCCGGCTGGTGGTCGTCGCAGACATCCACGGCAAGGTCTACGGCGAGGATAACGCGCCGCTCTATGATCTGACGGCGGCGCAGGAGCCGGATGTGATCGTACTGCTGGGAGATCTGTTCCCCTCGCAGTTTGCGGAGGCGGACAAGGCATATGTCATCGACCTGACACAACGAATGGCGGAAATTGCGCCCGTCTGGTTCGCCATGGGAAACCATGAGAAGAGCTACACCGCAAAATATGGAACAGACTGGATCGACGAGATCAAAGCTATCGGCGCGACGGTTTTTGATGAGGAATGGGCAGACGTTAATCTGTGCGGAAACACGATTCGCATCGGCGGCAGCATGGGTCACGGCTACCTCTTCGGTCGGACCAACGCACAGTTTCACGCTTCGCCGGAATACGATGTGCTGTTTCGGCTCGAGCATGCGCGCGTTCCCGCCATTCTCCTCTCGCACATGCCGGACACCGTTGCGCTCAGCGACGGGCCAAGGCGCTGGCACATCGATCTCGTGCTCAGCGGACATACCCACGGCGGCGTCGTTCGCGTGCCGGGGCTCGGCGGCCTTTACGCCCCGATGCAGGGCTGGTGGCCTCCGTATGATTACGGCGACATGATGCTGAACGATCAGATGCGCATGATCATCACCTCCGGCCTCTCCGGGCACGACCGTCTGCCGCGAATCTTCAACCTGCCGGAGATCGAAGTGATCGACCTGAAACCATAAAAAAACCACCTCACAGTGAGGTGGTTTTTATTTTTATAGTCCGATTTCCTGATAGATCCGCCGGAGCTTTCGCACTTCCTCGGTGTCGGCGGTGACGATGTTCTGCGCCTCCTGCACTCGACGACCGATCAGGTCTTTGTTTTTGATGACGCGGTGCACCCAGGCAATCGGCAGAAGCCAATGGCGGCCCTGCAGATAGGTATAGCGCCGCTCGATCTGCGAGGCGGGCGGAAAGAAGCGGCGCAGAAGGGTTTTGCCCTTGCTGACGTTCTCCTCATGGAGGTCTTGATTCTTCAATTGGATGACGGCGCTGTCGCGCCCGAACCTGCCGAAGGTGCCGCCGGACATGGTGAAGTCCGCAAAATCCTGATACGTCTGCTTCTCCACCGGGCGGAGCGGAATGGGACTCTCGACGCCGAACGCGCGGCAAACGAACGTGAACACCATGTTCGTAAAATCATAGAAATCGAGCTTCTCGAGCTCGCCGCGAAACCACGCCCAGTCGAGACCGGCGCCGAAATGCCGAAGGAAAAAGGCAATGTCGAGATACATGCGCGCGCCGGCGCCGGAGCTGTGAATGTGCTTGGCGATGTGCGTGAGCAGATAGAGCAGATGGTATTCCGGCCGGAGCACATAGGTGTGCGCTCCCTGCGGCTCGGCATAGTCCCAGATGTGGGAGAAGTATTCCCGATAATCCGCGCGCTCGGAGATATCCGTCTCGAGCACATGGGAGTGGATCTCATAGAACTCGGCGCCGCGGATGTAGCTGAACACCGGCTCCCAGTTCTCCTTGGGGTCGAACCCCCATTGCTTCATGAGCGCGTCGCTCTTCGCCCGATCCTCCGGGCGGATGAGAAAGTCGATATCCCCAAAGGTGCGCAGCTCCGGAATCGTGTAATAATCGCGCACGACATAGCCCTTGAAGAGCAGATGGTCAATGCCCTCCGCAGAGAGCGCCTGCGTCAGCTTTTTCATGGCCTCGCCGCGCTGAGAGAACAGCGCCATCGTCTGCAGGCACTGGCGGCGCATGGACTGCGCGAAGGGCGCGCTGTCCTCATGCGGCCAGCTCATGACCGAGTGGCCGAGAATGCCGGTGACTGAGTGCATATAGGACAGCTCCAAAAGCCGCTGCCAGTCCCCCGAAAACGCGCCGGGGTCCTCCCCCAGCACAAAGCCGCGCAGAACGCGGAGCAGATATTGTTCAGCGTCATGCATCGGCGTCTTCCCTCAGATTCTGCAAAATCAGATCGTTCAGCCGCGCGGCATTGCCGTCGGAGACAAAGCTGTTGTGCGGCGTGACGATCACGTTTTCCATCGCCCAGAGCGGGCTCTCCGGCGCGAGCGGCTCAGACTCGAACACATCAAGCACTGCGCCGCCGAGATGATTTTGCAGCGCGTCGATGAGCGCCGCCTCCTCGACGACGGCGCCGCGGGCGATGTTCACGAGCACCGCGCCCGGCTTCATGCACGCGAGGCGATGCGCGTTCATCAGTCCGCGCGTCGCGTCGGTGAGCGGGAGCGTCAGAACAACGACGTCCGATACAGCGAGCGTTTCTTCCAGCGCATCCATCGGCAGCACGGCGTCGAAGGCCGCGTTCTCCCGCACGGAGCGGTTCACGCCGACGACGCGGCAGTCAAAGGCCCGGAAACGCTTTGCACACTCCGTGCCGACGCTTCCGGCGCCGAGGATGCAGACGGTCTTTCCCGCAAGCTCGGTCAGACCGCGGTGCTTTTCCCAGCGGGCTTCCGCCTGGTTTTTCAGAAAGAACGGCGCCTGATGATACAGGCTCAGCACGCCCCAGACGGCATGCTCCGCCATGGGCGCGCTGTAGACGCCGCGGGCATTGCGGATCCGGATGCCGCGCGCCTTCACGGCGTCCATCGGCACACGGTCAAAGCCCGCGCTGGTGAGCTGGATATACCGCAGAGCGGAAAACGCCTCGATCGGATGATGCAGAAAGAGACCGTTGCAGATCACGCCCTCGACCCACGCCGGATCGACCGGAAGCGGATCCTTTTCCTGCTGCAGGAAGGCGATCTCATGCCCCATGGCGCGCAGCGCGTCCAGCTGCTCCTTCGCGCTCTGCCAGGCGCCGGTAATCAGTAATTTCATGTGCTGTACTGCTCCCGTTCCACGATGCCGGCGTGGATCACCTTGACCGCCAGCTCCACCTGACGCCGGTTCTCTGCATAATACTCGTCCTCCGGCGCATGCGCGGCGCATTCCGCTTCGAGCGCGCGGATCTCCGCCATGCCGGTGCGGAAGATTTGGTCAATCTGACTCAGATCCGTCACGATCGAGGTGTTGCAGAAGCTGCGCGAGAGGATCGCGCGCGTGGAGCCGAGACGGTAATGCTCCCGGATGACGCGCTCGGCGGGCAGCATGCCCTTGCCCAGCGCGGCGATGCCGCCGAAGCCGTAGGGAATGCCTTTGGCGCGGAATTTGGCGCAAAGCCGCTCCACCGTGCCGTCCGTCAGAAGCTCGAACATGAACTTCTTGCCGCAGCCGAGGCTGAGATCGTTCAGGCCGATGTGGATCTCGTCAATCCCGTCGAGCGCGAGGATCTCGTCGATGATCTCCGCCGCCTCCGGCGTTTCCACCAGAAGCATGGTTTTCGCCCTCCCGTCAACGAGACGGAGGAAGGTTCTGACCTCATCCACGGTTTTGAAAAACGGCAGCATCACGACGTCCGCCCCGGCGTCGACCGCGGCGGGGATCTCCCAGGCGGAGTCGCCGTAGTCGGCAGTCGCCTCGTGGATCGGATTGACGCGGACAAGCACCTCCGACCTGGAAACGGCGGCGCGAATCGTGCGGACGTCCTCGATCGTGTGGTGCAGCTGAACGGTGTCCATCCCGCCCTGCCGCGCGTATTTTCCGATAAACTCCATATCCACCCAAATGCGATCGACGCCGTGCTCCTCCGCAATGCGGGCCACAGCGGGATCGTTGGTGATGTACATCAGATTGAGCATGCTTCCATTCTTCCTTACTTCTTTACGGTTTCCCCTATGTTCTCATTGTCGGCATTGGTGAGCACTTTGAAGATGGTCATGAAAAAGATCTTCGTATCGAGCCACAGAGATTCGTGATCCACATACCAGACGTTGAGCTCAATGCGCTTGTGCCACTCGACGTCCTTGCGGCCGTGCACCTGCGCCCAGCCGGTGATGCCGGGGCGCACCTCGAACATGCGCTTCTGCTCGTCGGTATATTCCTCATACGGCCAGGGATGATACGTCAGCGGCGGGCGCGGGCCGATGAGCGACATGTCGCCGCGCAGGATATTAAACAGCTGCGGCAGCTCATCGATGCTCGTGGCGCGGATGATCTTGCCCACGCGGGTCACGCGGGCGTCGCCCTTGCCGGAATAGACGCCGGAGCCGGTGTGCTCCGCGCCGACCGTCATGCTGCGGAACTTTAAGATTTCAAACACCTTGCCGTCCCTGCCGATGCGCTGCTGACGAAACAGCACCGGGCCGGGGGAATCGAGCTTGATTGCCGCGGCGACCAGCCCCATCGGAATTGCGCCGATGATCAGCACCGGCAGAGAAATCGCGCAGTCAATCGCGCGCTTGAGACCATTTCGATACATCAGATCGCCTCCATCCACAATTGCATATCAGTTTATTTTATCACAGTCCAAAGTGCCCGTCAATTTCTCACGATACGCAATCCGTGTAGTGCGCGGCGACGTCCTTCAGCAGGCGGATGATCGGCAGATGCTGCGGGCAGACGCCCTCGCACCGGCCGCAGGCGATGCAGTCCGACGCCCTGCCGAAGCGCGCGGCGAGCTGCTCATAAACGTCCTTCCGCCGGAGATTTTCGCGCATGTCCTCGTTATAGAGCGCGAAGAGCTTCGGGATCGGGATCTGCTGCGGGCAGCCCTCGGTGCAGTAAGAGCAGGCGGTACATGGGACGGTGATTTTGCCGCTGATGAGATCCGCCGCCTGATGCGCGAGGGCAATTTCCTCCGCCGTGAGCGGGCGGAAGTCCTGCATGAAGCCGGTGTTGTCCTCCATCTGCGCGAGCGTGCTCATGCCGGAGAGGACGACCATAACGTTTTCGAGCGACGCGGCAAAGCGGATCGCCCACGACGGCACGGACATGGCGGGGTCGGCCGCCCGGAACAGCGCCTCGACCGAGGCGGGCACGTTTGCGAGGGTGCCGCCCTTGACCGGCTCCATGACAATGACGGGCTTGCCGTGCTTGACCGCGACCTCATAGACCGCGCGCGAGCGCACCGACTCGCTCTCCCAGTCAAGATAGTTCAGCTGGATCTGCACGAACTCGAGCGCGGGGTACTTCGTGAGGATCTCATCGAGGAGCTCGGGCGTATCATGGAAGGAAAGACCCCCATAGCGCACCAGACCCTGCGCCTTCTTTTCGAGCACCCAGCGGAAGCAGTCAAACTGCTCATACTTGGGATAGTTGCTCGCCTCGACGCCGTGGATCAGGTAGTAATCGAAATAGCCCGCGCCGGTCTGCTCGAGCTGCTCGGAAAAGATGCGGTCACGATCCTCGAAGGAGTTGAAAAACGAGCTGTGCAGCTTGGTGGCGAGGGTAAAGCTGTCGCGCGGATAGCGGTCGACGAGGATCTCCTTCGCCGCGCGCTGGCTCGCGCAGCTGTGGTACATGATGGCCGTGTCGAAATACGTAAAGCCGCGCTCCATGAAGAGGTCGACCATCTGCTTTGCCTGCTCGAGATCGATGCTCGCCTCGTCGTTCGGATCAAGAAGCGGCAGGCGCATGAGACCAAAACCGAGTTTTTTCATCTGAAATCCCTCCTGATCAGTTCACATAAAAACAATGTTTTTTATATTATGTCGTCTCTGGATGGTACTGCGGGAGGGCCTCCATGGCGATCTTGGTATAGGCGTTCACAATCTGGTAGAGGAACACGCCCGCGGTGTTGCCGAGGATGGGGCTGAGCACCGGGTGCGGGATCCATTTTTTCGCAAGCTCCGCGAAGACTGTGCCGATCAGAACGCTGTTTAGGATGTCCACGACGGCCTCGGCGCACTCGACGGAGGACAGCTCCCCCGCGCGCAGCAGCTCGACCTGATCGGCCACGCGGAAGACGCCCGAGATTGTCGCCGCAGCGGCGGATTTGGAGACCTGCGCGAGGTTCACGGCTGCGTACACAGCGGCGCCGCGCAGCGCTTCCTTGCCGGCGTTCTTCGCAGCCGAGAGGCCAATCTCGCGCAGGGCGGTTTTTTCGGATTTGGTTTTTTGCATGGTTCGGAGCTCCTTCCGTTTAGGACTGATTTGATGTTATCATACCAAAAAATGCGCCGATTCTCAACACGGGAATTTGCTTGCATTTTTGTCCGGAATCGATTATAATCACCTGCGGAAAAGGAATACCTCTTGAAATCAGAAATAAGTCATTGCGGCGTAGTCTGTTTCGGCAGGCTGCGCTTTTCTGTATCTATTTCATTTTTCGGGAGGGTATTTTTATGCCGAAAACCACAACGCAGGGAATCATCTTCGGGCTCATCATGTCCTACACGATGGCCATCGGGATGGAGGTTTACAACATTGCCTTCAAGATGGGGTTTCACCTGAATCCGGGCGGGTTCTCCTCGATGACGAACGCGGTCTTCCCCGCCGCGCTCGTGGAGGCGGCTTACATGGGGCTGTTCGTGTTTCTCTTCTCCAATCTCTGGGGCAACCGCGCGGGCGCGGCGTTTTCCGCGAAGGTGGCCGATCCGAAGAAAGACAACCCGTATTTCTGCCAGCTCATGCGGCAGGCCGGGACCATCGCCGTCATGTGCCCGGCGATGAGCCTGGTGGCGTCGATTCTGTTCAATGTGATTCTGGCAAAGCAGCCGATCGGGCAGCTGCCGGCAATCTGGGTCGGGACCGTGATCAAGAACTTCCCGATGGCGTTTTTCTGGAACATGTTCGCGGCGGCCCCGTTCACACGGTGGGCGTTCCGGAAGCTGTTTGCGGAGAAGAACAAGGCATAACAGCCGACTTCCGCTCTGGCCGTAGGGGAGGGGCTTGCCCCTCCCGTGCAGAACCATCTGAATGGAAAGAAATGTGAGGCGAATTCGTGCCGTTTGCGAATTCGCCTCACACTTTATCTATCTGCTTTTCATCCGGAGCGCCGGGAGGGGCAAGCCCCTCCCCTACGTTCACATTTACAGTAAATCATTTCATCTCGAGCTGCTCTCGTATATACTCGCTCCGGCTGCCGTCCCACTGGCATTTGACGTATTTCCCGCCGCGGAAGACATGCTCGCAGTTTGGGTAACCATACAGGATGTGCGCGCACTCCGGGCAGAGGTTCGTCATCCGGGACGCCGAGGCGAGATACGTGCTGCCGCACTCGTCACAGGTGCGGGTGAGATCGGGTTGTTTGTTCCTATTCTCGCTCACAGTGATCCCTCACAAGTCAGATGATGGAAGCATTATATCATTCTGTGACAGCGGAATCAACGGTGAAACAGCCTTCCCCTCGGGGAAGGCATGGGTGCGGTGGGGGTTCATTTTCAGGCAGTTCCCATTTCGCGCTGATTGTGGTAAGATGAGGCTATCTGAATGAGAGGAGACGGTTCGATGCGGAAAGGTGAAATTCGGCTTAAGACGGCGTGCGGCGCTTTGCACGGTGTGGACACCGGGCGGTGCGCGGCGTTTTTGGGCGTACCGTTTGCGAGGGCGGAGCGGTTTTGCTACGCAGAGCCGGTGGAGCGCTGGGAGGGCGAGCTGGACGCGACAAAGTTCGGCCCCGGCTGCCCGCAGAACCGGGCGGTGTATGAGCATCTGGAGCACCCGACGCGCCGGTTTTACAAAAAGGAATACCGCCAGACGCTTGAGGCGGACTACAGCGAGGACTGCCTGAATCTCAACATCTACGTCCCCTATGGGGCGAAAAATGCGCCGGTCGTCCTGTTTTTCTACGGCGGGGGCTTTGACTCCGGGCTGAACGCGGAGGACACCTTCGACGGCGCGGCGCTCTCCGAGCTCGGGATTCTCACGGTGTTTGCCAACTACCGCGTGGGGCCGCTGGGCTATCTGACGCACGCAGAAGTCAAACAGCAGTTTGGCCGCGAGGGGAACTTCGGGCTGGACGACCAGATGACAGCGCTGCGCTGGGTGCGCGCGCACATTGCGGACTTCGGCGGCGACGCCGGGAATCTCACGCTGATGGGCCAGAGTGCGGGAGCGATCTCGGTACAGTATCTGTGCATCAATCCGGCGAACCGGGGGCTTTTCCGCCGCGCGGTGATGCTCTCCGGCGCGGGGAAATTTCCAAGCTTTGCCCTGCCCCGCCCGGCGGAGCAGACGCGCGGTTACTGGGAGGAATACATCCGCGTCGCCGGCTGCGAAAGCCTCGATCAGCTGCGGCGCGCGCCGCTGCAGGTGCTGTACGACACGACGGAGAAGATGAAGGAACTCCGAAGCGACACGACCTACTGCACAATGCCGGTCGTGGACGGGGTGCTGATCCCGAGGCCGGTGGACAAGCTGATGCGCGAGCCGCTCGCGCTCGACTATATGATCGGCTACTCGAACGCCGACATGTATGCGCCCATCATGGCGTGGATCGGCAACCGCTTCGGGCGGCAGACAGGGGCTTATATCTACTTCTTCGACCGGAACGCGCCGGGGGACGACAACCGCGCCTTTCACTCGGCAGATCTGCGCTACGCGCTCGGCACGATCGCAAAAAGCTGGCGGCCCTACACGCTGCGCGACCGCGTGATCGAAAAGGAGCTGACCGCATACATCGCAAGCTTCGCCCGCTGCGGCGACCCGAACGGCGAGGGGCTGCCGCGCTGGGAGCGCGCCGGGCACGGACTGCACACGCGCGTGCTGCGCTTTGGCGAAAAGAAAACCGCGATGGGCCGCGCCGCCTACGGAAAGATGGCGCGCAATTTCCTTTGGAGAAAGGAACCGGAGGCATGAAGTTTGACCATCGATTTGCATTCACCGAAGCCGGCGCTTCGCACCGCGTTTATAAGGCCGACGGCGTGACAGCGCGCCTGGACTTTCTGGCGCACATGCTGCGCGTGGCGATTACGCACGATGATGTGCCCGTGCTGCCGACGTGGAGCGTCTGCCCCGAGGGCGAGGACGTGCCGCTTGCCGGGCGCGACAAGCGCTCCGTCGAGGGCTTTGACCTCGTCTCCCCCGCTGTGGCGGAGACGGACGGGACAGTCAGCTTCACGCTGGACGGCGTGCGCTTTTCCATCGAGCTGCGCAATTTCCGCATCACGGCGGAGACCGACCGGGGTGTACTTTTCCGCGACCGCAGCGGACTGGCCTACAACTTTGCGGGCGAGCTTGGCCGGGGATCCTTCCATTACACAGACCGCTTTGAGGGCGAGCGCGTGTTCGGTCTCGGCGACAAGAGCGGGCCGGTGAACAAGGCCAGCCGCCGGTACATCCTCTCCGCGACAGATTCGATGGGCTACCGGGCGGAATACAGCGACCCGCTTTACAAGCACGTGCCGTTTTTCCTCTGCAGCCACGCCGCAGGGAGCTACGGCCTGTTTTACGACACCGTGAGCACCGGCGCGGTGGACTTCGGCGTGGAGCATGACAATTATTATGAGCCGTTTCACTCGGTGCGCTTCGAGGAAGAAAGCCTCGTATATTATCTCATTCTCGGCACGCCGATGGAGATCGTGCGGCGCTTTTCCGCGCTCTGCGGCACGGCCGCGCCGGTGCCGGAGTGGGCGTTTCGCTACTGCGGGTCGACGATGGAATACACCGACGCGCCGGACAGCGATCAGCGCCTGCGCGGCTTTCTGGCGCAGTGCGATGCGCACGGTCTCGGCGCGGGCGGGTTTTATCTCTCCAGCGGCTATACGCAGATCGGCGAGCGGCGGTGCGTGTTCCACTGGAACCGGGAGAAGATCCCCTCGCCGGAGGGGCTCGCGGCGTACTTTGCGCAGCACGGCGTGCACCTGATTCCGAACGTGAAGCCCGCGTTTTTGACCGAGCATCCGCTGTATGACATGATCGCAAAACAGGGCTGGTTTCTGCACTACGCCGACGGAAGCCCCGCCCAGTTTCCGTTCTGGGGCGGAATGGCGAGCTATCTGGACTTTACGAATCCCGGGGCTTATCGGTTCTGGACCGATTGCGTGAAAACAGAGCTGATTGACCGGGGATACCGGCACATCTGGAACGACAACAACGAATACGACGTGCCGGACGCGGATGTGCTGGCGCACGGGTTTGGCACGCCGGTCTCCGCGAGCCGGATCCGCCCGCTGTTTTCCTATCTGATGGCGCGCGCGAGCCGCGAGGCGTGCATCGAGGCGGGCGTGGAGACGCCGTTCAACGTATCGCGCTGCGCGATGGCGGGGACACAGCGCGTCGCCTCCACGTGGACGGGCGACAATTACACCGACTTTGCCGAGCTTCGATGGAACCACAGGCAGGCGATGACGATGGCGCTCTCCGGCTTTCTCTTCTTCGGGCCGGATATTGGCGGGTTTGCAGGGCCCCGGCCGGGAGAGGAGCTCTTCCTGCGCTGGCTGCAATACGGCGTGTTCCTTCCGCGCTTTACGCTGCACTCCTGGAAGCCCGGGGAGCCCTCGACGATGCCGTGGCTCTATCCGGAGCGGATGGACGCGGTGCGCAGGCTCTTTGATCTGCGCGAACGGCTGGTGCCGTATCTCCATGCTGAGACGGAGCACTGCCGTCTGGCGCACGAGCCGCTGCTGCGCCCGGTGTTTCTGACGGATCCCGACTATGACGTGGAGAGCGACTGGTTTTTCTGCGGCGAAAAAATGCTCGTCTGCCCCGTGTTCGACGAGGGCGCGCAGGCCGTCACGGTCACGCTGCCGAAGGGCAAATGGCGTCTGCGCGGCGAGGGCGAGACGCTGCACGGCGGGGAGACCGTCACTGTGCAATGCGGCATGGAAGATCTGCCGGTGTGGTTTGAAATAAAAAATGACTGCAATTGAATTCTGCTGTAGGGGAGGGGCTTGCCCCTCCCGCTTTTTGCGCCGCACTGAAAAAGGACTGTAGGGCGGGGACCTGTGCCCCGCCGTGACCCTGCAGCGAGATGCGGCGGCCCACAGGTGGCCGCCCTACGGTAAAGCAAATACATAGAAATGTGAGGTGAATTCGCAGAAAGCGCGGATTCGCCTCACATTTGTAATTTGATTTTTCGGCGGAACGCCGGGAGGGGCAAGCCCCTCCCCTACATGGCGGTCTCTATACACTTGCCTCAGCCGCTCCGAAGCGCGGCGCTCAGGCTGTCCGGGATGCCTCGCGGCCCTCTGACTGCGCCGACGCCGTATTTGGTGCGGAGCACATCGAAGGAGAACCGATCCGGCGGAAAGCGTTTTTGAAGCTTGATCCTCATCAGCGCCCGGATCTGCACCCGGCCTTCCTGATATCGAAACGGAATGTCCGTTTTCGTCACCCGGCACTGATACAAGATCGCGGAGACCGGCGCCGCGACATAAAGGAACACCGTGTCGCCCTGCTTGATGCCGGCGCCCTGCTTCCAGTCGATCTCCTTCGAGGCGGCAAAGGCGGCCTCGACGTCGTAATACTTCGGATTCGCCGGAACGAGCCACTCCTTGGGCGGGCGGTGCTTCTGCTTCGTTTCTCTGGACGCCGTGGTCACATAGCTCTCGGCGAGCCATCTGCAGACGTCCTCGAACGGGACCGTCCCGTCGAGCAGAATCGAGACCCAGTTTCCGCGGCTGATGTGGTAGCCCCGGAAATAGCCGGGCTCCTGCACGAGCAGATCGACCAGCCGCGGATCGGGCAGCTTGACGTTGAGGATATCCACCACGTCCTCGCCGTCCAGGCCGAGATTTTTCCGCCGGATATTCATCACGAGCCCGAACCACTTTTTGTTGTCCGCATGGCGGAAGATCGCATAGTCCGGATAGCGGCTCCAGAGGTGCTCCGGCGCGGCCTTGTACTTCTTCTTTACATATGCAAACAGTTGTTCTCGCATCTTTCTACTCCATTGTAACAGCGAAAAGGCTCCAGAAAAAATGAGAGGCTCTCCTCCGTGGTTTCCGACTTGCCTGCATCATATCACAAAAGTGAAAGTGTAGCAATTCGCGAGAAAGGAAAAGCCCTCGAAGGCCAGTGCTTTCGAGGGCTTTTCCTATATTCGGTATTACTCCGCTGCGGGCAGGCTGTAGTTCTTGCCGTACTTGATGCGGTTGTAGATCACGCGGATGACCATGATGACCGTGACGCCGAGGCCGACCCAGCCGGAGATGACCCAGACGTAGTTCATGATGATGTCATAGGGCACCAGCATCGCGACGATGAAGCCGACGACCGTGCCGACGACGACGAGGATCTTATACTTGGCCGTGCCGTCCTTGGCAAACGGGGAGATCGAGGACCAGAGCAGCGGGCAGGTCGTGGTATAGAGCGCGGCGAAGATCATGACGGCGTAGATCGAGCCAAAGCCGGAGATCGTCTGGCTCGCGACATAGAGGAAGGGCACGTCCAGCTCCGCGACGGCGGCGATGTTCGCAACCATCGCGAGACCCATGACGACCTCGCAGGCGCCGACGAGGAAGTTGCCGATGGTCTGGCCGACCATGAGGTTTTTCATGTTGTGCTCCTGCTTGAGCTCGACGGCGAAGTTCGGATACCACAAAATTGTGCTGGTGGCGAGGATGATGCCGGCAATGAGCCAGCTGTTGGAGGCCTTCATGTGCTCAATTTCGCCGCTGGCGACGAGCTTCGCGCCCTCGACGAGGCTGCCGCTGGCGATGCCCTTGACGACGGAGACGAGGGAGATGCCGAGGGCGATGAGGATCAGAACGGGGCCGATCTTGCTGATGACGTTGACGATGTTCTTCAGGCCGAACAGGCTCGTAATGCAGCAGATGCCCGCGATGATCGCAGCGCCGACCCACAGCGGAGCGCCGTACTGCTCATTGAGCGCGGAGGCCGCGCCGGAGTACATGACGATGACGCACATGTAGAGATAGAAAATGTAGAAATAATTGATGATCGTGCCGAGGGTGTTGCCGAGATAGTACTTCAAAACCTGCTCGCCGTTGGTGAGGTTGAAGCGCTCCGACGCGTAGGCAAAGCAGTAGATGCCGATGGCCATGGTGGCCGCGAAGGCGACGCCGGTGAGGATGGACCACCAGCCGAAGACCGAGAAGTACTGCATGACCTCCTGTCCCGTGGCAAAGCCGGTGCCGATGTTGAAGGCGAGGATCGCGCCCATGACGGTAAAGACCGATTTCCAGTTGAGCTTGTTTTTCATGTGATTCTCCTCCTGTTGATTGTTCGTTTTCAGGCGTCCATGGCGGCGAGGGCCTGCAGCAGATCTGCGATCAGATCGCGGCTGTCCTCCGCGCCGACGGAGATGCGCACCAGGCCCTCCGCGAGGCCCATCTTGTCGAGCTCCTCGGCGGAGAAGTTGTTGACGAAGGCGGTTCTGGGGTGCGTGAACGTGGTGCGGATGCCGCCCAGCGTGCCCAGATAGCAGATGAGCTTCAGGTGCTTCATGAATTTGGCGACCTTCTCGTGGTCGTCCTCCAGACGGAAGCTCAGCATGGCGCCGTAGCCGTAGTCCGTGTCGAACATGCGCTCGGCGAGCTCGTGGTGCGGATGCGTCGGGAGGCTGGGGTGATAGACCGCCTTGACGTGGGGATCTGCCGCGAGCGCCTTTGCGATCAGGATCGCGTTCTGGTTCTGGGCGCGCACGCGCATGCTCATCGTCTTGACCGAGCGCAGCGTCATCCACGCGCTCACAGGGTCGAGACAGCAGCCGAGCAGCAGAAAGGTCGGGTTGATCTTGTCGATCAGCGCAGCGGAGGCGGTGATGCAGCCGCCGGTGAGATCGCTGTGGCCGCCGAAATACTTGGTCATGCTGTGCAGAACGATATCCGCCCCGTGCTCCAGCGGGCGATAGACGAACGGCGTGGTGAAGGTGCTGTCCACCACCGTGAGGACGCCGTGCGCGCGGGCGACGGCCGTGACGGCCTCGAGATCCGTGATGAGCGTGAGGGGATTTGCGATGATCTCGGTGTAAAACAGCTTGGTGTTCGGCTTCACCGCCTGCTTCACAGCCTCGAGATCGGTGAAATCCGCGAAGGTGACCTCGATCCCGAAGCCCGGGAGCACCCACTCGGCCAGCTCAATCGTCTCGCCGTAGATGGCCTTGCTCATCACGATGTGGTCGCCGCTTTTCAGCAGCGAGAGCAGCACCGTGGAGATCGCCGCCATGCCGGAAGAGCAGATGAGCGTCTTCTCTCCCTTCTCGAGGAAGGAAATTGCCGCGCCGAGCTCGTCGCGGTTGGGATTGGCGGTGCGGTTATAGTAATATCTGCCGCCCTTGTCCGCGAAGAGGTAATCGTCCATGTCATCGAGGATGTAAGCGCTCGACGGATAGATCGCCGGGGTCTCGGGGTTTTTGATGATGCCCTGCGGGGTCGTCCCCTGATAGAGGACCTCCGTGTCCAGATTGTAGGCCATGCTTCTCCTCCTTTTTCGGTTTGATTGATTCCGGTCAAACAATGCTTCTGATGCTGAGTCCATTGTAAGAAATATTGTTAGAATAATGTCAAGCAAATGCCGCCACGGCAAACTATCAAAATTTCGTGCTCCCAATTTAAAGATATTTCACAAAAAAGCAGCGCCGCTCCGGAAGCAAACACTTCCAAGCGGCGCTGTTGAATAACGCAAGCGGCTGCTTTTTCCTAAAATACGGAAGCTGCGGCGAGGAACAAACCTTATACCGGGTACAAGGTTTTGCCCGGTCAGAGCAGGATCTGCACCTCGTACATGGCCTCCGACCAGTCGGTCAGGTTGTTTTCATATTCCAGAGCCAGAATCAGATCCCGATGGGGCAGCTCGGCGAAATATGCCCGGAGCGCCTCCGCGTCCCAGCAGGTTTGCAGGATGGGCGTCCGGAAACAGACGAAGTCCCCCTCCGGGATGACCTGAATGTCCGGGCAGACGTGGTCGGGCCGGGATTTGGTGAAGATGAAATAGCTCTCGGGGCGAAAGGCCTGCTGCTTGAGATCCTCCATGTGCAGGCGATAGCCGTACTGCCGGCGGAAGGGCAGGCTGCTGTAGGGCTCTCTCCCCTTTTTCTCCGCGAGACGGATCTCCATATCGGCGAGGGGCTCGGCCGGATCGCACGGGACCTCGATGACATAGCGCTCCGGCAGATGGGCGCGGTAAAAGCCCGTGGGCTCGTCACTCAGGCCGGAGAAGGTGAAGTAATTGATATACCAGTCGATGTCCTTGATCTGCTCCACGGTCTGATTGATCTGCTCGAGCAGCACTTCCTTTCTGGCCGTGAGCCGGGTCAGCAGGTGCTCGGCGGTTCCCCTGCGGATGATTTCGCCGATCTCCTCGAGGGAGAGGCCGAAGCTCTGGAAATACTTGATGCGGTCGATGGTATGAAACTGGCGGTAGGTATAGTACCGATAGCCCGTCTGCTCGTTCGTATACTCGGGTCTCAAAATGTTCTCCCGATCGTAGTAGCGCAGCGCCTGCGCGGAGACGCCCAGGAGCTTTGCGGTCTCACCGATGGTATAGTAATCCTTCATCATTCTCTCCTCGGGATCGGCGCGGGCCGATCCATGGCGAGATACTTCCCGCGCGCCTCGGCGACCTGACGGATGTGGCTGTCCACCGTGGTGCAGCAGCCGCCGACGGCGCTCGCCCCGGCGATCATATAGCGCAGCGCCCACGCGCCGAAATCGAGCTCGCCCCCGGCGTGCGTCCACGTCTTGGTGACGGGATCATACACCTCGCCGCTGTTGGGATAGACCGCGACGGGCAGGTCGGTGCCGCTCTTCATGCTGCGGATGAGCGACTCGATAAACTCCGGCTTCGTACAGTTGACGCCGAGCATTTTCAGGTGGGGATGCCCCTCAGACAGCGCCGCTGCGCACTCGGCGACGGGCTCGCCCTTGCCGTTGTGCTTTCCGTCCCGGCAGGAGAAGCTGATCCAGTAGTCCGCGCCGAGCTCTTCCCCGATCTGCGCCTCCAGCAGCGCCTCGTGCAGAGAGGGCTGGGTCTCGAAGAGCAGAATGTCCGCCCCGGCGTCCAGAAGCAGCTTTGCTCTGCGATGGTGGAACGCATAGAGCGCCTCATCGCTGACCTGATAGGCGCCGGTGTACTCCGAGCCGGCGGCGAGATAGGCGCCGTATGGCCCCATGCCCGCGAGGCAGAGCGGCCAGGCACGGCCGGCGGCGCGGCCCTCCTGCTCCCACCACTCGGCGCGGGCCTCCAGAAAGAGCTCCACCGAGCGGCGGATCAGGTTCTCCGCCTCCTGCTCGGTATAGCCGCAGCTCATGAGGCCGGGGATGGAGGCCTGATAGCTGCAGGTGATGCCGCAGTCCGCCCCGGCGCGGAAATAATCCATGTGCACCTGCTTGACCATCTCGGGGTTCTCGGCCAGCGCCTTTGCGGTCCAAAGCCTGTGATTTAAGTCCAGCCCCATCTTTTCCAGCGCCGTGGACATGGAGCCGTCAATGACCAGAATACCGCAGGTATCCAGAATCTGCTGCTGAGATGCTTTCATCATGGTTCCTCATCTTTCCATTTGATGATCGGATTATATCATACTTTCCGGTTTGTGTCGAATGTGGGACAGATTTCCGGGCGGATCGTTGCTGCTTTACCATAATAATTTTATGTTGCCTGCTATTTGTTCAAAAAATGGGACTGCTGTTCTTTGCAGCAGTCCCGAAAAATCGGATATGATTGGTCTCGACAAACTGGAATTTGTCAGCCTAATCAAGCGTTTTTCTCATATATGCAAATGAAAGATCGCTGGGACCTTGCTCCACCTTATATATCTTATAGCCTAGCT
>JAFRDQ010000047.1 GCA_017411225.1 Oscillospiraceae bacterium
CCGCTGCAAACCTCGTGCGCAAGATCGCCGAGAACTACCGCCTGCCGTATTACACCATGAGCCCGACCTACTCCGTCTGCAAGGAGCACGGCTACCTCACCGGCGAGCAGTTCACCTGCCCGCACTGCGGCAAGCCCACCGAGGTCTACAGCCGCATCACCGGCTACTACCGCCCGGTGCAGAACTGGAACGACGGCAAGGCGCAGGAGTTCAAGGAGCGCCGCGAGTATGTCGTGGCCCGCTCCAACCTGAAGCACACCGGCCCGCTCGCGCCCGCCGAGGTTCCCATGCCCGGCAGCGTCCCCGCCGCCGCGCCCGCGGCGAACGGTGAAAAGCGCGCCATCCTCTTTGCCACGCCCACCTGCCCGAACTGCAAGATCGCCTGCCAGTACATGGACAAGGCCGGCTTCCAGTATGAGAAGCTCTTCGCCGCTGAGAACGCCGATCTCTGCAAGCAGTACGGCGTCAAGCAGGCGCCCACGCTCGTCCTCGTCGACGGCGAGAAGTTCGAAAAGATCGCCGGCGCCGGCGCGATCAAGCAGTTTGTCAGCGCGACTGCCTGATATAAAGACCGATCAAAAGGCTGCTGCGAAATGCAGCAGCCTTTTTTCATGAATCGTATCAATGAGGAATTAGGAATTAGGAATTAGGAATGACGATGCTTTCATTCCTCATTCCTCATTCCTCATTCCTAATTTGCTTTTCACAGCAGAAAGGAATTCGATATGTACGATCTCATCATCGTCGGCGGCGGCCCTGCGGGGCTTACCGCTGCCGTTTATGCCAGACGGGCGGGGAAGTCCGTTCTGGTCGTTGAAAAGAACACCTTCGGCGGGCAGATCACGTGGTCGCCCCGCGTGGAAAATTTCCCGGGCTTCGTCTCCGTCTCCGGCGCGGAGCTCGGCGACCTGATGACCAATCAGGCCATGGAGCAGGGCGCCGAGGTCGAGCTCGAGGAGGTCACCGCCATCCGCGACGACGGCGATCACAAAACCGTCCTCTGCGTCTCCGGCGCGGAGTTTGAGGCAAAGGCGGTCATCCTCGCCGTCGGCGCCAAGCCGCGCCCGCTCGGCGTCGCGCGCGAGGAGGAGCTCGTCGGCAGCGGCGTCAATTACTGCGCCGTGTGCGACGGCGCGTTCTATGCCGGGCTCCCCGTCGCCGTCGTCGGCGGCGGCAACAGCGCCCTGCAGGACGCGATGCTTCTGAGCGAGACGTGCTCGAAGGTGTATCTCATCCACCGGCGCGATTCCTTCCGCGGCGAGCAGGCGCTGGCCGACGCGCTGCGGCAGAAGGCGAATGTGGAGTTCGTGCTGAACGCTTCTGTCGCCGAGCTTCTGGGTGACGACGCGCTCACCGGCCTCGTCGTGGAGCAGAACGGCGAACGCCGCACCCTCGCGGTGGAGGGCGTCTTCGTCGCCGTCGGCCACATGCCGCAAAACGGCGCGTTCGAGAACCTCGTCGCCCTCGATCCGCGCGGCTATGCCGATTCCGGCGAGGACTGCGTCACCGCCGCCCCCGGCGTCTTCGTCGCGGGCGACTGCCGCCGTAAGAACGTCCGCCAGCTCACCACCGCCGTCGCCGACGGCGCCGTCGCCGCCCTCGCCGCCGTGCATTACATTGACAGCAATCTTTGACGGAACTGCCTGCGGACGAATCCGCACCGCACCCGCGTAGGGGCGGATATCATCCGCCCGCAAAAAAGGACGCATTGCCAAACGGCAATGCGTCCTTTTCGTCATAGTGAAATGATCGTGTCCGCCATCCCGAGCGACTCCGCATCGTGCGCGGTGAAAAGCACCGGAATTCCCATCGACCGGATCAGCGCCGCCAGCGCTTTGATGCGCTCGGCGTCCACGCCGGTGAACGGCTCGTCGAGCAGCAACAGCCGCTTGTCCTGCCCGTAGGCGAGGCAGCGCGCGAGACTGAGCCTGCGCCGCATGCCGCCGGAGAGCGCCTCCGGCGCGGCGTCCGCCTCGTCCGCGAGGCCGACCGCAGCGAGCCACGCGTCCGCGTCCTTTCCCTTCGGGCGCACAAGCTCGATCTGCCGCCGGGCACTCAGCCGCGGGATCAGCCGATCCTCCTGAAACAGCAGGGCGATCTGCTCGGGCGGCGGCGCGTCGATGCTGCCGCGCTGCGGCGTTTCGAGCCGCGCGATCAGGCGCAGCAGCGTCGTCTTGCCGCAGCCGGAGGGGCCGGTGAGCGCAGTGATCCCCTCGTCCGGGAGCGCGAGCGTCAGCGCCTGAAAGACGCGCTTGTCGCCGTAGGAGAAGGTGAGATCGGTCAGCTTCATTTGCCGTCCTCCTTTCTCCCGAGCAGCAGCCGCCGCGCGATGCGCTCCACCGTCAGAGACAGCGCCACGACAATGAGCGTCCACGCAAAGAGCGCGGGCGTGTCGAGATAGAGCTTGGAGAAATAGACCTGCGTGCCAACGGCGGCCTTCGGGAGACACAGCACCTCCGCCGCCACGCCGGACTTCCACGCAAGGCCGATCGCCGTGCACACCGCGGCGGCCAGCTGCGGCAGCATCGACGGGATGACGATGCGCCGCCACGTATCCAGCCGCGTCAGCCGGTAGGCGCGGGCAAATTCCAGCAGGTCGCGGTCCACGCTCCGGAGCCCCGCCGCGGTGCTCTCCCAGATCACGGGCAGCACCACCAGCGCGGAGATCACGACGGGCACGCGCCCGTTCGCGACCCAGAGCAGCACCAGAATGATGAAGCTGGCCACCGGCGTCGCGCGCACGACGCGCACCGCCGGAGCGAGCAGCGCGTGCAGCCACGAAAACCGGTTCGTCAGCAGCGCGGTGAGAATGCCCAGCACGATGCCGAGCAGCAGCCCCAGCGTGATGCGCAGCAGCGTCAGCGCCGTATAGCGCCAGAACGCGCCGGTCACCACCAGCTCCAGGAGCGTGCGCACCACGAGCGGCGGCGAGGGGATCAGCAGCTCTTTGCCGACGATCAGCGCCAGGAGCCACCACACCGCGAGCCAGAAGACCGCGGGCAGCAGCCAGCGCCATGGGGCGCGGTCAGGGCGCACTGAAGTAGAAATCGTCGCCCGGCAGGGCGCCGCCGATGGACTTCGGGTTCGCGGCGAGCATCACCTGGAAGAAGGGTTCGAGCACTTGGCGGATCTCGTCGCCCGTCACGCAGCAGAGGTTGCAGCTGGGGATCGCCTTGGTCGCGATTGGGGCCTTCGCCACGATGCCGTACTGCTCGCACAGCTCGCCCGCGTGGGCGGGGTCGGCCAGCACGCTCTCGATCGAGGCGGCATATTCCTGCAGGAAGGCCGCGACGGCCTCCGGATGCTCCTCGGCAAAGGCGCGGCGCACGATGATGCAGCCCTGCGTCAGCTTGCCTTCCGTGCCGAGATTGTCCCATTCCTCCGTCAGATCACACGCGATGCGCACGTCCGGGTTCTGCACCGTCACAGCCGTCACCGCCGGCACCGGCAGCATGCACAGCGTATACTGGCCGGAGACCATGCCCGCCGTCAGCTCCTCGGATGCAAGGAACTGCAGCTGCACGTCGGCCTCGCTGCCGTCGAGACTCCAGGTCAGGCCGTTTTGCGTCAGCAGATACTCCAGCACGTACTCGGGGTTGGAGCCCTGCCCGGTCGCATAGACGGTCTTGCCCTTGAGATCGGCCAGACTCTGGACGGTGTCGCCGTTCTCAAGGATATACAGCACGCCATAGGTGTTCAGCGCCGCGACCTGCACGCCGCCCTCGGTCTTGGCGTAGAGCGTGGAGGCGAGATTCGTCGGCACGGCGGCCATGTCGAGGCTGCCGTTGGCCACGCCGGACACCACGTCCTCCGGCGCGGAGGCGACGGTGAAGGTATAGTGATTCACGGTTTCGCCGGCGTCGTTGGCCTCCATGAGACCCGCCGCGCCGATGCCCGTGGGGCCGGCCAGCACCGCGAGATTCACGTCCGCGCCGACGAGCGCGGTCTCCTCGGCGGCGGAGCCCTCCTCGACCGGAGCCGAGCCTTCTTCAGCCGGGGCTGCCTGCTTCGCGCAGGCGCCCAGTCCCAGCGCCATCACAAGCGCGAGCAGCAATGCCAGATACTTTTTCATGGTCAGATTCTCCTTTCCGCGCAGGCTGCTTGCGCCTGCAGGTAGATTGTAACTATTGTATTTCTTTCACCAAATAAAGTCAATCCCCGCGGTGGATTGGTTTTTTGTAGAAAATGCGTCTTTTTATTTGAAATATGTCGGATTCTATAGTATGATATGTTTATATCTATGTCACAAGGGAGGGAGAGCGCTTTGGCGGAACCATATGCCATTGAGATGCTGAACATCACAAAGGTGTTCCCCGGCATCATCGCCAATGACAACATCACCCTGCAGCTGAAAAAGGGTGAGATCCATGCGCTCCTCGGCGAAAACGGCGCGGGCAAGTCCACGCTCATGAGCGTGCTGTTCGGCATGTATCAGCCGGAGGAGGGCATCATCAAAAAAGACGGAAAAGAAGTCAAGATCAACGACCCGAACGATGCCAACGATCTCGGCATCGGCATGGTACACCAGCACTTCAAGCTCGTCGAATGCTTCTCCGTGCTCGATAACATCATCCTCGGCGTTGAGCCGACGTCGAAGGGCGGCTTCCTGCGCAAGGACGAGGCGCGCAAAAAGGTGCTCGAGCTCTCGGAGAAATACGGCCTGCAGGTCGATCCGGACGCAATTATCGAGGACATCACCGTCGGCATGCAGCAGCGCACCGAGATCCTCAAGATGCTCTATCGTGACAATGAGATCCTCATCTTCGACGAGCCCACCGCGGTGCTCACGCCGCAGGAGATCGAAGAGCTCATGCAGATCATGAAGAATCTCGCCGCGGAGGGCAAGAGCATCCTTTTCATCTCCCACAAGCTCAATGAGATCATGGCCGTCGCCGACCGCTACACCGTCCTGCGCAAGGGCAAGTACATCGGCACGGTCGAGACCAAGGACACCACGCCCGAGGCGCTGTCCGCCATGATGGTCGGCCGCAACGTCAACTTCCACGTCGAGAAGAAGCCCGCCACGCCCGGCGAGGTCGTGCTCGAGGTGGAGAACCTCACGGTCGTCTCCAAGGGCGCGCACAAGAAGGACGCCGTCAAGAACGTCTCCTTCCAGGTTCGCGCGGGCGAGATCGTCTGCATCGCCGGCATCGACGGCAACGGCCAGACCGAGCTGGTCTACGGCATCACCGGCCTCGAGCCCGTGAAGTCCGGCACCATCAAGCTCCAGGGGCGCGATATCACCAAGGCCTCCATCCGCGAGCGCTCGATCTCCGGCATGAGCCACATCCCCGAGGACCGCCACAAGCACGGCCTCGTGCTCGACCATTCGCTGGAATATAACCTCATTCTCCAGACCTACTTCGGCCCGGAGTTCACGACGAAGGCGGGCTTCCTCAAGCGCGGCCCGATCCGCGAATATGCCGAGCGGCTCATCGAGAGCTACGACATCCGCTCCGGTCAGGGCCCGATCACCGCGGCCCGCAGCATGTCCGGCGGCAACCAGCAGAAGGCCATCATCGCCCGCGAGGTCGATAAGAAGCCGGAGCTGCTCGTCGCCGTGCAGCCCACGCGCGGACTCGACGTCGGCGCGATCGAATCCGTCCACAAGCAGCTCATCGCGCAGCGCGACGCCGGCAAGGCCTGCCTGCTCGTGAGTCTCGAGCTGGACGAGGTCATGGACGTGCCTGACCGCATTCTCGTCATGTATGAGGGCGAGATCGTCGGCGAGCTCGATCCCAAGAAGACCACGCAGGAAGAGCTCGGCCTCTACATGGCCGGCGCCAAGCGAAGCGAGGTGGCGAAATGAAAAACAAAACACCCCTTCTCAAGCGGGACGGCGTGCAGTCGCTCATCGCCTCTCTGATCTGCGTCATTCTCGGCGTGTTCATCGGCTATATTGTCCTGCTTGTCATCAACCCCGCCGGCGCGGGCAAGGCGATCCTCGCCGTGCTGAAGAACTTCTTCTTCTATCCCGCCGGCCCCGCGCGCATGAAGTATTTCGGCTCCACGCTCGTCAAGACCGCGCCGCTGATCATGTGCTCGCTGTCGATCCTCTTTGCGTATAAGGTCGGCCTGTTCAACATCGGCGTCGCGGGTCAGTATGTCGCGGGCGTCGGCGCGTGCCTCTATGGCGCGCTCGCGTTCCACTGGCCGTGGTGGCTGTGCATGCTCTTCGCCATGGCGGCGGGCGCGCTCCTCGGCGGCATCTCCGGCTTCCTCAAGGCCTATGCCAACGTCAACGAGGTCATCTCCGGCATCATGCTCAACTGGATCAGCCTCTATCTCGTGAACATCCTTCTCACGAACGTCAAGGAGCCCACCAGCCCCTATACCTTCAAGGTGCTCTCCACGAGCCCCGGCTCCGTCATGCCGAACCTCGGCCTCAACAAGCTCTTCGGCAACAACCAGTATGTCACGCTCGGCGTGCCGCTCTCGATTTTGATTGCGATCGCGATCTATATCATCCTCGAGCGCACGCAGTTCGGCTATGAGCTGCGCGCCACCGGCAACAACAAGAACGCCGCCAAGTACGCCGGCATGAAGGAAAAGCGCAACATCATCGTCACGCTCATCATCGGCGGCGCGCTCGCCGGCATGGGCGCAGCGCTGCTCTACCTCACGGGCATTGAGGAGTGGTCCTGCTCGCAGTCGAGCGTCCCCGGCATGGGCTTCAACGGCATCGCCGCGGCCTTCCTCGGCTGCCTGAACCCGATCGGCGCGATCCTCAGCTCCTTCTTCATCCAGCACATCACCAACGGCGGCGGCTATCTGGACAAGACGCTCTATTCCGCCCAGATCTCCGATCTGATCTCCGCCATCATCATCTATCTCTGCGGCTTCGTCCTCTTCTTCAAGACCTATATGAACCGGCGCGGCGCCAAGCGCGAGGATACGCGCTTCGCTCCCGAGCCGAAGGCGGAGGAGAAAAAGCCCTCGGATGCGGAATCCGAGAAGGGAGGTGGGGCGAAATGATGCTGCTCATCCAATATACGCTGATCTTCGCGTCCGTCCTCGTGCTCGTCGCCCTCGGCGGCTGCATCTCGGAGCACTCCGGCGTCATCAACCTCGGCCTCGAGGGCATCATGGTCATCGGCGCCCTCGGCGGCGCGCTCATGATGAAGTATCTGCCCGCCGGCAGCAGCGCGTTTGTCACGATCGTGCTCACCGTGCTCATGGCGATCCTCGCGGGCGTGATCTATTCCTCGCTCCTCGCGGTTTCTTGCATCAACTTCAAGGCGGATCAGACCATCGTCGGCACCGCGCTGAACATGCTCGGCGTCGCCGCGGCCACCGTCATCGTCAAGGCCATCAACTCCGCCGAGAACCCGGACAACCCCTCGTCCGAGATCTCCTACATCGCGCAGAAAAAGGCCTTCCTTGTGAACATCAACGGGTTTGAGTTCAACTGGTTCATGGTTCTCGCCGTGCTCGCCCTGATTCTCGTCGCCGTCATGCTCTATAAGACGCGCTTCGGCCTGCGTCTGATGGCCTGCGGCGAGCATCCGCAGGCGGCGGCCTCCGTCGGCATCAGCGTCTATAAGATGCGCTGGGCGGGCGTGCTGCTCTCCGGCGCGCTCGGCGGCCTCGGCGGTCTGGTGTACATCACCGCGGGCGTCAGCCAGTGGAAGTTTGAAAACGGCGTCGCGGGCTTCGGCTTCCTGTCGCTGGCCGTCATGATCTTCGGTCAGTGGAAGCCCAAGCACATCGCGTGGGCGGCCGTCCTCTTCGGCATGTTCCGCGCGCTGTCGAACGTCTATTCCGGCTTCCCGTTCCTCGCGAGAATGAACATCCCCTCCGGTGTTTACAACATGCTGCCCTACATCATCTCCCTCGTCGTTCTGGCCTTCACCTCCAAGCACTCCAGAGCCCCGAAGGCAGAGGGCATCCCGTATGATAAGGGAAGCAGATAAAACACAAATCTCAAAAAACAGGACTGCGGGAGCAGTCCTGTTTTTGTGAAATTAGGAATTAGGAATGAGGAGTTAGGAGTTGTCTAAATTTGTCATTCTGAGCGGAGCACAGAGTGCGGAGTCGAAGAATCTTGGCATGGCAGCAGGATAGACGCTGGTTGTTCTCTTTTCCTGCACTGCCAAGATCCTTCGACAAGCTCAGGATGACAAGTCTTTGCTGCGCACGAACCACTTCTCAATTCCTAATTCCTAATTCCTCATTCCTAATTTTTTTCACTTTTCCCCTTGACATCCACGATTATATTTGATACAATATAATTGTAAAAAATCTTTATGGAGGTATTCACTATGAACATCTATGATTATTCCGTCAAGAACGCCGCCGGCGAGGACGTCTCCCTCAAGCAGTATGAAGGCAAGGTCCTTCTCGTGGTGAACACCGCCACGGGCTGCGGCTTCACCCCGCAGTACAAGGAGCTCGAGGAGATGTATGAGGCCTATCACGATCAGGGCTTTGAGATTCTTGACATCCCCTGCAACCAGTTCATGAACCAGACTCCCGGCACGGACGAGGATATCCACGAGTTCTGCACCCTGAAGTACAACACCCAGTTCCCCCAGATGAAGAAGTCCGAGGTCAACGGCGAGGGCGCGCTCCCGCTCTACGGCTATCTCAAGGAGCAGCAGGGCTTCCAGGGCTTCGGCAAGGGCGCCAAGGCCGCGGCCTTCGGCGTGATGATGAAGAAGTTCGACAAGGACTATAAGAACAACCCCGACATCAAGTGGAACTTCACCAAGTTCCTCGTCGACCGCAGCGGCAATGTCGTCGCCCGCTTCGAGCCGACCCACAGCATGGCCGACGTAGACGCAGCGGTCAAGAATCTGCTCTGAGATCACGGAGCATAATTAGGAATGAGGAATTAGGAATTAGGAATTTACGTTCTTCCATTCCTCGTTCCTCATTTCCGTATAAAGCATTGATTTCAGGAGGTTTCCAGCATGGAAAGATACGATATTGCCATCATTGGTACCGGGCCTGCGGGGCTTTCTGCTGCGATCACGGCGAAGATCCGCAATAAATCCGTCCTGCTCATCGGCAGCAAGGATTTGAGCCCCAAGGTCACGAAGGCGCACGCCATCCAGAACTATCTCGGCCTGCCGAACATTCCCGGCTCTGACCTCGGCGCGGCCTTTCAGGCGAGCATCGATTCCGTCGGCGTCACGGTGACGGAGGATAAGATTACCGCCGCCTACAACCTCGGCGATTACTACGGTCTGCAGGGCGCTGAGACGATCTATGAGGCGAGCACGCTCATCCTCGCCACCGGCATGATCCCCGGCAAGCTCCTGCCCGGCGAGGAAGCCCTTCTCGGCCGCGGCGTGAGCTACTGAGCCACGTGCGACGCCGCGCTCTATCGCGGCAAGACCGTCGCCGTCATCGGCTACAGCCCCAAGGAGGAGCACGAGGCCGCCTTCCTCTCTGAGATCGCCGCCTGCGTGAACTATTTTCCGATGTACAAGGAGCGCGAGTCCCTCCCGGAGAACGTGCGCGTCATCCGCGAAAAGCCCCTCGAGATCCGGCAGGAGAACGGTTTGCGTCAGGTCGTCACGGCGGAGAACACTTACGGGTTCGACGGCGTGTTCATCCTGCGCGACAGCATCTCTCCCGGCCAGCTCGTGCCCGGCCTCGAGATCGAGAACAACCACGTCAGGGTCGACCGCACCATGGCCACGAATCTCCCCGGCTGCTTCGCCTGCGGCGACGTCGTCGGCCTGCCGTATCAGTATATCAAGTCGGCAGGAGAGGGAAATGTGGCAGCGCTGAGTGCGGCGGCATATCTTGATACCAAGAAGAGAGAACAGCAGTGAAAAAATGAGGAATGAGGTATTAGGAATTAGGAATTGGACGATTTGGTCACTCCTAATTCCTCATTCCTAATTCCTAATTCGTATTTTTGAAGGAAGAAAGTTATGGACGCAACATTGGATCCCCTGCGGCTGGAAAACCAGCTTTGTTTTCCGCTCTATGCCGCCTCGCGGAAGATCGTCAATCTCTATACCCCGTATTTTAAACCCCTCGGCATCACCTACACGCTGTACATCGTCCTTATGGTCCTCTGGGCGCAGGACGGCGTCAGCGTGCGCGAGCTCGGCGAGCGGCTGTATCTCGACAGCGGCACGCTCACGCCGCTGCTGAAAAAGATGGAATCGTCCGGTCTCGTGCGCCGCGAGCGCGCGAAGGAGGACGAGCGCGTCACGCGCATTTATCTCACCGAGGCGGGGCGCGAGCTGCACGAGCAATGTCTCGAGATCCCCGTGCACCTCAGCCGCAGTCTCAACGCGTTCTCCCCGGAGGACGCCAAAACGCTGTATGATCTGCTCTACCGTCTTCTGGACGCTGAGCCGCAGTGTATTATGGAGGAGAAGAAGAAATGAATCGCGATCGGATTATCATCAGAACCAGCATCATCGGCATTCTGGCCAATGCCTTTCTCGCCGCCTTCAAGGCATTCGTCGGCGTCGTGACCGGCTCCATCGCCGTCTCGCTCGACGCGGTCAACAATTTGAGCGACGCGCTCTCGAGCGTCATCACCATCCTCGGCACCAAGCTCGCCGGCAAGCGCCCGGACAAGAAGCACCCCTTCGGCCATGGCCGCGTGGAATATCTCACCGCGGCGGTCATCAGCGTCATCGTGCTCTATGCCGGCGTCACCTCTCTCGTCGAGTCCGTCAAGAAGATCATCCACCCCGAAAAGCCGGAATATACGACCATTTCCCTCATCATCATCGCCGTCGCTGTCGTGGTGAAGATTGTCCTCGGCCGCTATGTCAAGGGCGTGGGCGAGAAGGTCAAGTCCGACTCCCTCGTCGCCTCCGGGCAGGACGCGACGCTCGATTCTGTCATCTCCGCGTCCACCCTCGTCGCCGCGGTCATCTTCCTGCTCTCCGGCCTCTCGCTCGAGGCGTGGCTCGGCGCGGTGATCTCTCTCATCATCATCAAATCCGGCGTCGAGATGCTCTCCGACACGCTCTCCCAGATCCTCGGCCGCCGCGCCGATTCGGAGCTCGCCAGGAGCGTCAAGGACTCTGTCCTCTCCTTCGACGAGGTGCATGGGGCCTATGACCTCATCCTCCACAACTACGGCCCGGACTATTACATCGGCTCGGTCCACGTCGAGGTGGACGATACCCTCACCGCCGAGCAGCTCGATCCGCTCGAGCGCGCCATCGCGCAGAAGGTCTATCAGGACAACGGCGTCATCCTCACCGGCGTCGGCATCTATGCCAAGAACACGAAGGACGACGAGGCCGCCCGCCTGCACGATGAGATCCGCCGCGTCGTCATGGCGCGCGACTACGTCCTGCAGATGCACGGCTTCTATCTGAATCAGGCCGAGAAAACCATCCAGTTCGACGTCGTGCTCGACTTCGAGGCCCCGGACGAAACCGCGCTCTATGCCGATATCGTCAAGGACGTGCAGGCCCTCGTCCCGGACTACAAGCTCGTCATCACGCCGGATAAGGACATTACGGACTGAGACAAAACCGAATATTGAAAAAAGGTCGAAGAAATATCGACCTTTTTCTTGTTTTTCGTCTCTCGTCGTGTTAAGATCGAAATAAGGAGGCGAGAATATGGACGAAAAACGCAAGGAAATCGAAAAACAGTATCAGAAGCGGACGCGTCCTCTGTTGCTGCTGACGCTCCCGCTCGATCTGATTGCCCTGGTGCTCGTGGCTTACGGCGCGCGCGTTTACCGCGAGGGCGGCAGCCCGCTGATGCAGTTTGCGGGCTTTCTGCTGATGATTGCGATCGGCGCGACGCTGGCGATTGTGCTGCGCAGGGCTGCCCGCCTGCGGCAGGAGGCACTCGACGCCCTCGAGCGCGAATACGCCGCGAACCCCGACGCGGACGAGGAGCGCATCCACATCCCGGGCGAGGCCGGCACGACGTCGCTGCTCGTCATGGGCTATCCGTCCGATACGATCTATCAGCTGATCTCCGGGCCGGGCGAATACCACTTCGTCAAGCTCGGCTGGGGCGGGCTGAACGCCGCGAGCTATGAAAAGATGATCCCGCCCGGTCTGGACGACGCGGCCATCCGCGCGCGGATGGAAAAGGGACTCTCCGTCCCCAAGTCGGAGGTCGAGGGGATCGACCTCACGATGAAGCACTGCGTCTCCACGCAGCTGCCGAACGACGGCATCTTCACGCTGCGCTCCGGCGGCAAAAAGCGCAAGTTCATCGTCCTCCGGCCCGATGAGCCTGCCACGCCAGAGGCCATGCGCGCCTTCTTCGCGGACGTCTCCGGCAGACTCACGGTCGACGCCGCCCGCTATGAAAAGGCGGCGGCTCTGCGCGCCGAGATCCGCGAGCTGAACGACGATCCGGAAACCGCGCCGGATCCCGAAAAGGCAAAGAAGCTCCGCCCGCTCGCCATTGCTCTCTGCATTGTGCCGTGGCTGAGCTATGCGGTCTGGCGCTTTCTCGATGTGCCGTATCGCCCGATGGCCGCGCTGCAGATCCTGCTCGCCCTGCTGCCGGTCGTGCTGACGCTTGCGCTGCCGCGCGTCTGCTCCGTCAACGAGGCGGTCAAGCTTCGAAACGACGATCCCGACGCCCGCCCCGGCACGGTCGACATGACCTCTCCGATTTTGTTTTCCGCTGCCCCTCTGGCTTTGGGCACATTTGCCGATTTCAATTTCCTCGATTCCTGGAGGCTGCTGATTCCGGCGATCGTCTTCGGCATGCTTCTGGCTCTGCTGGTCACGCGAAACGGCAGGGGCGTCCGCCGCATCTGGCTGGCGCGTGTTCTGCTTGCGTTGATGTTCTCCGCGCTCGGCATAGGGCTGATCGGGGAGACCAACTTCCTCCTCGATGGCAGCGAGCCTGTGGCGGAGCGGCTTGCGATCTCGGATATGTATGTCTCCTCCGGCAATTACAGTTCCTATGTGCTCGAGTTTGAACGGGGCGGGGAGACCCTCTCGCTCGACGTTGAGCCCCAGCTCTACGACCGCGTCGAGCCCGGCGACACCGTCTACGTTGTCACGAACCACGGCGCCTTCGGCATTGAATACGCCACGGTCTGGACGGTGGACGAGTGGAATTACCGCTATTAACGAGAGGAGCGATTCACCATGACATTCTTCGAAGCCGTCAAATCCGCGCTCACGAAATACGCCGTCTTCTCCGGCCGCGCGCGGCGCAAGGAGTATTGGTATTTCTTTCTGTTTAACGTCATTGTGAGTTTCATCATCGGCTTCCTCGGCGGTGTGATGCAAAAGCCAAAGGCCATGACGCTGCTCAGCATGGTCGTTACGCTCGTGTTTCTCTTGCCGTCGATCGCCGTCGCCGTGCGTCGTCTGCACGACACGGGCCGCTCCGGCTGGTGGTATCTGCTGGGCGTGGTCGGTTTGGCGCTCTCGCTGACGGCAAGGCAGCTGCTGACGCCGGAAAACCTGTTGGTGCCGCTGCTGCTCTCGCTTGTCTCGCTCGCGTGCAGCATTCCGCTGATCGTTTGGGAGTGTCAGGACAGCCAGCCCGGAGAGAACCGCTTCGGCCCGAATCCGAAGGACGGGGTGGATGCAGAGACCGCGCAGCGCCTGATTCAGACCGCCGCGGCGCATGAGCCGGCGTATATCTACCTCGACCCCGCCATGACGACGCTCGATCCCGCCGTGACCGCCGCGGTGCAGCGCATCTTCCCGGGCTGTGCGGGCACGGAGCCTCTGGACACAGTGCTCGCATCGCAGCCGCAGCCGGAGGTGCGTACCATCGACACGGACACGCTCCTCGTCCTGCTCAAATACATTACCGTCTGCGACCCGGCAAACGGGGTCCTGCGGATCCGGGCGCTGCAGAACGCGATCCTGAAAGAGCTCGCAGAGCGCGGCATGTAACGCCGCACCGAAACAGACGCCGTAGACTAACTATCAAAAGTCAAGCGGAAAACGGCGGATTGAACACGGGATAAAAAAGGGCGCAAAAGGGAGAGTGTCCGGCAGGGCACTCTGAGCAGATGGCAGGAAAAGTTATGCGGGCAGATACATCTGCC
>JAFRDQ010000048.1 GCA_017411225.1 Oscillospiraceae bacterium
CCATATCCGCTCCTTCATTCTTCCTTTCCAAATCAAAGCATACTCTTTGATTTGGTGAAGAAAACGCAAAGCTTAAAGGACATTCAATTTGAGACACTTGATTGACATTCGCGATCTCTCTGCGCAGGAGATCGCAGACCTGCTGGATCTGGCGGATGACATTGTGGCGAACCGCGATCAATACCGCGAGGTCTGCAAATATAAAAAGCTCGCGACGCTCTTCTTCGAGCCCAGCACGCGCACGCGTCTTTCGTTCGAGGCCGCGATGTATGAGCTCGGCGGGCAGGTGCTCGGCTTCTCCGAGGCCGCGAGCTCCTCGGCATCAAAGGGCGAGAGCGTGGCGGACACGATCCGCGTCGTGGGCTGCTATGCCGACATCATCGCCATGCGCCACCCGAAGGAGGGCGCGCCGATGGTCGGCGCGATGCACTCGACCGTGCCGATCATCAACGCGGGCGACGGCGGGCACAACCACCCGACCCAGACGCTGACCGACCTGATGACGATCCGGCGCGAGAAGGGCCGCCTGAACGACTTCACGATCGGGCTCTGCGGCGACCTGAAGTTCGGCCGCACGGTGCACTCGCTCATCGCGGCGCTCAGCCGCTATGAGAACGTAAAGTTCGTGCTCATCAGCCCCGAGGAGCTGAAGGTGCCGAGTTACATCAAGAAGGACATTCTCGCCGAGCAGGGTCTGCCCTATGTGCAGACGACCGAGCTGACCGACGTGATGCCGGAGCTCGACGTGCTCTACATGACGCGCGTGCAGCGCGAGCGCTTCTTCAACGAGGAGGACTATCTCCGGCTCAAGGACAGCTACATTCTCACGCCCGAGAAGCTGCGCGGCGCGAAGGCGGATCTCACGATCCTGCACCCCCTGCCCCGCGTCAACGAGATCGACACCGCCATTGACTCCGATCCCCGCGCCTGCTACTTCCGTCAGGCGCTCAACGGCAAGTTCGTGCGCATGGCTTTGATCATGACTTTGCTCGGTCTCACAAAGGAGGGTCAGGCATGAACATTGATTCCATCCAGAACGGCATCGTCATCGATCACATCCGCTCCGGCGGCGCGATGCAGCTCTTTAAGCTGCTCGGACTCGACGGGCTCGACTGCCCGGTGGCGATCATCAAGAACGCGCCGAGCGGCAAGCTGGGGAAAAAGGACATCATCAAGATCGACTCCGCCCAGCCGCTGAATCTGGACGTGCTCGGCTTCGTCGACCCGGACGCGACGATCAACGTGATCCGCGACGGGAAGCTCGTGGAGAAGAAGCACGCCGGCCTGCCCGAGCGCATCCGCGACGTGCTCCGCTGCCGCAACCCCAGATGCATCACGAGCGTGGAGCCGGATCTGCCGCAGGTCTTCCAGCTCGCCAACCGCGAGACGAAGACGTACCGATGTATCTACTGCGAGGCTAAGGCCGAAAAGTGAACGTAGGGGAGGGGCTTGCCCCTCCCGGCATTCCAACGGGCATACAACCAAAACTTAAGGCGAATCCGCAGAGTCTTCATTCTGCGAATTCGCCTTTCATTTTTCCTCATTTGGCGCTCTTCTGCGCGGGCGGGGCAAGCCCCTCTCCTACCGCTTCTTTTGGGCTGCATCCAGTTGATATTTCCGCTTTGTGGCCATGCCGCCGCGGATGTGGCGCTCGGCCTTGTTGCGCTCGAGCAGGGCGCGGACCGCCGCGTGCAGCGCCGGCGAGCGCCGGCGCAGCCGCTCGGTGAGATCCTTGTGTATGGTCGTCACGAACCAGAACGATCCCATCCAGACCCAGATCGCCCATCAGGCGCAGGTAGATCGTCACGCGCCCGTCGTGATCCACCTCGATGCGGTCGACGATGCGGCGCAGCTGCGCGTTCGTCATCTCGCGCACGTCGGTGATGCTCTCGATGTTCTTGAAGGTCTCGTTCAAGATCGCCTCCAGCTGGTCGCCCTTGGTGAGGTTGTAGGACACGATCTTCAGCTCGTGCTCCAGCCGCTCGATCTCCTGCCGCATGCCCGCCGCCTTTTCGTTGAGCTCCTCGCGCGAGATCAGGTCGTCCGCGTACATGTCCAGATACTTCTGGCGGCTTTTTTTCAGCTTCGCGAGCTGCTGCGTCAGCTCCTTTTCGTAGTGGACGTTCTCGTCCTTCGCCTTGTAGACGCGCTCGAACTCGCCGACGACGTAGCGGATCACGTTCTTTTTCGACTGCACGATCTCCGCGAAGTATGCCTGCAGGACGGCGATCAGCTCGTCCTCGTCCACCGCGACCGCGTTGGGACAGGTGTTCGCGCCGCGGCTGTTGTGGCCGGAGCAGACCCAGCGGACGTAGGTGTTTTTGTAGGTGCGGACAGTGCGGCGGAACGACCAGCCGCAGTCCTTGCATTTGATCAGCGTCGAAAACAGGTGCTGGTTGCTGTGCCTGCTTCCGCCGTTTTTGAAGGCGTCTGAACGGGAGCGCAGGACCTTCTGCGCCTGCTCGAACAGCTCCGGCTCGATGATGCGCAGCTCCGGCCGGTCGGCGACCATCCATTCGTCCTCGGGCCGCTCCTCGCGGCGGCCGGTCAGGAAGTCCGCGACCTCCTCCTTGCCGTTGATGATCTTGCCGGTGTACAGCTCGTTTGTCAGGATGCGGCAGATCGCATTCTGGCTCCAGTCGCAGCCGCGCTTGGTCTTGATGGCACGGGCGTTGAGGCGGTTTGCGATCTTCGACGCGCCGAAGCCGTCCTCTGCGTACCAGCGGTAGATCTGGCGGACGATCTCCGCCTCCTCGGGGTTGATCTCGAGGTTGAAGTAGTCGCCCTTGGTCTTGTCGTAGCCGAAGACAATGTTCGGCACGCGTCCCTTCTCGGCGTTGATCTTCTTGCCGAACTTCACGCGCTTGGAGGTGTTCGCGCTCTCCTCCTGCGCCAGCGCGCCGAAGATCGTGAGGACGAATTCGGAGTTGCCCATGCTGGTCATGTTCGCCGTCAGAAACTGCGTCTCGATGCCGAGGGCCTTGAGCTTGCGGATGTTCTGCAGCAGATCCACGGTGTTTCGCGCAAAGCGGGAGATGTCCTTCACCACGACCATGTCGAACAGCCCGCGCTCCGCGTCCTCCATCATGCGCAGGAACTCTTTGCGGTTTTTGATCTTCGTCCCGGAGAGCCCCTCGTCGGCATAGAGGCGCACGAGGTTGTCCCCAGTGCGCTTGGTGTATTCGGCAAAAAACTCCTTCTGCGCCTCCAGACTGTTGAGCTGATCCTCCTTCTCCGTCGATACCCGGCAATATGCGGCAATGTTCACGGCGTTTCCCTCCCCGTCTGATTATAACCGTTCTGTTACTGCGAGATTAACATAAGAGAACGGGGATTGCAAGGGGAAATTGTTGTAAAGAAAGAGTCCCAGCGCTGCGAATGGCAACGCCGGGACTCTTTTTCAATTCATTTTGATTGTATAATTCTGAGTGGTTCTTCCCAGAACAAGTGCTGTGCGTAATCCTCACCGTATTTTCTGGACACAAAATCATAGCAAGGGCGAAGCTGCGGTGGACGGCTCTTCAGATCATGCGCGTCGGAGGCGATCAGATCGACCGCGCCGGCGTCGAGCAGACGGCGGGCGCGAACCTTGGAGCCGTGCCCGAGTCCACCGAGCAGGGATTGCGCATCTACCTGCAGAATGACGCCCCAGTCCTTCAGTCGGTCAATCTCCCGAAGGTCGCGGTGGAACTTCTCATACCGCTCCACATGCGCAAGCACCGGCGTGTAACCGGCGTTCAGCACGCGCAGCATGGCATCAAGAATGTTCTCCGCCGGCTCCGGGTATAGGAAGTCCACCAGCAGATACTCCGTTCCGTTCAGCGTTTGGCATCTCCCCTGCTCCAGCCAGTCGATGCAGCTGCGCTCATAGCGCAGCTCGTTGCCGAGAAAGAGCTGAAGATCCGGATACCGCTCAGCGCAGTACGCCTGCGCAAGCGCAAAAGCGGCTTCAATCTGCGCCTGATGCTCGCCGAAATAACCGGGGTGATAGTGCGGCGTGAAGCAGAGATGGCGGACGCCGTCAGCGTATGAGTCGTCAATAATCTGATACATCTCCGCTTCTGTTTTTGCGCCGTCATCCACGCCGAACAGCATGTGATTATGAATGTCTGCAAACTGCATACCGCTCACTCCGCTTTTGTTTCACCGCGATCCTGTCATGCACGCATGACGAACTGCTCGTCCTCCATGAGATGCTTCAGGATGACGTTGACGCCCGCCTGCATCGCGGCATGTGTGTCGTCGCTGACTTCGTATTCCACGATATAGATCGGTGTCTTGCCGTAGGTCCCGAGCAGGTAGCCGTCGCAATCGGTGAACACCAGATCGAACAGCGGCGTGCCGCCGGCGGAGAAGGACACCTTCTCTTCGCTGACATCCACCGTGACCTGATCCTGCCACTTCGCGGGATAGTACAGCGTCGTCACGGAAGTTGTGATCGGGAAGGCCGCGTCATCCTCGGGCAGGACAGCGGTTCCGACCGCGAAGTCATAATCCTTCGCCAGATGCAGAAGGATCACATTGATGTCCTCCTGCATGGCCGCCTTTGCGGCGTCGTTCGGGTCGATCTCCGCGAACTGAACGCTAATGACAGTATTCTTCTCGCCGGTCACGGTGCCCAGCGTCTGGTGCGCATCATCCGAGTACAACGTGAACAGCAGCGCACCGTCGGCGGAAAACGCGAGGGAACCGTCCTCGTTCTCCGTGACGGTCACCTGATCCTGCCACTCCTTCGGGTACTTCAGCACCAGCCCGGCGAAGGGGATCTCAAACGTCTCGCGATCCTCGCCGGAGCCGATCTCCATGGTCTCTTCCGCTACGGCCTGCTCCGGATTTTTACCGCCGGCAGGCTTTGCGCCGGACCGGGTCACGGCAAAAACAACGGCCAGCAGCACAACGACGGCGGCGCAGATCCAGATGACCGGTTTGAGCGAACGCCCTTTTCCGGCCGCGGCTCCGGCGGCTGATTTCTGCGTGTCGGGCTTTGCCGCTTCCGTCTCTTTCTGTTCCCTGATTTCCTTATCCATATTGTATCTCCTCCGAACGATCAATAGACCCTGCTGATGATACCGTAGTTTTTCTTCTTCTTCGAATCGTCGCCGACATGATACATGCCGCTGGCGGTATAGTCGTCCCACGGGTGCGCTCTGGTTCTGAGCAAAATCTGCATCGCGCGCAGAACGCTGCCCTGACTGATGAGCAGAATTCTTTTATTCGCGTAGTTTTCGTAGATATAATCAAACACATCCGCGCAGTTTGCGATGACGGTACCCCAGGAGGTGCCATGTGGCGTGCGGGCGAACATGTTGTTCTCCACCTCGCGCGCCAGAAACACCGGGTCATGCTCCAGATCGAAATAGGTTTTGTATTCCCAGCCCGTGTTGTCAATGCCGTGCAGCTTCTTCACCGGAACGCACTCGAAGTTCTGCGGCGTCTGCATGATGAGCTCCTTCGTGTTGACGACGCGGGCGATCGGTCCGACGAGCGCAACGTCGAAATGATAGTCCGCGAGCTGCTCGGCCTGCCTGCGCGTCAGCTCGATGCCCGCCTCGGTGAAGCCGCAGTTGTCGGACGTATCACTCATGAACTCATGCTTCGCGACCGCGACGGTCTCGGTGTGGCGGATGAGGTGGATGGATTCGCACTGCATCTTGGGGATCGGCACATCGATATAATCAATGGTGCCGTCTTCCATATTGGTGACGATGCCCCACTTGCGCAGGTTGTTAACAATTCTGTTTTGCTCCTCAGCGGGGATGGTGGAAATATCAAACACGTGGGTTTCTCCTGTCTCTGTTTATTTTGATTTTGAGAGCGCCAGCCTGACCTTCTCGGTCAGCCCGTTTTCGATGATGTAGTCATACACCGCATTCGGCACCATCTGCTTCCAGTCCTCTCCGCCCACGATCTTGTGGCGGATGTCGGTGCTGCACATCTGCTTTTCTCTGTCGTCGAAGAGCACGATGGTCTTGTAGCCCAGCGACTGGAGGCGGCGCAGCTTTTCATAGCCCCACTGGTCGTAGATCGTGAAGAAGCTCGTCGCGTTCAGGGGAATGTAGTTCGTGAGGATGTCGGGCCGCTCGATGGGATAGGGCACGATCTCGAAATCCTCGCGCTTCACGCCGGCCTCGAGCAGCGCGAGCTTGGCCATGTTGAACCGCTCATAAAAGGTAAACGGGTTGTCGGCCGCGTTGCTGCGGTGCGGATCGACCTCCTCGCGGATGAGCAGCGCGTTTTCCGGCGAGGTGATGCCGACGATCAGCTTTTTGCACTGCTCCTTTGCAAGCAGCGCGTACTGCAGATGGTCGTTGTGAAACAGCTGAAATCTGCCGTGAATGAATCCTAATTCTTCCATTGATATGATTCCTTTCCGCCGCGGCGATCACGAATGGACCGAACGATAAATGTCGGCGATTTTATTGGCGAGCGTCTCGATCTCCTTCTGCTCGGAGAAGCGTCCGAAGCCGATCCGGATGGTTCCGGAGACGATGCTGTCCGGGCAGTCGAGCGCCGCGAGCACATGCGACTTCTTCCCCGTCGAGCAGGCGGAGCCGGTGGAGATAGAGTATTCCGGGAGCATCGCCAGCAGCCGGATCGACGTCAGACCGTCGATGGCGATGCTGATATTGCCGTTGATGCGGTTCACCGGGTCGCCGTTGAGATGATATGGGATCTTCTGCTGATCCAAAACCGCGAAAAAGGCGTCGTAGAGCGCCTGCTTATGGGCGGTTTCCTGCTCCATCTCCGCATCCAGCAGCTTGATTGCCTCCGCAATCTCGACCGCACCGGGCACGTTGATCGTCCCGCTGCGGTAGCCGTTTTGCTGTCCGCCGCCCATGATCTGGGGACGAATGCGCGACAGCGCGCGGTCGTTGCGGCAGATGAGCAGACCCACGCCCTTCGGGGCATAAATTTTATGTCCGGAGAGGGAGAGATAATCGATCTCCGTCTCAGCCAGATTGATGCGCTGGTGCGGGATCAGCTGCGTCGCGTCGCTGTGGAACGGAACGTTGTGCCGGTGGGCGATCTCGGCGATCTCCGCGATCGGCTGGATGGTGCCGATCTCGTTGTTCGCGCCCATGATCGTGATCAGAGCCGTGTCATCCCGAATCTTGCGCTCCAGATCGGCCAGGTCGACCAGGCCATTGGCGTCGTTTTCCACAAAATCGACCACGACTCTGTCGCCGAAGGCCTCGAGCGTTTTGAGGATGCTGTCATGCTCAATTTTGGTCGTGATGATCCGGCACGGCTGCTCGCTCGCGTCCACGATGCTGTGGAGCAGCAGATTGTTGGACTCCGTCGCGCCGGAGGTGAGGATGATATCGTCGCTCGACTCCACGGAGAAGTAATCGGCGACGGTCCGCAGCGCCTTCTTGAAGGCGCGGTTGGCCTCTCTGCCGTGCGGGCTGTTGCTGTTGGAGGGATTGCCGAAGCTTTCGAGGAAATACGGGATCACCGCATCCACGATTCTTTTATCGACCGGCGTCGTTGCGTTGTAATCAAAATAGATCTGCTTCATGCCGATCACCTCAGCGCGATGCCGCTCTTGTCCGTGATCTCACCGATCACATAGAAGCCCAGCTTTTCCAGCGCTTCCGCGTCTGCCGGGTCGACCGTGAGCAGCACGGGGCCGTTCGTCTGCGGATCGACCAGCGCCAGCGTCTCGATGGTGTCGAAGTCGATGTCGCACTTTTTGGTGCGCAGGACATAGTTGATGTTGTCCTCAATAAATCTGGTGAAGAAGGCGCCGGGCTGCAGCTGCGCGATGCAGTCGAACACCCGGATGCTGTCCTCATAGATCACGGCGCCCATGTCGGCGGAGAGCATTTCGGAAAGATGTCCCAGCAGACCGAAGCCGGTCACGTCTGTGCAGGCGTGCACGGGCACGGCGGAAAAGGCCTGCAGCGCGACCGCGTTGGACGTGAGCATGGAGTCCGTCGCCTCGGCATAGGCCTCGGCGTCGATGATCTTGTGGAAATACGCCCGGGTCGCGATGCCCGCGCCGAGCTTTTTCGACATCATGATCTTATCGCCCACGACGCACTGCTTCTTGGACCGGTTCAGATACGCCTCGTTCGCCGCGCCGATGACGGACAGACCCACGACGGAGGTCTCGCTGCGGATTGTGTGCCCGCCCAGAATGGTAATGTTCTCGTTCTCGCAGACCTCCTTGATCCCCGCGAGGATCGCTTTGGTCTGACCAAAGGTAACGTCCTCGGCGATCTGCAGCATGATGGACGCGTATTTCGGCGTGCCGGCGCTGACATAGATATCGCTGATCGCGTGGTGCGCGGCGATGGCGCCCGCGTTTTTCGCATCGTCACCGATCAGTGGCCCGAAGTCCAGATTGAAGAGCATCTTCGCCCCGTCGATTTCGAACAGGGAGCTGTCCTCCGGAGAAAATTCTCCGAACAGCTCTCCCACGAGCCGTGTCAGCTCGCTGCCGCCGACCTTTGCCAGACAGCCGCCGTTTTCGCACATTACCAGTGGTTGCATTTGAATTCCTTCTTTCTAAGTGTTTTGTTTGATATAGAAACAAAGACTTGAAAGGTCTTGTTTTTTACTCAGCTGCCGGTTCGGCTTGTTCCTCCTGTACGGTTTTTAAGATTTCTTTTCGGAGATAAGAACGCCTGCAATCCGCGACGCCCTGCGTGAAACGCACATCGAAGATCGATTCCAGCGCCCTCTGACAAAGCCGGTTGTCGCAGACACAGGTGCTGCGGCGGCGGCTGATGTCAATAACATTGATCATCCAGCTGTCTCCGCGGCGGTCGAACCACCCGCGTATGGCGTCGAGCTTGCCGAGGATGCTGTCCGCGTCCCAGAGGGCGATCTGCGCGACGTGCTCCGGCAGAACGGGATTGCTGCGGACGGTCTTTACGTCCTTCAGGAGCGCGGTCTCCAGATCCGCTTCCACGCTGCGCTGCACCGCGGAGAAATAATCGGCGCGAAAATCTTCACCGACGCCCGCTTTTTCGCAGAGGGTCTCAAACGCCGCGCGATCCTCCGGCATCGTGTTGGCGGAGGTCAGATCCAGCGTGTTGTCCAGAATGGCGGCGATGAGCAGCAGCGCGGTCGGGCGCGTCATTTTGTCCAGCAGTCCCGCCGCCTTCCACTCCCGAAAGATCAGCGTCGCCGCCGCGCCGAGAAACTCGATGTGCGCGTTTTCCCCGATGCGGCTGTCCCAGTAATCTTCAAAGCCGGTGTGGTGATCGTAAACCGCTGCGACCCGGTCCAGCGGGACTGACTGCCGGATATAGTCCGGGTCGGAAACATCCACAATGAGATAGCCTGCCGACTCCGCCTGAAAGTCCGGCGGCAACGATTTTTCCAGCTGTCCGGCTTCGACGAGGAAATCGCAGACGCTGTAATTGCAAGGGGCGGCGGAATAAGCGACGGCCCTGATCCCCTGCAGCCCGAGCAGCTCCCGCATGGCGACGCAGCAGGCATAGGCATCGATGTCCAGATACATCGAGCCGGCGGTGATGATGACGCCGCCTGAGATCGCTTCCTGTTTTTTGCAGTTATAATGCATAACTAGATCCTCATTACAGCATAGTTTGATGAGTGCCTTTCCGTTTATATGCGATGCACAGTTCGGGAGATGATCTCGAGTATGACGCGCGGATTCAGGCTCTTGAGCATCAAATCATTATTGGGGCGGATGGGTCTGAAGAGAAATCCGATGATCACATTCGTGAAAAACTGCGTGATCAGAGACGCGACAGCGGCTCCGATCGCTCCGAAACGCGGTATCAGAAGCAGATTAAACAGAACATTCGCCATCGCTCCGGCAATGTTGATACCCAGCAGGTACTTTTGCTTTCCCTCTGCAAGAATCCAGATGTTTCGCACGGACCCGTAATACGAGAATGTCACAAACCAGACCGCAACACTGAGGATGGCAGCAGTCCTTGCATAAGCGTCTCCATAAAGCACATGGACAATGGGCTTAGCCAGCACCGACATCACAACGCTTTGGGCAAGCGACATCCATGTGATGATGCTGTACAGCTGAACCATACGCCTTTCATACTGCTCCTGATTCCGCTCCCGCTCCTCCAGAATAACCGGTCTCGCGGAATCGATCACGGCGGCAAACACGAAGGCGCTCATACCGATGCAGGTGATCGCGGCGGAATAGAATCCCGTTTCCGTCTCCCCGATCATGAGCTTGATCATAATACGGTCCGTATGCTGAAAAACCATGACCATCAGACTCGGGATGATATAGTATTTGCTGCGCGAAAGCATTTCCCGCCCGAGCCGCCGATCAAACGAAAGCTTCTGATTTCCGACGCTCCTGTAGATCACGAGCAGAATGACAGAGATCAGGAAATACTCCAGCACATTGGAAAGCGCAAAAAGGACAACGCCCTTATGCGTCACGAGCAGATAGGTTTTGTACAGCGCGACGACAATATATGCGCAGAGGCCGGCGATAGACGGATACTTGGAAAGCAGCTTGGACTGAAACCAGTACTGCGTCATTTCCGTCGCCTGAAACAGCAGCGTAAAACTGTATAAAACGCACACCAGAAGGGTTTCCTTTTCGCCTGCGTTTGCGATCGCCACGAACGCAACGCATCCGACCATACAAAACAGGCTTGAAATCACATTGAGAACCAGAGCGGTTCCCAGGATTTCTCCCTCCCGATCGGGCCTTTGGACAAATTCCTTGACGAGCGTCTGTCTGAGTCCCAGCTGCATGACCGGCACGACGAACGCCGCGACCGACATCACATACGTGAGACTTCCGTAGTTCGATGGACCCAGATAGCGCACCGTCAGCAGTCCGATTACAAAATTGATCAGAGACTGTATGATTTTGCAGCCGATGATCCATCCTGCATTTTTAAAGACACTGTTTTTCAAAAAAACTCCTTCACCCTGAATGCTTTATCTGTAATACTTCATGCGGACGGCCTGCCGGTAGACAGGATATAGTCCGTGCACGACGATCCAGGCCAGTTTTTTGTGATGTGCATTTGCGGGCCTGTGATACTGCCGCAATTCGCGCACTCTCTTCACACAGGCTTTCTGCAGCTTTCGGTATTGCCCGCCTTTGGCACTGCACAGAATCTGCAGTAACTCCAGATGCGTTCGCGCCTCCATATTGCGAACCTGATTGGTCAGCTCCGGACAGGCGGCAAGCGTCATCTCTTTTTTTCGATCACAGTAATAGAGCATGGACAGGTATTTCTCTGAGAACACCTGCCTGGATCCGGAGCCCTGCCGTGTCTTGTACAGATAAACTGGAACATTGTGCTGAACCAACAGCGGCTTGTTCAGGCAGCATTGAAATACAAAAAAGCCGTCTTCGTTGATGTCTTTTCCCTCCATAAAACGGATGTTATGGATGAAAGATGCCTTAAACAGCTTCATGCATGCCGATATTGTGCTCGATTCACCTGCCAGAGAGAGCAGCAGCGGCTCCATGTCGCGGTACACCGTGTATCTGCCATCATCGCAGGTATTCAGAATCTTTCCTTTTTCGTCCACAATCGACGAGGTGGCGGTGACAATATCCGCCCGGTATTCTATCGCGTCCCGCAGAAGCGTTTCCACCGCGTCCGGATACAGTGCGTCATCGCTGTCCACAAACATGATGTAATCGCCGACCGCATGGCGCAGCCCTGTATTTCTCGCACCTGAAACGCCTTTGTTCTCCTGATGAACAGCAAGAATGCGCGCATCCTTCTGCGCGTACGCATCGCAAATCTCGGGACAGCGGTCGGGTGATTGGTCATCCACCAGGATGATCTGCAGGTCCGGATAAGACTGCTCACAGAGAGAATCGATACAGGCCGGCAGATACGCCTCCGTTCCGTATACCGGAACGATCACGCTCACCAGCGCCTTGCGTTGCGTCATCATCTCATCCATCCTGTCAAAAAGATTTTCACATCAATATTCGCCACAAATCCTGTGTTGCCCGCTGCGCACCGCGTGGAGGTTTTGATTTCGCGCAGCTCCCCCCCCTGCATACGCAGGGGGGATTGTTCGTTTCAGCAAATGAACCGTCTCAAATCATGTTTCCTTCAGTTGAGGACCATCTTGCCGTCGGCATCAAAGTGATAGTATCCGACAGACAGTACGCTGCCGTCAGGCAGAGTCTTGCCGTCGACATATCTACTACTCAAATAGAGCGTGACGTTCTTGGCAAGCTTGTGTCCGTCATTGATGAAGTAATAATCACCATTGTACTCGACCAGCTTGTAGGCGTTCTGGCGGACGCCGTTGACATAGAAGTAGTCGCCAACTGGGCCATTCTGGACGACCATCTTGCCGTCGGCATCAAAGTCATAGTAGTCGGGAGCAATGGGATCGCCATTGGGATAGGTATGGCCGATCACGAACCGGTCGCTCAGATAGAGCTTGACGTTTTTGGCGAGCACCGGGAGCTGGTAGATCATCGACTTGCCGGAGGCGGTGCCGGTGGCCACCACGACGTGCTCACCGGCCCGCGCCGCTTCGGCCCCTTCGGTCTGGTGCGACCACGGCAGCTCCGCGCCGCGGGCGCGCATCGCGGCCACCAGCTGTTCCGGCGCCCAGTCCGGCCAATCC
>JAFRDQ010000006.1 GCA_017411225.1 Oscillospiraceae bacterium
AACGCCGGACGCTGGGCCAGGTCATCGGAGAGAAGCGCCACGTCCGCGACCTCGAGCGCGGTGTCCGACGCGGCGGCACCCATGGTGATGCCCAGGTCGGCCGTGGCGAGCGCCGGTGCGTCGTTGATGCCGTCGCCCACCATGGCGACCTTGCCGCACTGCTGCAGCGCGGCGACGACCTGCTCCTTTCCGTCCGGGAGGACGCCTGCGATGACGTGATCGACGCCGGCCTCGGATGCAATGGCGCGGGCGGTTTTCTCATTGTCGCCCGTGAGCATGACGGCGCGGACGCCCATGTTCTTGAGCTGGCGGATGGCCTCGCCGCTCTCGGGCTTGAGCACGTCCGCCACGGCGATGACGCCGAGGAGTCTGCCGCCCTGCGCGAAAAGCAAGGGGGTCTTCCCCTGCTCGGCCATGGCCTCCGCCGCTGCGCGGACGGCGTCCGGCACGCGGGTTTTGGACGAAAGGAACTTGAGGCTGCCTCCGAGGATTGGCTTGCCGTCCAGCACGGCGGTGAGGCCGTTGCCGGGCAGGGCGCGGAAGTCCGTGACCTCGGGCGCAGCAATTCCCTGCTCCTCGCCGCGGCGCAGAATCGCCTTGGCAAGCGGGTGCTCGCTCTTTCGCTCAAGGGCAAAGGCGGCGAAGAGCAGCTCTGCTTCCGTGACGCCCTCGGCGGGCAGAAGATCCGTAACGCGCGGCTCGCCGGAGGTGATGGTGCCGGTTTTGTCGAGCACGACGATCTGGGTTTTGCCCGTCTGCTCGAGAGAGACGGCGGTTTTGAAGAGGACGCCGTTTTTCGCGCCGAGGCCGTTGCCGACCATGATCGCCACGGGCGTGGCGAGGCCGAGCGCGCAGGGGCAGCTGATGACGAGCACCGAGATGCCGCGCGCGAGGGCGAACGGGAACGTCTGCCCCGCGAGGAGCCAGACAATCGTTGTAATGACGGCGATCGTGATGACCGCCGGGACGAAGACGCCGGAGACCTTGTCCGCGACCTTCGCAATCGGCGCTTTGGTGGCGGCGGCGTCGGAGACCATTTTGATGATCTGCGAGAGGGTCGTGTCCTCGCCGACGCGCGTGGCCTCGCAGCGCAGGAAGCCGGACTGATTGACCGTGGCGGCGGAGACGGCGTCGCCCGCGGTTTTGTCCACGGGGATGCTCTCGCCGGTGAGGGCGGCCTCGTTGACGGCACTCTCCCCTTCCAGAATGACGCCGTCGACCGGGATGCTCTCGCCCGGGCGGACGAGGAACACATCGCCCCGGCGCACCTGCTCGATGGGCACGACGGTCTCGACCCCGCCGCGCTCGACGGAGGCCGTCTTCGGCGCGAGGGACATGAGGCTTTTGAACGCATCGGTGGTCTTGCCCTTGCTTCTGGCCTCGAGCATTTTGCCGACGGTGATGAGCGCGAGGATCATGGCGGCGGACTCGAAATAAAACTCGTGCATGTAGGCCATGACGGCCTCGCTGTCGCCCGCCTGCTGGGCGTGGGTCATGGCAAAGAGCGCGTAGGTGCTCCAGACAAAGCTGGCGCCCGAGCCGAGGGCGACAAGCGTGTCCATATTCGGCGCGCCGTGCAGCAGGCTCTTAAAGCCGGAGATGAAAAACTTCTGATTGATGACCATGACGATCGCCGCGAGCAGGAGCTGCACCAGCCCCATGGCGACGTGGTTGCCTTCAAACCACTTCGGCAGCGGCCAGCCCCACATCATATGGCCCATGGAAAAATACATGAGCACGGCGAGGAAGCCGAGCGAGGCGATGAGGCGGCGCTTCAAGACCGGCGTCTCGCGGTCGGCGAGCGCATCCGCAGACGGAGCGGCGGCTTTTGTCTCACCGCCGGATTTGAGCGAGGCGCCGTAGCCCGCGTCGATGACGGCGGCGATGATCTCCTGCGCGGAGGCGGTACCCTCGACGCCCATGGAGTTTGTGAGCAGGCTCACCGAGCAGGCCGTGACGCCGGGGACCTTGGAGACGGCTTTTTCCACACGGGCGGAGCAGGCGGCGCAGCTCATGCCGGTGACATTGTATTGTTCCATAGCGTGCACCTTATTTCATCAGCTTTTGAATGGTGGCGACGAGCTCGTCGATGACGGTCTCGTCCCCGTTTTTCACATCGCGCACGACACAGTGGCGGATGTGGCTGGCGAGCAGCTCTTTATTGAACGCATTCACAGCGGCGTTGACCGCAGCCGACTGCGTGAGGATATCGGGACAGTAGGCGTCCTTTTCGAGCATGCCCTTGAGGCCGCGGATCTGCCCCTCAATGCGGCTGAGTCGGTTGAGGAGCTTTTTGCGCTCATCCTCGGAGCGCAGGGTGTGCTTCTCCCCGCCGCAGCAGCAGGACTTGGTCTCTTCGTTCAAGGTGATCCCTCCGTATTGCAGGATACCCCTTAGGGGTATTTCTATACTATACCCCGGAGGGGTATTTGTCAATGGGTTTGAACAAAACAAGTCCGAACGGAGCCGCGCCGGCAGGCTTTCAAAAATCGTGTCAAACTTTGTCAGATACGTATAAAAAGCAAATATTATTCTATGCATTTTCACCGAAAATCGAAGGTTTTTCCTGCAAAAGCTGTGCCAAGGGGAGAACTCGCGCCGGATCTCTTGCATTGATCGGTCGGAAGTGGTAGGATGATCCCGTGGAAAATATCGGGATTCCGAGCATTCCGCGCAATACAGACAACCATCCCCGGGCTTTTTCCGGGTCATGACTTCGAAAGGAGATTATTACCATGAAGAAGACCACCAAGACTGTGGATACCAAGAAGGCTGCTGCCGAAGTGAAGGAAGCCGTCGCTGAGGTGAAGAAGGCTGTCGAGCCCACCGTCAAGAAGGCTGCCAAGGCCGCCGAGCCCGCTGTGAAGAAGGCCGCCGAGACCGTCGCCGAGGTGAAGAAGGCTGCCCCCAAGAAGGCGCCCGCCAAGAACGCCGCCGAGCCGAAGGTGAAGTTCGTGCTGCAGTACGCCGGCAAGGACGTGACCTGCAAGCAGATGATGGACGCCGCCAAGTCCGCCTGGAACGGCGAGGCGATGAAGGAAGTCGTCTTCTACGTCAAGCCTGAAGAGAACCGCGTGTACTTCGTCGTGAACGGCGAAGAGGCCGGAAACTTCGAGATCTAAAGATTCAAAAGAGAGCATGCAAAGCATGCTCTCTTTTGATATACTCGCGCTGCGTCGCCACAAGCTCCATATCCCTTGCTTCCCCGCAAGCGGGAAAGCAAGCTCATTTCGCTGCGGCTCCTATCAAAATCAAAGCGTTTGCTTTGATTTTGCGAGGAAGAATGGGGCGCGGAAACAGAGCCGTCGCGCCTAAGCGCGGCTGCGGCGTGAAGCAAGCCCATTCTGACGACATGTCGCCGGAAAAACAGATTCCCATTTTTTTCGCGGCTTTGCCGCGAACTCTGCGAGGCTTATTCTGGCGCTCCTTTACTGGGGCGCTTTTTTTGTGTTATACTGGGAAAAATCAGTTTCTCGGAGGGATGCTTATGGTCGGAAATCGGACGCTGCTTGGGATCGCCGGGCTGGTCTGGCTGGCGGCGGGCGTGAACATTCTGCGCATCGGCGTCAAGGCCGCCCTTGCCGTGATCGGCGGCGGGATCGGACGCACGGCGCTGACGGCACTGCTCGCGGCGGCGATCTTCTGCGCGTTTCACTGGATGTTCTCCCGCATCGTCGTCAAGCACACGGCGCGCATCCGCGCTTATGAAACGAAGCAGCCCTTCTGGAAGTTCTTCGACGGGAAGAGCTGGCTGCTGATGGCGTTCATGATGACGCTCGGCATCACGCTGCGCCGCGTCGGGCACCTGCCGGAGTTTTTCTTCGCGTTTTTCTACACCGGGCTCGGCGCGGCGCTCTCGGCCGCGGGCGTCCGCTTTCTGATTCGATGCACAAAGGAGGCCGGAGCATGAAAACCATCGGCATGATCGGCGGGACGAGCTGGGAGAGCACGCAGCTTTATTATCAGCAGCTGAACCAGCTGACCGCGCAGGCGCTCGGCGGGCTGCACAGCGCACGGTGCATTCTCTACAGTCTGGAATTTGGCGAGGTCTATGCGCACATGGAGCGCGGCGACTGGGACGCCGCCGGGGAGATCACCGCGCGGGCGGCGAAGGCGCTCGAGGACGCGGGCGCGGACTTTCTGATGCTCTGCGCGAACACGAGCCACAAGTTCTGCGGCGCGATCGAGCGGCGCGTTTCGATCCCGATTCTGCACATTGTGGACGCGGTGGTCGAGGCGATCCGGGATCGCGGGATGCGCACCGTGGGGCTGCTCGGGACGAAATACACGATGCAGGAGGACTTCTACCTCCCCCGGCTCGAGGCGGCGGGCATTCGCGTGCTGCTGCCGGAGGCTTCCGAGATGGAGGAGGTCAACCGCATCATTTATGAGGAGCTCTGCGTCGGCGTGGTGAAGGAGCACTCGCGCGCTGTGCTGTCGGCACTCGTGGAGGGCATGCGTCAAAACGGCGCGGAGGGCGTGATTCTCGGCTGCACGGAGCTCGGGATGATCTTGAAGGACGCTGCGATCCCGCTGCTGGACACGGTGGAGATCCACAGTGCGGCTGCGATAAGGCTGGCGCTGGAAGAAGAATGAGAGGCGGGCCGCCTAGGGCGTCGGCCCCTACAAAATAAAGGAAGATAAATGAATGTCCGTAAATAATTTATGGATTCAGGGAATTGGTTTTGTCGGGACGCTGCTGTTTTTCGTCTCGTTCCAGTTCAAGGACAATCGCACTCTGTTTCGGGTGCAGTTTCTGTCCTATCTGTTTTACACGGTGCATCTGCTGCTGCTCGGCGCGATCACCGGGGCGGTCAGCTATATCATCAACACGTTCCGCTCGGTCTGTCTCGGCAGCCGGTGGAAGTTTGCGCAGAGAAAAGAAATGTGCTGGATCATCTGCCTGATGCAGGCGGCGGCGCTGATCTTCACGTGGTCGGGCTGGCTTTCGCTGCTGCCCGTTGCGGCAAACATCGCCGCGACGATCGGCGGCTACACCCACAATGCGCAGAAGATTCGCATTGCGGGCATGGCGATCAACTCCCCGCTCTGGATCATCTATGATATCATCGTCGGCTCCTGGGCCGGGATTCTTGACGAGGTGGTCAGCGAGATCTCCATGGCGATCTCCATCTGGCGTTACGGCTGGAAGGAGCTCGGCGAGATGCAGGAATGAGGCTTGAACCATTGGACATTGAGCGTACAAAAAAATATTATGCGCGGCTGACGGAGGATGATCTGTGTCAGTGCGAATATTGCCGAACCTATGTCAGAGAGATTGGCGCTGCCATGCCGCGTCTGAAGGCGTATCTGGATCAGCTGGGCGTAGATATCGAAAAGCCGTTTGAGGTGCTTCCGCTGGATGAAACGGCGGACAGCATGGAGTATCTGGGCGTGCAGTACGTTGTGATCGGCAGCGCAGACGATTTTGAGGAGACCGCGGTGGAGGATATGGACGTTTTCGTCACGGGCTCCCACCCGATGACAGACATTGCGGAAGAGCATTTCGTCATTGAGATCGTGCCGCACACGCCGCTTCGGCTGAGGCGCAAAAAGCAATCGGACGATGAAGAAGTCAAAAAGGATCTCAGTCATCGGCGCATCGGCGTCGGCTGTGCGGTGTTTCTGATCGCAGCGGCCATCTTTCTCGCTGTGGTGGTTCGGTTTCTGTTCTCTGAATACCATCACAGAGTCCCGGCGCCGCATATCATCACACAGAGCACCTCAGCGCCGGCACCGCAATCAACGCGTTGTTTGCGGTGGTGTTTCGTGGTAGAATCACACCGATATATTCAGTTTGGGAGTCGTAATGAGGTGATGGTGTGGAATATCCAAAACGCAAAACGATTCGTCTGCCGGAGTTTGATTATGATGCCGGGGCGTATTTTGTGACGATGTGCACGCAGGACAGGCGTTGCGTTTTGTCGGATATCGTTGTAGGGGACGGCGTCCTCGACGTCCCGC
>JAFRDQ010000049.1 GCA_017411225.1 Oscillospiraceae bacterium
ATAACTTTTCCTGCCATCTGCTCAGAGTGCCCTGCCGGACACTCTCCCTTTTGCGCCCTTTTTTATCCCGTGTTCAATCCGCCGTTTTCCGCTTGACTTTTGATAGTTAGTCTACGGCTTATCTGAGATGGAAGCGTTTGCGCGGGGTGCGGCGCTCAATCAAAACTCAATCAAACAGGTGCAGCCGGTTGGGCTGCACCTTTTCTTTGTGATTTTACTTCACGAGGGTCTCGAGGAACTCGACGACCTGGCGGACGGTTTTGAAATCGCCGACCTTTTCGTCGGTGATGACGATGTTGAACTCGTCCTCGATGGAGGTGATCATCTCCACGAAGTCCAGAGAATCCGCGTCGAGATCATCGACGATGTTGGTATCGAGCGTGATGGTCTCGGGATCGATCTCGAGCTGCACGGAGAGAATGTCTCTTACCTTTTCAAACAACATGGTGTTACCTCCTTATGCCCACTCTCTGCTGGTGGGCTTTTTGCTCGGGCGCTCCGGCTGCTGGGGACGCTCATAGCTCACGACGACGCGGCGGTTCGGCTCGGTGCCGGTGGAGCTGGTGGAAACGCCCTCATAGTTCTGCAGCGCGGTGTGGATGACGTGACGCTCATAGGAGTTCATCGGCTCGAGCGCCATGCTGCGCTTATACTTGATGACCTTGGCGGCCATCTTCTCGGCGAGACGGACGAGAGAATCCTCGCGCTTGGCGCGGTAGCTCTCGGCGTCGACGCTGATGTGGGTGTGCTTATCGCCGCCGCGATTGACGGCGTAGTTCGTCAGGTGCTGGATGGCGTCGAGCGTTTCGCCGCGGCGGCCGATGACAGCGCCCATGTTCGGGCCGGACAGATTGACCGTGACGCCGCCGTTTTCACGCAGCTGGATGTCCATCTCGGCCTCGACGCCCATGCGCTCGAGCAGGCCGCCGAGGAAGGAGCGGATCTCCTGATAGGGATCGTCCTCGACCTCGTAGCTGACGCGCACGACGGCGTCCTGCGCACCGATGCCGAGAAAGCCCGACTTGGCGCGCTCCACGATTTCGACAGAGACCTCATCGCGGTCGAGCCCGAGCTCTTCGAGCGCCAGGGCAACGGCCTCTTCCTCTGTCTTCGCAGACTTTTCTATAACTTTCAGCATGTTCAGTTCTCTCCTGTTTCGGCGCCGTCGGGTTCGACGGTCTCGGGCCGGCTGTACAGATAGCGGTCGGGATCGTAGGCGCGGCCGCGGGCATAGCGGCGGCTGCCCACCTGAGAGGCGGGGGCTTCGGGCTCCTCGATGCCGAGACGGGCGCGCTTCTGGGCGCGCTCCTCGCGGGCGGCCTCGGCCTTGCGCTCGTCGTTCTGCTGCTTCTGGCTGGCCTGAATCTTTTTCTTGCTGGTGTTGCGGTTCATCTCGGTCTCACCGGCGGCGCGGCGGCGCTCGGTCTCTTCCTTCTGGCGCTGACGCTCCTGCTCGGCGATGACCTCGGCGCGCTGCGCGTTCTTTTCGGCGCGGACAGCGTCCTCGAGATCCAGCTTCCTGGTATAGTACTTGGTGAGGAACACGTCGCGCGCGATGCCGCAGACGCTGTTGATGATCCAGTAGACGCCCATGGCCGCGGGCATGCTGAAGCAGATCCACAGCGAGATGAGCGGCATGACGATCATCATGGACTTGTTGGTATTGGCGGCCTGCGGGTCCATGGCGGGGTTCGTCTTCTGGCTGATGACCATGCTCAGCCAGCTCATGCCGGCGGAGACCACAGGGATCAGGAACAGACCCAGCGCGGGAAGCCAGACCTTCGAGTTGCTCCAATCGAGACTCCAGAGCTTGTACGTCGGCTGCTCGCCGAGGTTCATGCCGAGGAAATGATAGTTGATGTCCATGAGCTTGCCGCCAAAGTCGCCAAGGGCTTTGGTGACCGCATCCCAGTTCTGGTGAATGAGATCGGTGATCTGAATCTCCGAATAGGCGGAGGCGCGGCCGGATTCGGCGGCGACATAGCCCGCGTTCTTCGTGACCCAGTCGGTAAGGCTCGCGATCGCGTCGGTGCCGAGCACCATCATCTTGCTCAGCGGCTGACGGATGACGGCATAGAGCGCGAACAGGAGCGGGAACGGAATCAGCGTCCAGAGACAGCCGGACATGGGGCTCACGCCCTCTTCCTTATAGAGCTTCATCGTCTCCTGCTGCAGACGCTGCTGATCCTTGGCGTACTTCTCCTGCAGAGCCTTCATTTTCGGGTTGAGTCGGGTGGTGCGCATCATGCTCTTCTTGCTCTTGGCCATGAAGGGGAAGAGAATGACGTTCACCAGGATGCCGAAGAGAATGATGGCAATGCCATAATTCTTCGTAAGCTCATAGAAGAGCTTCAACGGCCATCCGAAAATTGAGGTAAATGACATAAGATGACTCCCATCATTTGGTTGTGGTCCTCAGGGGACCGGGTCGTAAAAATCGTGCCCCTTGTGGAAGGGGTGGCAGCGGCAGATGCGCTTGACGGCAAGCCAGCCGCCCTTGAGGGCGCCGTATTTCTCGAGCGCCTCCAATGCGTACTGCGAGCAGGTGGGCACGTAGCGGCAGGTCGGGGGTGTGAGCGGGGAAATGTACTTTCGGTAGAACTTGACGAGGGCGATGAGAACTTGTTTCACATGCCTTCCTCCTTCCAAAGCGAAAGCGACGAAAACGCGCGCGCCAGATCGCGCTCGAGACGGTGATAGTCCGCCTCCGCTGCGCGGTGACGGGCAACGATGACCACGTCATAGCCGCGCTGCACCTCGCCCTCGTGGAGACGGTAGATCTCCCGCAGGCGGCGGCGGATGCGGTTGCGCGTGACGGCGTTGCCGATCTTCTTGGACACGGTATAGCCGATGCGGTTAAAGTCTCTGCCGGTTTTGCGGCAGTAGACGGCGAGCGTCGCCGATGCCGCGCTCTTTCCCTTGGAGTACAGGCGCCGGAATTCGTGATTCTTTTTCAGGGTATCGGTAAATTCCATTGGCCTCTCCCATTTTTTGCCGCGGCTGCAAACGCTTTGAGGGTGGAGCGACCCCACCCTGAAAACGATGTTAAGTTGCAGCCCTGCTCACGTTTGATTCGGGCTGATCAGTAGCTCAGCTTTTTTCTGCCCTTCGCTCTGCGGCGGGCCAGAACCTTGCGGCCGTTGGCGGTCGCCATTCTCTTGCGGAAGCCATGCTCTTTCTTGCGCTGACGCTTCTTGGGCTGGTAGGTACGGAACATCGTGTTTCTCCTTTCTGTGTGAGTGTCAACGACACTCATTTTTAATACTCAACAGCGGGTTTTCCCGCAGTAGTTGGCAGGTTGATGTTTTAGCGCCGGTAAGCGGCACTGAAGTGGTATTATATCTTACCTGACGGGCAAATGTCAAGCATTTTCCCGATACAGCGTGTGGAGCGCGGAAACAATCTTTTCAAACTGCATGGAGTGCGAGGCTTTGACGAGCACGCGGTCGCCCGGCTCGATGGTCTCCGGGAGGGCAGCGAGGGTGTCAGAAAGGGTATCGAACGAGAGGACGTTCTTCACGCCCGCCTCCTTTGCGCCGGCGGCCATGTGCTTTGAGAGCGGGCCGCAGGTGATGAGCAGATCGACGCCGCACCCGGCCGCCACGATACCGGTTTCAAAATGGAGCCGCTCCGCCGTGGGGCCGAGCTCGCCCATGTCGCCGAGGATGGCGACGCGGCGGTCAGCATCGGCGCGCCGGAGCGCGCGCAGACCCGCGGCCATGGAATCGGGGTTCGCATTATAGCAGTCGTTCACAATCGTAAAACCGCTGGCCTGCTCCACGCTGGCGCGGGCGCCCTCGGGCTGATAGGCGGCGATGCCGGCGGAGATTTCCGCATCGGTCAGGCCGTAGTGCAGGCCGACGGCGGCGCCCTCGAGCGCGGCATAGAGCATCACATCGCCATAGTTCAGCGAGACGGGAATGCGGCGCTCGCCGGAGACGATGACACACTTGACCCCGCCGGTACCGAGATATTCGATCTCCTCGGCGCGGACGGTGCAGCCCTCGGAGAGGCCGAAGGTGATCTTCCGCTGCGGGCAGGTCATGGCGCGGAGCAGATCGTCGTCCCCGTTGCAGAAGACGACGGCGTCATCCGCCATATCCTTTAACACAGAAGTCTTTTCGCGGAAAACGCCCTCGCGATCACCGAAGAACTCGAGATGCGCGCGGCCGATGATCGTGAAGAGCATCGCGTCGGGCTTTGCCATCACGGCGAGGGGCTTCATATCTCCAAAATGGGAGACGCCGAGCTCGACGACGGCAAATTCATGCTCCGGCTGAATGGAGGCCAGCGTGAGCGGCACGCCGAGCTGGTTATTATAGTTCCCGGGCGTTTTATGCACGCTCCAGCGCTGTGAGAGGACGGAGGCGACCATATTCTTGGCGGTCGTCTTGCCGACGCTGCCGGTGATGCCGAGCACGGGGATCGTGAGGCGGCGGCGGAAGTCCGCGCCGATGATCTCCAGCGCGGATTGCACATCGGGCACCGTGATGACGGGGCGGGTCTCCCCTTCCGGGACAAACCGCGCCAGCGCGCAGACCGCGCCCGCGTCGAAGGCCGCGCCGATGAAGCTGTGGCCGTCGTTCTTCTCGCCGGGCATGGCCGCGAAGAGGCAGCCGGGGACGGCGACGCGGTTATCCTTCACGATGGAGGTCACCTGCGCGCTGCCCTCGCCCGAGAGCGTGCCGCCGACGAGGGCGGCAAGATCGGAAACGGTATAGCCGAACATGGGATCAGTCCTTTCGCAGCGCGATGGCAATGATGCGCTCGCAGAGCTCGCCGTAGCTGATGCCGACGACCTCGGCCTCCTGCGGAACGAGGCTCGTGGGCGTCATGCCCGGGAGGGTGTTGATCTCGAGGAACCAGAGCCTGCCCTCAGCGTCGAGAATGAAGTCGGCGCGGGAATAGGCGCGCAGGCCGAGCGCGCGGAAGACCGTGAGCGCGGCGTCCGCGAGCTGCTGCTCGGTCTCGGCCGGGATCGGCGCGGGGGTGATCTCCTTCGCGGCGCCGGGCTGGTACTTGTTGGCGTAATCATAAAAGCCCTCGGCGGGGATAATCTCAATGCTGGGCAGAGCCTTGCCGTCGAGAATGCCGATCTGCACCTCACGGCCGGAGATGTACTGCTCGACGACGACGCGGTCGCCCTCCTTCGCTGCGTCCGCGAGCGCGGCGCGAAGCTCAGCCTCATTGTTCGCGATGGCGACGCCGATGCTGCTGCCGGAATCGACGGGTTTGACGACGCAGGGCAGCGCGGCGCTGCGGCAGACGGCGTCGATATCCATGCTGCGGCTGTCAACGATCTGCCACTGGGGCGTGCGCACGCCGAGCGGGGCGACGAGGCGCTTGGTGAGATCCTTATCCATGGCGATGGCGCTGCCGAGGTAGCCGCTGCCGGTATAGGGAATGCCGAGCAGGTCGAACGTCGCCTGCACGCGGCCATCCTCGCCGGTGCGGCCGTGGAGCGCGAGGAAGACGATGTCCGCCATGGCGCACACCTCGAGCACGTGCTGGCCGAAGTGGCTGGGGCTGACCCACTTGCGGGACGCCTTCACCGCCTCGAGATCCGGCGCGACGGTGGAGATCTTCGTATCTCCGAGCGCGGGGGGATTTTCAAAGATGGTCCGGATATCGCCCTCGTAATCCTCAAGGCCGAGGAACATATCCGTGAGCACGACCTGATGGCCGCGCGCGGCGAGCGCGGAGGCGATCTTCGTGCCGCTGGAGATGGAAACATTCCGCTCCGGGCTGAGGCCGCCGCACAAAACAACAATTTTCATAGGATGAAACCTCCTGAATAACACAGTAACTTTTGAATTATAACACAGGATGATGCCGTCGGCAAGTTGACACGCTCAGAAAGTTCCTATATAATAAACTAGTTTTGAAAGGATTTGATTCTGTATGCATTATATCGTGATGGATCTGGAGTGGAATCAGGCGATGAGCTCCAAGTCCTCCGTGTTCAACAAGCTGCCGATCCATCTGCGCGGCGAGATCATCCAGATCGGAGCGGTGAAGCTCGACGAAAGCTTCCGCCCCGGCGAGGAGTTTCAGATCGACGTGAAGCCGGTTTACTTCAAGCGCATGCACTACAAGGTCAAGAAGCTCACCGGCTTTGACCGCGAGCGTCTGGCCAAGGGCGTGAGCTTCCCCGAGGCGCTGGAGCAGTTTCGCGCCTGGTGCGGCAATGACGAGGTCACCTTCCTCACCTGGGGCTGCGACGACCAGGGCATCATGGAGCAGAACATCATCATCCATGATCTCGACTGGGACTGGATCGCGGGCTGGGTGAATCTGCAGCTCATCTACAATCTCCAGACCGACAGCGACCGGACGCAGAAGTCCCTCGCCACGGCGATGGAGCACTTTGAAATTGAGCAGACGCGCATCGCGCACGACGCGCTCGGCGACGCTTACAACACCGCGCTCGTCTGCACGCACATGGACATGGCGCAGGGGCTGGCCGATTACGCCACTGCGGCGCAGAAGCTCTCGAGCCGCGCGCCGAAGGCAACCTACAACGCCGACGGCCCGATCCCGATTGAGCACGTCTCCTCCGACTGCTACCCCACGAAGGCCGAGGCCTTTGCGGACAAGGAATTCATCCGTCCGGTCTGCCCGCACTGCCAGAGCGAGATGGAATACGCCAAGTGGGTCAATCAGGGCGACCAGCGCTATATGGCGATGGCGACCTGCCCCGAGCACGGCAAGATGCTCGTGCGGCTGAAGTTCCACAAGGCGGACATTGACCAGTGGTCCGTGACGCGCATGACCTATGAGGCCACCGAGAGTATGGAGAGCTACTACAAGGCCAAGGCCTCGCACTCCCGCCGCCGCAGCCGCGGCAAGGGCAAGCGGAGAAATAAAAGCGCTGCTTCGCAAAGCGCTTAATCAAAATGAGAGTCCGACGTTGGCGGGCTCTCATTTTGAGACTCGCGCTCCATCGCCCTTCGGTTGGTCGGCGCGAGGGCTCGCGTGACGCTTCGCCTCAGGGAGTTTTTCCACCGCACATGTCGCTGGAAAAACGATTTGAATTGATTCGCGGCAATGCCGCGAACTCTGCGAGGCTACTTTCTGTATTTCTTCTTGCTGATTAATGATGATTGTGGTATTCTGAGGCAAATTGTGACGCTTGAGGAGGTTTTCTCTATGAGACTGGCAGTTCCCTATGAGCCTGAAACCGAAACCGTGGCCGAGCACTTCGGCCATGCGAAGTGGATGAAGATTTATAATGAGGAGGGCACCGTGGTGTTCACCGACGTGGTGGAGTCCCCCGCCAACGGGCACGACGGCGTGTGCAGATTCCTCAAGGAGCTCGGCGTGGAGGTCGTGCTGTGCAACGGCCTCGGCGAGGAGGCAAGAGACGCGCTCTTCGAGCACAGCATCGCCGTGCTCGCGGGGCTCTACGGCAAGGCGGACGATCTGGTGATCGCAATGCTGGAAAACCGCCTGCGCTATGCAACGTCCGACGCAACCTGTCACCACGAGGGCGGCTGCTCCTGCGGCTGCGACTGCGGCGATGGCGGATGCAGCGACGAAGGCTGCGGCTATGGATGCGGCTGTTGATGCGATGACAGAACCCGGAGCTGAACGGTTTGGCTCCGGGTTTATTATTCATATCATTGATTTACATAATATATGTTATGTTATACTTCATCGGAGGCGGTTCTAGTTGTCACATTTCTATACTCTGTTTCCAGCATAGAAATGGTTTTATAAATGTAGTACTGAGCCTGTTCCATCAATTCTCTGCAAGCGCTTTCACGAAACGCGGTGCGATGATCCCATATAATGCTTTTTAACTTCTTGCAAGCATCACAAAGTTCGGAAAGAAGTTCTGTTTTTGTACATTCTGCTTCAAAAAGCACTCGGTCAATGTGATTGTAATTCACGCCGCAGACTCTTAACCTATTTCCCTGATTTTGAATTTCAAGACGATACGGTCCATCCATGAAGTACAGAGTACTGTGTGCTTGAGTTCTGCAGAGTTCTTCTGCCCATTGGTAGATTACAGGTACTGCAAAATCTTCCCAATCAGAGCATGGGAAAGCCCGATCTTGATACTTTATGTGGACTGGTAAAAAAACTCTGAGTTCATCGTAAGTATCAAAAACAGCATTCTGATCGGTCAGAACAACATGAAAACCATTCAATTCTACGCTCTCCTCCACCCTCTATTTGCCCCGCTGTCTCGGGAAAACTGTCCGTTCGACATTTGCCCTTCTGATACATAATTGGGGCGCTCTTGCTCGGGGAAGTATTTTTTCATTAATATTCTGCCCTGAAACGCATAATAGTATATTGTTTTGCTTTGCTCATCGACCTGTGCAAAAGTTCCGTATTCTCTGAAATAATGATCCCAGGGAATGAATGCGGGACTGCTTAATGCCTTCTCATCTGCCGGGCCGCATAATCTCTCCAGCCGATCCAGCTCATGTTTGAATTGTTCTTCCGAAAATGTACATCTCAAATATGCTACAACATCGTTATCGAACAAAAACGAGATTGATGTATTATGCTTGTGCAAATATTCATAATCGTCGGCATTCAGCACATCTTCCTTTGCCGGAAAAAGATAATACGGATCTTCAGATACCCAGCCATCGCCGGCAGAACTAAGGTATCGTTTGATACCAGTCTCCGGAGGCGTGTTGAGATCATGGATGTAAAAAGCGAATCGTCCGATCCAGAAAGTGAGCAGCGCAAGAATGAATATGCCCACAGCGATCCAGATTCTGCCTCTTCGTTTCTGCTTGCTCATAGAGACTCCTTTTCCGTTCTGCCATTTCCGCGCGCTTCAGCTAGTATCATGAGAACCAGACAAAATGAAATCATCGCACCGGTCCACTTCCATACTGTGCTGCTGCTGAAGCAAGAGATTAGATAAGAGATGCAGTCGACTGTATTCAGAACAGAAAACACGACTACCGTAACGTTTCTCCATCTTTCATTGTTGGGATCTTTCTTTATGATACCTGTCAATGAGAGAAGCCACAGAGCAATCCACAGCAGAACAACTAAGAAAACGCCTGCTGAATCCAAATAAATCAATCCGCCATTGAATGAATAGCTGGCAGAAAGAAGAAAAGGGAAAGAAAAAACCATGAATGGCTGCAGAGGTGCGAGCCCATGAAAGATGAAATACAAAACTGTAACAGCAATCTTAATCGTACAAATCAAGAGCACTGTCCGATCAAGATCCCAAAAGGGAGCCGCTGATTGTCCATTTTTAGAATGCATAACCGTTTCCCCTTCATCATGATGATCAAGATCTGCAGATCGAACTATCGCCTTTAGACCACAAGAATCATGATATCGTAGGCAAGAATGTTTGTCAATGGAAAAGGTATGTTTTGCAGGCATCGGCAATGGAGGACGGTGCGAATTCGCCGGAATGCGTTCGCGACCGGGGCGGTTCTGCAGGGACGTCGAGGACGCCGTCCCCTACGATGGGAATTATCCCGTAGAGCGCGGTGCCTGACCGCGCCGGGATTCGGCAGACATCCGGGAAAGGGGCGCCGAGGTCGTCGCCCCCTACGCCGAGTGCGGTGCGAATTCGCCGGGGATCGGCGCACATTCCGAATACGTCTGCACGGGAGGGGCAAGCCCCTCCCCTACGTTAAGTGCAGAGCAGATTGCCCGGGAATGGCAATGGACTCAAAAAAACCGCAAGGGTCGTCGAGGACGCCGTCTCCTGCGAAGCGCAAAATGAAGCCGCCTGGTTTGCAGGCGGCTTCGATTCAGTTATGCTGTTTTACTGCGCGCGATAGAGGAAGGTGACGATCTGTTCACGCGTGCAGTCGCCGGTGGGATTGAAGTGCTTGGCGTCCACGCCGTTGGTAATACCCTCGGCGACTGCCCAGAGGACGGCGTCGGTGTACCACTGATCGGCGGCAACGTCATCGAACGGGTTGACCGTGCCCTCGGGCACCTCGCCATTGCAGGCGCGGCAGAGGAACGTGACGATCTCGGCGCGCGTGCAGGTCTTGTTCGGCGCGAAGACGTCATCGTCGACGCCATTGGTAACGCCGGTCTCGACCGCCCAAAGCACCGCATTGTAGAAGTAATCGGATTCCTTGACGTCCTTGAACGGGTTCTCGGTCTCGGTGACCTTGGGCTCGCCCGCGGCACGATAGAGGAACGTGACCGCCTCGGCACGCGTGCAGACGCCGGCGGGATCAAAGTGCGTGGCGTCCTTGCCGTTGGTGACTTCGGTCACGACCGCCCAGTCGATGGCCTCGTGGCTCCAGTGCTTGGGATCGTGGTTGACATCGACAAAGTCCTTGCTCGGGCAGTTTTCGCCGCCGTCGCAGCCTTCATCGCCGGGCTTGGCCATCTCATAGGCCTGATTGGTGAGCTCACCGGCGAAGAGTGTGTTGCTGATGAAGGCGAACTCATCGCGCTGGTGGAGCTTCTGCGTGAGGGTGTTGGCAAAGAGGGTGACATTCACATCATTGCCGTTCTTGTCCGCACCGACATAGGCGAAGGCCTGAATGCCGTCGAGGAAGGCGTTGGTGGCGTCACCGTTGCGGAGGAAGCCCTCGAGCGGAGTCTTGGTACCGTCGCGCTTGACGAGGACCTTGGCGCCCTCGGGCACGGAGGTGAAGTAGGTGGTGCCGTAGCCATAGAGCACATCGTCGCCCTGCGCGATGTAGGAGGCGTTGGTCAGGTTCTCCTCGGGATAGGTGACATAGCCGAGGCAGTCCATGCTGCCGCGCACGGCGGAGCCGGTGGAAACGCCATTGAGCAGCTGGGAGACTGTGCGGATGGCGGAGCTGGTGTAGCCGATGTAGGTCGCGCCGGACTGCACGGCAGCGAGCGCGCCGGCATCGAGACCGGAGGAGCCGATGACCGCGTCGGCGGCGGAGGCGTCGACGGTGGTGTCAAAGCTCAGAATATCCATGGCCCAGCGGTCGTAGTTGAAGCCGCCGGAGTTCCAGTTGATGTAGTTCTGGTTCACATAGCCGGAAGCGGCGGGCGCCATCTTGGCGGCAGCGCCAGCGATATAGACCACGGGGGACTTGCCGATAACATATGCGGTGATCTCGGCGTTCACGACGCCGGTGCCCGTGAGGACGTACAGGCCGCAGACGGACTGCCAGTCGGCATAGGAGACGATGAAGTCGCCCTTATTCTCGCCCTCGGTGATCATGCCGACGGTCTTGCCGGCCTTCAGGAGGGCGTTCACGGCACAGACGGCGTCCTCGGAGGCATTGGAGATGATCACATCGCCGTCCATCTCACCGCAGAACTGGCTGCAGGCGTTCAAGTCGAGCCAGGAGAGCGCGGCGTTATAGTCGAGCGTCTTGCCGACGGCGGCGGCAATGGTCTTGTAATCGGCGGGCTTGGTGACAACGACCTCGTCGAAGCCGCGCGTGTAGTTGAAGGCGGTGATGCCCTCGGAATAGAGGGTGGTCCAGCCGGTGATGACCGTACCGTCATACAGCGCGCCGTTGGCGACGCTGCGCTTGGCCTGATACATGCTCACAACGGCCGTTCCGGCGGGATAGGTGACGCCGTTCACGGTGACGTCGGCATTCGTGAGAGAGACCTTGACGTCGTTTCTTGTGAGCCACTCGATCATGTCATAGGCCGCCTGCAGATTGACCTGATTGGCAGCGTCCAGCGGGATCAGATAGGCCTCGGGGAAGAACTGGCCGTTCTCGCCCTCGCCGTCATAGGCGGGACGGAAGATCTCCGCCTCGGCGCCGACGACGTCGTGCTCATCGGTGAACCAGGGGCCGACCTGCTCATCCGAATTGGTGTTGTTCGCGCCGCGCTGATAGATCGCGACCTGATCGGCGAGATAGGCGAGCTTTTCAGCCGCGACATAGTCGGACAGGCCGACCATGCCGAAGGTGGCGGCGGTGCGGGCGGACTCGCTGTAGGCGGGCAGCTCGACCGTGTAGGCCACGCAGCCCTGCAGCATGGCAAACTGCGGGGTGTAGCTGGTGGACATGTCGTCCCAGGGATCGGCCCACCAGGGGTTGCCGTCGTCATCGCTGTAGAGATAGTCTCTCTCGGGGATGACGTAGGACTGGTAATCGTCGTTGTTCGCGACCGCGGCGGCACCGAAGGCCTCGCCGCCGGTCATGAGGTGGTTCGCGAGCAGGTCATACTCCACGTTCGGCTCGTGCGGCGGATCGCAGGGCTCAACCTGGAAGCCGACGACCTGTCCGTGCAGCTCCACGTGCGTGACGGGGTTGAACGTGCCGATGAAGTGCTGCATGTTCTGGGTCTCCTTGGTGACCTGGAAGGAGTTGTCGCGGTTCAGGTCAAAGCCGTTGGAGCTCTCACGCGTGAGATAGAGTCTGCCTTCGACGTTCTGCTCGGGAACGAGGAGGAAGAAAACGTCGTCGAGCAGCTCGTCGACCGTGACGGTGACGTTCTCGCTCTCATAGTAGCTGTCGAAATCGGCGACCTTGCCGGACTTCTGGCTATAGTCGCTCGGCCAGATGGAGCCGAGGAAGGAGGTCTTGTCCTCGATGAGGCTGCTCAGATGCAGGCCCTGGGCGGCGCGCTGGGTCTCGACCTTGGCCTTGCCCGCCTCAGTCAGCGCGGTGAGCTTGGTGTAATCGATGCTCTCCTGCTCGACGAGGAGCTTGGCAAACTCCATGATGCCGTCGGCGGCGGCGATCTCGTTGGAGTGGATGTTGGAATAGAGGACGGGAACCTTGATATCGTCATACTTGCCGGCCTTGATGTCGGCGAGCACCTGATCGGGCTCGGTCTCGGCCTTCTCGCAGAGGGCGAGCCAGTCGGCGACAGCCTTGCTGTCCTTGGCGACAATCAGATAGGGCATGTTGTAGCCTGCGGTGGAGGCGCCCATGGAGTCCTCAACGACATAGGGCTTCGCGGTGGCGGCGTCATTATCGCCCTTGGAGGCGAGCGCCGTGATCTCCGCGTAGATCTCCCACATGGTGTGGAAGCTCTCATAGGGCTTGACAACGACGTTGTCCTTCTGCGCGAGCGGGACGTTGTCGGCCATGCCGGTCAGGGTGAAGGAGCCGGCGATGTCCATATAGGCGCCGCCCTCACCGTGGATGAGGCTGTTGTTGTTGCGGGACGTAGCCGCCTGCGTCTTGACCGTGAGGACGAGGTTCTGGCCGTCCAGCTCGTGCTCGACGCTGGTGACCTTAAACGCGCCGGAGCCGCTGTAGGTCAGCTTGTCAAGCGCGATGGACTGCACCTCGTTCGGGAAGAGGGCGGTCTCGCCGTTGACGGGGATGATCTCGCCCGCGTTGGCGTAGGTCTCATTTCGCGTCAGCGTCCAGGTGATGGCGTTGGCGGCGTTATATGCGCCGACCTGCGCCTTGGACAGCGGGAACGTGAGAACGATGGTTTCGGAGGAGTCCATCGAGATGAGGGTGATCTCTTCCGCGTTGAGCGCGGCTGCCGGGGCCTCAACCTGTTCATCCGTGGCATACACGCCGATGCTCATGAGCATCGCGAGCAGCAGGATCATGGCCAGAAACCGGCTTGCCTGATGGGTCTTATGCATAAAACATGCCCCTTCCTTGAATAAAATACAATCAAAGTTAACCACATTTTCCGGAAAAAGTCAATCAGTCAGGCCTGCAAACACGTCAATTTCAGCGTTTTCCTTGTTCTGAGAGGAAATTCCATTAATTGTTTGTGCATATTTATACACGCATACCAATGCATAAACATGCGGGTATTTACAAAAAGGCGGAATTTGAGTATAATAACTCAGAATCTATATTTGAATAAGGTGTGTAAAATCAATGCTGATTGAATTTGAGGATTATAAAAACAAGCTCAATGCCCTGCTGCCGAAGCTGGAGGCGCTGGGCGAATCGCTGCAGCTGGACGACGCGCGCAACGAGGTCGAAAAGCTGGAGGAGGAGAGCGCGCAGGAGGGCTTCTGGAACGACACGGAGAACAGCCAGAAGGTACAAAAGCGCATCAGCGCGCTGAAAAACAAGATCGAGAAATATGAAAAGCTCCGCTCCGGCTGGGACGACATGATGACCATCTGCGAGATGGCCATGGAGGAGGACGACGACTCCATGCTGCCCGAGCTGCAGAGCGAATACGCCGCCTTTGAGGAAAAGCTGGAGACGATGCGCCTGCAGACGCTGCTGACGGGCGAATATGACGCAAACAACGCGATCCTCACCTTCCACGCGGGCGCGGGCGGCACCGAGGCGCAGGACTGGACGCAGATGCTCTACCGCATGTACAACATGTGGGCCGAGCAGCACGGCTACACCTGCAAGGTGCTCGACTATCTCGACGGCGACGAGGCCGGCATCAAGAGCGCGACGCTCGCGATCGAGGGCGAGAACGCCTATGGCTTCCTCAAGAGCGAAAACGGCGTGCACCGCCTCGTGCGCGTGAGCCCGTTTGACGCCAACGCCCGCCGCCAGACGAGCTTTGCCGCCGTGGAGGTCATGCCCGAGATCACGGAGGACAGCGAGATTGAGCTGCGCGACGAGGACATCAAGATGGACGTCTACCGCTCCTCCGGCGCGGGCGGCCAGAAGGTCAACAAGACCTCCTCCGCCGTACGTCTGACGCACATCCCCACCGGCATCGTGGTCGCAAGCCAGGTGGAGCGCAGCCACTTCCAGAACCTCGAAAACTGCAAGAACATGCTGCGCGCGCGTCTGGCCGAGATCAAGGAGCGCGAGCATCTGGAGAAGATCTCCGATATCAAGGGCGTGCAGATGAAGATCGAATGGGGCAGCCAGATCCGCTCCTACGTGTTCATGCCCTACACCCTCGTGAAGGACACGCGCACCGGCTTTGAAAACGGCAACGTGCAGTCCGTCATGGACGGCAATCTGGACGGGTTTATCAACGCGTATCTGAGCATGCAATCCAATCAGAAATAACAACAAACGCACGGAGCCTTGCGCTCCGTGCATTTTTGGAGGAACAGTCATGGACGATATGAGAGAGATTCAGATCGGTTCGGATCTGATCTATGAGGGCAAGATTCTGGACTTTTAC
>JAFRDQ010000050.1 GCA_017411225.1 Oscillospiraceae bacterium
GCCGACCTCCCTGACGACGTCAGAGAACATCTGGATAAAGCGGCGGTCCGAGTCATAGACAAAGCGCTCGAACTGGGGATCGGGGTTGCCGGCGCTCATGGCGGCGACGACGTCGTCGTTCAGACCGAGGTTGAGGAGGGTGTCCATCATGCCCGGCATGGAGGCGCGGGCGCCGCTGCGCACAGAGACGAGCAGGGGGTTCTGCAGGTCGCCGAACTTCTTGCCGTTGATCTGCTCCATGATCTCGACGTTCTTCATGATCTCTGCCATGATCTCGTCGTTGATCTGGCGGCCGTCCTCGTAGTACTGGGTGCAGGCTTCGGTGGTGATCGTAAAGCCCTGGGGAACGGGCAGGCCGATGTTGCTCATCTCGGCGAGGTTCGCGCCCTTGCCGCCGAGCAGCTCGCGCATCTTGGCATTGCCTTCGGAGAAGAGGTAGACGTACTTTTTGCTCATGTGTCTTTGGTCCTTTCTATATTTCAAAACTCTTTCTAAACAGGAAAACTCGCATTGTTCAGAATATCATATCCAAGGGGATTTTAGCAATACATTTTCGTTACAAATCCGTGTTTGTTTTTTCACACTTTCCGGTCAATTCCTCTGCGATTTTTACAAATGCGGCCAGATCGAGCGCCTCGCCGCGGATCTTCGGGTCAAGAGCGCAGCTTGTGAGCGCCCGCTCAATCTCGCCCCTCTCCCGGCCGAGACCGGAAGAGAGCGCGTTCGGCAGCGTCTTGCGGCGCTGGTTGAAGGCGGCCCGTATGATTTTAAACAAATAATCCTCATCCGATACCGCAAAGGGCTTGTCTTTCCTTCGCATCAGCCGGATCACCGAGGAGGTGACCTTCGGCTGCGGGTGGAAGCAGTGCGGCGGCACGTCAAAGAGCAGCTCCGGCTCCGCGTACCACCGGACGAGGAGCGAGAAGGCGCCGTAGTCGGCGGTATTCGGCGCGGCGCAGGTCCGCCGCGCGACCTCGCGCTGGACCATGACCGTGATCGTCTCGAAGCAGCCGGCGCGCAGCAGCGCGGTCAAAAGCGGGCTGGTGACGTTGTAGGGCAAATTGGCGCATACGACCGCCCGGCGGGAGCCGAAGTGTTCGCGTACCAGAGCGGGAATATCCTGCTTGAGGATATCCCCGAAGAGGATCTCAACGTTCTCACAGCCGCTCAGCGTCTCGCGCAGTACGCCCTTGAGAGACTGATCCAGCTCGACGGCCAGCACCTTCCCCGCGCGGCGGGAAAGCTGCTCGGTCAAGCAGCCGACGCCCGGACCGATCTCCAGCACGGCGGTGTCCCCGTCCAGCTCCGCGCTCTCGGCGATCCGCTCCGGCACCCAGGGCGCGATCAGAAAGTTCTGCCCCATGGATTTGGAAAAATGAAATCCGTTTCGCCGCAGAAGCGCCTGTATTTCGTTGTAATCGGTCAGATTCATTTTCTTACTTTCTGAGCTTGATGATCTTTTCATACGCCTGGCGGGCGGTATCGTGCCCCGGCTCGACTGTCACCTGCAGATTGCCGCGGTAGCGGTAGCCGCTCTCGCGCAGCAGGCGCTGCATCGGCTTGTTTTTCCGATGCGTGTCGGTGCGGACGCAGCGCAGCCCCATAGCGAGCGCCTGTTCGTCGACAAAGCGCATCATTTTTTCCGCCATGCCGCTTCCGCGGTATTTCTCTGCCACGGCGCAGCGGTGCAGCACGGCCGAACGCATCCCCTCCGTCCACTTGCCGTCGGAGATGGCGGCGTAGCTCGCCTCCTCGCGCGCGGACAGCGTAAAGAAAGCTGCGATCTCCCCGCCGTACAGAAGAACGAAGCACTCTCCCCGCTCCATGTCGAAGCGGAAGTGCTGCTCGCCCGGGTAGGGGCCCTGCCACTGGTCAACCTTCTGCTTTTTCAGCCCGGCGCGCGCCTCCTCGACGATTTGAAAGATCGCCGGCAGATCCTCCTCCGCCGCCCGGCGGCAGCCGACCTGCCCGCTGAGCACCGCGCCGCCGGTCAGCATTTTCACCTCTTCGTACAGCTTTCTCTCGTCCTTATCGCCCGGCACAAAGCTGTCAAAAAGGTCGGGACGCTTGTCCCGTGTACGGATGAATTGCTGGCGGCGGCGCCAGGCCTCCACCTTCTCATGGTCGCCGTTCAGGAGCACCTGAGGCACTTCCCTGCCCTCCCACACCTCCGGGCGGGTGTACTGGGGGTATTCGAGCAGGCCGTCCCAATGGCTCTCGCCGATATAGCACTGCTCATCGGAAAGAACGCCCGGTACGAGACGACAGACCGAATCGGCCACCGCCATCGCCGCAATCTCGCCCCCGGTCAGCACAAAATCTCCGAGTGAGATCTCCTCGTCGACGCATTCCTCGATGAAACGCTCGTCCACACCCTCGTAATGGCCGCATACCAACACCAGATGGTCATAGTCCCGGACAAGACGTTTGGCCGTCTCCTGCGTGTAGGGCCGGCCCTGCGGCGAGAGATAGATCACTCTGCTTCTTTTTCCGTGCGCCGCGGCCATGACATGCTCCAGACAGCTTTTCAAAGGCTGCGCCATCATCACGCAGCCCCAGCCGCCGCCGTAGGGGTAGTCGTCGACCTGGTTCTGTTTGTTCTCGGTAAAGTCCCGGATCTGCACGCAGTTGATTTCGACTGCGCCCTTTTTCGCCGCGCGGCCGATGATGCTCTCGTGCAGCACGGCGCCGACCGTGTCCGGGAAAAGCGTCAGGATGTCGATGCGCATCTCGCTCATGTCACATGCCCTCGATCAGATGGACGCGGATCTCTTCCTTTTCCGCGTCGATGCCCAAAATGAATTCCTTTACGGCGGGGATCAGATGCTCTCTCTCGCCCTTCACGGTATAAAGCATCGAGGCAGGCGTCTCCTCCGCGTCGACGAGCCTGCCGACCTCACGGCCCTGCTCGTCCACGACACGAAAGCCGAGGATGTCCTGCACGAAGAACTCGCCGTCCTTCAGGTGCGCGTCGGCGCGCAGGATCTCGACGATCTTTCCCTTGAGCGCCATTGCGGCGTTGAGATCGTCCACGCCTGCAAGCCGCGCGATGACGAACTGCCTGTGCGTCCGCGCCGAGAGGATCTTTGTCTCCGTTCCGCCGATGAAAAGCCGTTTGAACGTGCGAAAGAATTCCGGCGAATCGAGCCAGACCTCGATTTTCACTTCGCCGGCCACGCCGTGGGTGTTGACGATCCTGCCGGCCTCCACGTATTCCTTCATGTCACACGCTCCTTTGCTTGCTCACTAATATTTTATTTTAGCATAGACGGCTCGTTTTGCCAACAAAAAATGCCGTCCGCATCTGCGATCCGGAAAAAAACAGGCCGTCCGTGTCGGGCGGCCTGTTCAGGCGGGATCATGTATTACGGTTTCTTCTGCTCGCGGACTCTCGCTCCGGCCGCAAGCGCGCCGCTGCCTAGGAAGAAGAGCAGCATCAGCGGCGTCCATTTGTCGAAGAGCGCGGGGATGGCGGAGAAGTCCTGCGTAAGCAGCAGCGTGACGATCGAGGCCGCGGCGGGCGCCGCCCCGGCGGGGCGCAGCCTGCTGCGCGTCTTTTTCTCCCTTCCGACCACATAGGAGGCCGTCATTCCTCCCCCGGTCAGCAGGCTCAGCGCCGTAAGGATGAGGTCTGCGACGGACCAGGTGGGTCTGCCCTCCGGCGCGGGAGTCTGCGTGCGCTCGATTCCGGGATCCTCCGGCTCACCGCCGCCGTCCCCCGGATCGTCGCCCTGTGTGGGCGTCGGCGTGGCTGACGGGGTCGGAGCGGCCGTCGGCGTGGGCGTCGGCGAAGGAGTTGCCGCGGGCGTCGGCGTGGGCGTCGGAGCCGGTGTAGGCGAAGGCGTCGGGGTCGTGCGCGGAGGCACAACGGGAACATACGAGCCTCCGCCGGGAGTCGGAGACGGACTCGGAGACGGGCTCGGCGACGGGCTCGGCGACGGGCTCGGCGA
>JAFRDQ010000007.1 GCA_017411225.1 Oscillospiraceae bacterium
ACCGCGCCGAGATCCTCGAATTTGCGGACACCGTGCCGCTCGCCGAGATCGAGCCGCTGGTCATGCGCCAGATCGAGTGCAACACCGCCATCGCCGCCGAGGGCCTCACCGGCGACTGGGGCGCCGCCGTTGGCTGCACGCTGCTCGAGGGCTCGCAGGATATCCGCACCGAGGCGCGCGCCTGGGCCGCCGCGGGGTCTGACGCCCGCATGAGCGGCTGCGAGATGCCGGTCGTCATCGTCTCCGGCTCCGGCAACCAGGGCATCACGGCGAGCGTGCCCGTCGTGCGCTATGCAAACCATTTCGGCTATGACCACGACCGGCTCATCCGCGCCGTGGCCGTGTCCGACCTCGTCACGATCCATCAGAAAACCGGCATCGGCCGCCTCTCCGCCTTCTGCGGCGCGGTCAGCGCCGGCATCGGCGCGGCGGCGGGCGTCGCCTACCTGCGCGGCGAGCCGTATGAGATCATCGCCGAGACCGTCACGACCGCGATGGGCATGATCTCCGGCACCGTCTGCGACGGGGCCAAGCCCTCCTGCGCGGCCAAGATCGCCGCGGCGGTCGAGGCGGGGCTTTTAAGCTACGCCATGGCGCAGAAGGGCAGGCGCTTCCGCGGCGGCGACGGCATCGTCACCCGCGGCGTCGAGGGCACAATCCGAAACATCGGCATCCTCGCCAGAGAGGGCATGCGCGAGACGGACAAGGTGATCTTGCAGATCATGCTCAATTGTGAGGACGAATAAAAAGAGAGGGCGCCTCGCATCATAACGCGCTGCACACAAAGATTGGAATGTAGGGGAGGGGCTTGCCCCTCCCGGCGTTCCGTTTTGACAATACCATACACGAAAGGCGAATCCGCAGTGATACAATTCTGCGGGTTCGCCTTTTTGTTTCTGCTTGGTGCGAGTGGCGCTGCACGGGAGGGGCAAGCCCCTCCCCTACGGCAAAGGTTCAACCATTGCGAATTCGCCGGAAATCGGATCGAATGACAGACCGATCTGCGCGGGCGGATGATATCCGCCCCTACGGCAGACCGGCCTCGCAGAGTTCGTGCGAAGCACGAATCTAATCAAATCCGTTTTTCCGGCGACATGTGCGGCGGAAAAACTCCCTCGGGCGTCGTCAGAACGGGCTTGCTCCACGCCGCAGCCGCGCTAAGGCGCGACGGCTCCGTATCCGCGCCCCCGTTCTTCCTCTCCAAATCAAAGCATTTGCTTTGATTTGGTAAGGAGCGGCAGTGGAATGAGCTTGCTTTCCCGCTCGCGGGGAAGCAAGGGATATGGAGCTTGCCGCGACGACGCCAGCCCCTCGCGCCGACCAAGCGGGGCCAAAGCCCCGCGCGATAAGCGCGAGTACTCAAAAAGAGAGCCCGGCACATGGGACGTTTTTATAAGGAAGTATAGAAAACGAACTTCTAAAGCATTGCAAGGGCACTAAGGAAGCACCCAGAATGGTTTTTGATATCATTCTGGGTGTTTTCTCATACTTCTAAGCTCATTCCACCAAAGCAACGAAATCCGAACCTTGTGCCGATTGGCGACGGGTTCGGGTTTCTTGTTTTTATCGACTACTTCAAATAACCGTTTTCGCACATTCGACAGCAACGCCCTCCTTCGCTAAGATGGAACCATCAAGCGAAGGAGGGCTTTTTTCATGCGATATAAAATCAAAATCAACGACGATGAGCGGCAGCTGATCGTCAAGGCGCTGTATGACTGGCGCAATGAGCTGCCCAAGGACAGTCTGCTCCGTCCCGATTTGGAGCAGCTGATCCTAAAGATCATCAACACACCAGACGCGAGCTTTTGGAGGGTTTTGGAATGAGCACAAAACTGACTTACCATTGGGAAGGCGACTATCTGATCCCAGATCTAGTTGCACCGGAATCGACGCAGATCGGCATATGGGGTGAACGTAGGCGGCAGTTTCTCCGCAACCATCAGAGGACGGTGTACGATGCCCTGATGATGAACGGAAAACTCAACGCACATCTGGAGGACGTTGATCGCAACGCAGAGGAAATGATGGATCGCCTCATGTCCCAAATGGCCGAGCGAGAGGGAGTTACCGAGCAGCTGAAAGCGGAAGACCAGATGACATGGATACAGCGCATGAACAACATTCGCCACCGAGCCGAGGAAATTGTGCGAAAAGATCTGATAGAAAACTAAATGAAAGAAGCACAGAAGACTGTCATCATGGTCAATCTTCCGTGCTTTTCATTTATTACTCTTGTGTATCCAAGCCCACAAAGAAATCATCATACTGGCATCCATAGATTTTCTTCAGTTCGATGATAACGCTGGCTCGAATGTTCAATTCTCCGGCTTCGTATTTCGCGTAGGTGGTGCGTCCGATATCGCATCCACGCCGCTGCAATTCCGCACACAGCTTTTCTTGAGAAAGACCGGCGTCGGCACGCAAACGGCGGAGATTGTCACCCATATTTCTGTCTCGTCTGATTTTCTGCTCCATTTCATCACCCTGTCATGATTGACCAGTATTGGTTGCAAGCAATGACAGTGTATGCTATATTGAAACGGAATATTGACCGCGATATTGGTCAATATGTTGGAGCTGAAATCAAATGGAAATGCAGAAAATCAGAACCGTCACCTTCTGCGGTCATTCGGAGCTTACAAATCCCGACGCAGTGCGTGTGTGGCTGATGGAAACGGTAGAAAGCCTGATCTCACAAGGTGCGGTGACATTCTATCTCGGCGGTTACGGTGCGTTTGATCGAATGGCAGCATCTGTGTTACAAGAGAAAAAACGGCAGCATCCACACATCGAATCTGTGCTGGTGCTGCCGTATCTGGATCGGGAAATGGATGCAAGCGGTTATGACACGACCGTTTATCCGCCGCTGGAATCCATCCCTCGCCGATTCGCAATTTCCAAACGCAACGAATGGATGGTCGATGCTTCGGATGCGGTCGTAGCCTGTGTCACCCACGATTGGGGCGGCGCAGCAAAAACACTTGCTTACGCCAAACGGAAGAAAAAGCAGATCATTCTATATCCGGAAAGAACATGGTGCGATGTATGAAGAAATGTGTTATTTTAGGGATCTTAGTTTTAACGCTGGCAATTGCGGTCGGGATCGTGTTTATGATGAATCCCCCAAATCCGAAGCAGTGTGCTCTTTGTGGCCATGATGAAATCTATCACGCTCCGGTGCTTATCAACCTCGAAACCGGAGATGTCGGAGAGCTAAAGGCCTACCGTACGCACCCCTTCTACCCTGGAGAGATCAGCGAGGTGCAGGACACCGGCAGCTACAGCATCCTCCACGCCGCAGGCGCGGAAGGAATTACAGATTGGGGGCGGGGCGCACAGGTTACATTGCCGAAAGATTCTCCGACGATGAAGAAGTCGCTTTTCTGTCGAGACTGTCGTGCACTGCTTTCCGCTAACGAGGCTGAGGGCTATGTGCTGCTGGATCTTCATGATCGGGAACAGATGCAAGCCTTCGCTTTGACCGATGGCGCGGAATACACAATTCGGGATTATACAGTGTCCGTTTTCCACGATGATGCGAATGATCGACTGACGATATTTATCTATGGCACGATATAAGTAAAAATACCAGCTGAAGAAAAAAACTTGAGTCTTCTATTGTCCTTCTTCAGCCGGTACAGCCCGGTAGGAGGGGGAGAGTTTGAGAGGGGGAACCATCCCTCTATATACCTTATGCCGAGATTTTCAAAAAACAGTAAGAAACGCGAAGCAGCGAAAACCTTCCAGTGAGGCAAAATCAGAGCGGAAACCAGATCTGATCCTTCTTTCGCAGGTCTTCCCGAAGGATCAGGTACCGGATGCGCCGGATCGCCTGCTTTGCAAACGGCTGCGATTTCGTGAGATCCAGTTCCGCCAGCTTTGTGACCGTGAATTTCTCGGTTTTCCAATCATACACGATCTCGCCCCACTCGCCGTCGTTGTCCGCCTGATAGGCGTAGACAACGGCGGCTTTTGTCTTTTTCAGTCGGTTCAGCCGTACCGTATGCAGAAAGCCGCGCTCGACCAGCGCATCTCTCATTTGGTTCAGAGATCGATAATAGATGTTCTCCGCCGCCTGCGCGGATCGGCGCTTGTTTCGGAGCGCGAGCGCTTGAAAAGTCTGTTTCTCTGCCGGATGGAAACAGTTTTCGCAGAAGCCCAGATGCAGCGAGACGATGTCCCGATTCACATTGCCCAGCGCCGAAAACGGCGGAATGACCATACTGGACTGTTCAGACTGGAGCAGACTGTTCTCCGGCTCCCACTCGGGATTGCCGCGAACCTTTAAGAGCAGATCCTCATC
>JAFRDQ010000051.1 GCA_017411225.1 Oscillospiraceae bacterium
ACATTTGAAAGAGGAAGCCAAATCGAGGCCGATCAGCTCGGAATGCTGGATCGGGACGTCCTTGCCGCGCCGCGCTGAAACACAAAATCCCGGGCAATCCTACGATTACCCGGGATTTTTGCGTATAAAAAACCCACGCGAGCTTTCGCGTGGTCGTCGGCAGCATTTTCGCTTTGGTTACTTTTCGCTGGGTTCCCAGCTATCGTCTTCACCAAAGATCAAATCGTCGAGATCACGCTCCAGTGAATACCATTTCATAGCGCGTCACTCCTTTCTGTGGATTTCTTGACAAGCATTATATTAGCACAATTCGCGCGGGAATGCAAGACCTTTTTGTGAAAAAACGACGGCGAGGCGGCTAATTGCCCAGCCGTCGTTGTAAGACTTCACAAATTGTACAAATATTATCTTAATTTTTGTTACAATCTTTATTCATAGAGCGCTACAAACTCTTCCAGGCAGATGCCGTGCTCCATGATATATTCGGCGGCCTCCTCGCCCACATAGCGGAAGTGCCAGGGCTCATACATGACGCCCGTGATGTCCTCCTTGCCTTCGGGATAGCGGAGGATGAAGCCGTACTCCGCGCAGTGCTGCAGCATCCACTGGTACAGCGCGGTGTTCTCCAGCTCCTCGGTCTTGGTCTCATAATACTGATCGGTGATGTCCGCGCACAGGCCGAGCTGATGCTCGCTCGTGCCGGCGGGGAGGACGATCTTTGCCGCGGCCTCGGCGTCGCCGCCGAGCTGCTGGGTTTTGCGGTCGAAGAGATACTGCTGCTCGCTGTAAGGACGATAGGCGGAGGAGAGGTACACGCTCAGACCCTCGGCGCGCGCAGCGTCGATGAAGTTCTGCAGGCTCACCACGGCGCGGCTGTCAAACTGCCGGTCGCCCTCCAGCTCGGAGAGCTCGGGCGGCACATACTGGCCGATCGGATGCTCCGCGCTCGCGAGCGTAAACTGCCAGCTCGTGATGTCCACGCGCGGCGCGCCGTTCGGGTTCGGCGTCACGACCGGGGTCTGGAAATCGGTCGGCAGCGGGGTCTGGTCGATCACGGCGGAGGCCAGCACCTCATAGGGCACCGGGGAAGCGGAGGGCGTCTCCACGGCCCATGCCGCGCGCATGCGCACGAGCAGCAGCAGCGAGAGCGTCACCGCAAGCAGGACGCACACCACGCCCTGAATCACACGTTTGGTTTCGGACATCTTCAATCACCTGTTGAGAATCAGAAAGCCCCGGAGGGGCTTTTGGGTTTAAATAATTTTATGGTTTCCATAAATCAGTTTCCATAATGCTTGTATCTTAACATAAATTATAGTATGCGTCAATCCCAAAAACCAACTTTGCTTGACATAATTCGCACAAATTTATAAAATACTGTCAATCGATTTCGACGCACTTAAAGGAGCTTCATCATGGTTCGCGATTATCATCAAAATCCCATCCGCGTGTTCCTCACGTACTACCGCCCGCACCGCAAACTGCTGGCCATTGACATGTGCTGCGTGCTGGTTTCGAGCTTTGCCAATCTCCTCGTGCCGATCGCCAGCCGCAGCGCCATGCGCGAGCTGCTCCCGGCGGGGAAGTTCAGGGCCTTCTTCATCGTCATGGCGCTGCTGCTCGGGGCCTATCTCATCAAGGCCGTCATGAGCTATACCATGACCGTCATCGGCCACCGCTGCGGCATGTACATGGAGGCCGACATGCGCGAGGATCTCTTCGAGCACCTGCAGGACATGAGCTTTTCCTTCTTCGACCAGCGTCGAACGGGCGAGCTGATGAGCCGCATGACCTCTGATCTCTTCTCCGTCACGGAGGTGGCGCACCACGGGCCGGAGAACATCATCCTCGCGACCGTGACGCTCCTCGGCTCCGTCATCATCATGATGCACATCCAGTGGCAGATCGCGCTCGTGCTGCTGATTCTCGTGCCGCTCTCGGTGTGGTTCACGGCCTCGCAGCGCCGGCGCATGGCGCGCACAAACGTCGCCGTCAAGCAGCAGCAGGCGGAGATCAACGCCGTCATCGAGTCCGGCATCTCCGGCGTGCGCACGGCGAAGGCCTTTGCCAACGAGGCGCAGGAGAACGCGAAGTTCCGCGCCTCCAACGAGCGCTATAAGCACTCTAAGCGCGAGTGGTACCGCGCCATGGGCACGTTCATGAGCGGGATGGAGTTCTGCACCTCGGCGCTGCAGGTCGTCGTCATCGCGCTGGGCGGCCTGTTCATTATGCGCGGCACGATGGATTATATCGACCTCATCACCTTCTCGCTCTATGTCACGAGCTTTGTTCAGCCGATCCGCGCCCTCGTCATGTTCATGGAGACGTTTACCGACGGCATGGCCGGCTTTGGCCGCTTCCTCGAGCTGATGCGCACCGAGCCCGCCGTGCAGGACGCGCCGGACGCCGTGCCCCTCGGGGAAGTCAAGGGCGCCGTGGAGTTTGACGATGTGTCCTTCCGGTATGATACCAGCCTGCCCGTCCTCGAGCACGTTTCCCTCCGGCTCGAGCCGGGGTAGACCCTCGCGGTCGTCGGCCCGACCGGCGGCGGCAAAACCACGTTATGTCAACTTCTTCCGCGATTTTACGACGTCACCGGCGGCGCCGTGCGCATCGACGGGCAGGATGTGCGCACCCTGCAGCAGCACTCCCTGCGCGCGCACATCGGCATGCTGCAGCAGGACGTGTTCATCTTCGCCGACACGATCCGCGAGAACATCCGCTACGGCCGCCCGGACGCCACGGACGCCGAGATCGTCGAGGCGGCGAAGCGCGCCGAGATCCACGAGGAGATTCTGGCCCTGCCGAACGGATATGATACCTTCGTCGGCGAGCGCGGCGTCATGCTCTCCGGCGGGCAGAAGCAGCGCATCAGCATCGCCCGCGTCTTTCTCAAAAACCCGCCCGTCCTCATCCTGGACGAGGCCACGAGCGCGCTCGACTCCGTCACCGAGCAGCGCATCCAGCGCTCGCTCGATCACCTCGCCGTCGGCCGCACCACGCTCATCATCGCCCACCGCCTGAGCACGGTCAAAAACGCCGACCGCGTCGCCGTCGTGGAGGGGACGAAGATCGTCGAGCAAGGAACGCCTGCTGAGTTGATTGCAAAGAACGGAAAATATGCTGAACTCTGCCGCGCTCAAGGATTGACTTAATTAGGAATTAGGAGTTAGGAATTAGGAATGAACGAGTCTTTTAACTCCTAATTCCTAATTCCTCATTCCTAATTTGTTCTTTTTGAAATTGCATAAGATATTAAAATATGCGCACCCTAACCCCCGGTGATGTTTTTTGACTGAAAAACGACTTGGGCGGCAGTCGGTGCGCTTTTTCTGTCCGCCTGTGATTTTGTCCGAGGCCAGCGTGGCCGGGCGCAAGGAGGGGGAGGGGCCGCTCGGCGACCGGTTTGATCTCGTGGAGCCGGACGCCTATTTCGGCGCGAAAACGTGGGAGTCCGGCGAGAGCGCCATGCTCCGCCGCTGTCTGGCGCATCTGCTGGCCAAGGCGGAACTTGACGCGCGGCAGCTCGACTATCTCCTCTCCGGCGACCTGCAGAACCAGTGTGCCGGGGCGGCCTACGCCGTGCGCGGCGTCCCCGCGCCGTATTTCGGGCTCTACGGCGCCTGCTCCAAGATGGCGGAGGCGATCGGGCTCGCGTCCGTACTGATCGACGGCGGCTTTGCCGAACGCTGCGCCGCCATGACGGGCAGCCACTTCTGCACCGCCGAGCGGCAGTACCGCTTCCCGCTGGAATACGGCGGCGTGCGCGCGCCCACGGCGCAGTGGACGGTCACCGGCGCGGGCGCGCTGCTGCTCTGCCGGGAGGGGCGCGGCCCGCGCGTGACCGATTTCACCGCCGGCATCGTCGCGGATCTCGGCGTGAAGGACATGGCGAATATGGGCGCCGCCATGGCGCCGGCGGCGTATCAGACGCTCCGCGCGCATTTTGACGCGGTGAGAGCGCCGGAGGACTATGACCTCATCCTCACGGGCGACCTCGGCCACATCGGCCACGCCATCGTCGCAGATCTCTTCGAGCGCGACGGCGTGCATTTGGGAGACCGCTATGACGACTGCGGCAGGCGCGTCTTTGACCGCGAGCGGCAGGACGTCCACGCCGGCGGCTCCGGCGCGGGCTGCAGCGCCATCGTCCTCGCGGGCGACGTGTTAAAGCGCCTGCGCGCAGGCGAACTCCGCCGCGTGCTCCTCGCCGCCACGGGCGCGCTGATGAGCCCCGTGAGCGCGATGCAGGGCGAGAGCATCCCCGCCATCTGCCACGCCGTCACGATTGAAGGGGAGGGGGTCTCATGATGCTGCTGAAAGCCTTTCTCGTCGGCGGACTTCTCTGCATGCTCGGGCAGATTCTCGTCGACCGCACGCGTCTGACGCCGGCGCGCATCCTCTCGGGCTATGTCGTCGCGGGCGTTGTTCTGAGCGCCCTCGGGCTCTATCAGCCGTTGGTCGATTTTGCCGGCGCGGGCGCCACGGTGCCGCTCACGGGCTTCGGCCATCTGCTGGCAAAGGGCGTGCGCGGGGCAGTGCAGTGTGACGGCTGGCTCGGCGCGCTCACCGGAGGCCTCACCGCCTCCGCCGCGGGGATTACAGCCGCAGTTTTTTCTGCGCTCATCTGCGCTGCGTTGTTTCGGGCGAAGGCAAAGAAATAAACGGGATCCCGCCTCCGGCGGGATTTTCCGTTTTGCCCAAAAACCTTTGCAGATCTTCATAAAAAAGTTACAACGGATGCGGTTGCAATTGAACGCTATGTGCGGTATAATATCATGTATTTTTATGATACCCTTTCTATATCCTTTTTTCTTCTGTAATTAAATTTTATGGAGGCATATACATGGCAAAGAAGCAATTCAAAGCGGAGTCCAAGAAGCTCTTGGACATGATGATCAACTCGATCTACACGCACAAGGAAATCTTCCTGCGTGAGATCATCTCCAACGCGTCTGACGCGATCGACAAGCTCTGCTACCGCTCTCTCACGGACGAGAACGTCGGCATGGAGCGCGGCGACTTCAAGATCCGCATCGATGTGGACAAGGAAGCGCGCACCATCACCGTCTCCGACAACGGCATCGGCATGACGAAGGAGGAGCTCGAGCAGAATCTCGGCGTCATCGCCCGCAGCGGCTCGCTCCGCTTCAAGGACGGTCTCGATGAGGAAGAGCAGGAGAACGCCGCCATCGACATCATCGGTCAGTTCGGCGTCGGCTTTTATTCCTCCTTCATGGTGTCCGACAAGGTCACTGTGATCTCCAGGGCCTATGGCTCCGACCAGGCGTATGAGTGGGTCTCCACCGGCACGGACGGCTATACGATCTCCGAGGCGGAGAAGGACACCGTCGGCACGCAGGTCATCATGCACATCAAGGAAGACGCCGACGGCGAGAAGTACAGCACCTATCTCGAAAACTGGAAGATCATGATGCTCGTGCGCAAGTATTCCGACTATGTCCGCTGGCCGATCGTCATGGAGGTCGAGCACAACGAGATGGTCGAGACCGGCGAGCTCGACGAGGACGGTAAGCCGAAGATGAAGATGGAAAACGGCTTCGTCGAGGAGACCATCAACTCCATGGTTCCCATCTGGCAGCGCAGCCGCGCCGAGGCGACGGACGAGGAGTGCATCGAGTTTTATAAGGACCACTTCCACGACAACGACGATCCCCTCGCGGTCATCCGCGTCAACGCCGAGGGCATGATCAGCTATCGCGCGCTGCTCTTCATCCCCTCCAAGACCCCGCAGCAGTTCTACACCCGCGAGAGCGAGCCGGGTCTCGAGCTCTACAGCTCCGGCGTCATGATCATGGACAAGTGTACCGATCTGCTCCCCGACTGCTATGCCTTCGCGCGCGGCGTCGTGGACTCCCCGGATCTCAGCCTGAACATCTCCCGCGAGACGCTGCAGCATGACCGCCAGCTCAAGCTCATTGCCACGAACCTCGGCAAGAAGGTCAAAAACGAGCTGACCAAGATGATGAAGAACGACCGCCCGAAGTACGAGAAGTTTTACCAGAACTTCGGCATGGTGCTCCGCGCCGGCGTCATCAGCGAATACGGCGATAAGATCGACGAGGTCAAGGACCTCCTGCTCTACAACGTGAGCGAGGAGCGCATGGTCTCCCTGCAGGAGTATGTCGATTCCATGCCCGCCGAGCAGGAGAAGATCTACTTCGCCTGCGGCGACAACATCCGCCGCCTGCTCGCCCTCCCGCAGGCCGAGCAGCTGCACCAGAAGGGCTATGAGATCCTCTGCATGATGAATCAGGTCGACGAGTTCTTTGTCGACACGCTCAAAACCTATGCCGACAAGCCCTTCTGCAACATCGCCGTCGAGGATCTCGGCCTCGAGAGCGAGGAGCAGAAGCAGGAGACCGAAAAGCAGGAGGCCGAGGCCAAGGACCTGCTCGCCTTCGTCAAGGAGACGCTGGGCGACCAGATCGACCGCGCCGTGCTGAGCCACAAGCTGGTCTCCGGCGCCGTCTGCCTCACGGCCGAGGGCGGCATCACGTTCGAGATGGAGCGCTACTTCCGCAACATGCCCGGCGCGCCGGATCATCTCAAGGCGATCCGCGTGCTCGAGTTCAACGGCAATCACCGCGCCTACAAGGCCATGAAGGAGGCCTTTGACGCGGGCGACAAGGAGCGCGCCGCGAAGATCGTCAAGGTCCTGCACGCGCAGGCCCTGCTCATCGCCGGCGAGCCGCTGGAGGACCCCGCGGCATATACCGAGATGATTTGTGATTTTATTCAGTAATTTCGATTTTCAAGCAACAGAAGGGAGGGGATGCGTCGCATGGAACCCAGAATGGGGATTTATGTGCATATTCCGTTCTGCGCCAGCAAGTGCGGCTACTGCGATTTCTACTCCCGCGCCGGGTGTGAGAGCGACATGCCCCGCTATCAGCAGGCGCTGATTGCCCACATCCGCGAGTGTGTGCCGCGCATTGAGCCCGCGTATATCGACACGGTCTATTTCGGCGGCGGCACGCCGAGCTATTACGGCGCGCGCCGCATCGCGCAGGTGCTCGATGAGATCAAAAGCTCCGGGCTCCTGCTGCGAAATGCCGAGATCACCGTCGAGGCCAACCCCGACAGTCTCACCCGGGGCGAGGCGCGCATCCTGCGCCGTGCGGGCGTCAACCGCCTGAGCATCGGCATGCAGTCGGCCAACAACGACATCCTGAAGATGATCGGCCGCCGCCACAACTTCAAGCAGGTGGAGATGGCCGTGCGCCACGCGCGCATGGAGGGGTTCGACAATGTGAGCCTCGATCTCATTTACGGTCTCCCGAGCCAGAGCGCCGGCGACTGGGCCGAGAGCCTCGCCCGCGCGCTCGAGCTCCATCCGGAGCACCTGAGCTGCTACGGCCTCAAGCTCGAGCCGGGCACGCCCATGTATGAGCTCAAGGATTCGCCCCTGATCCCGGACGACGACCTGCAGGCGGACATGTATCTCGCCGCGGTCGAGACGCTCGCGCGCTATAACTATCATCAGTATGAGATCTCCAACTTCTGCATCCCGGGCTATGAATCCCGCCACAACTTCAAGTACTGGCGGCTGGACGACTATCTCGGCTTCGGCCCGGGGGCGCATTCCTGCGTCGGCCGCGTGCGCTACAGCTACGTCCGCGATCTCGATGCTTACATTCAGGGCGTCCTGCAGAGCGGCGATATGATCGATGAATACGAGCAGATCGGCGACTTTGAGCGCGGCTCGGAGTATCTCATGCTCGGCATGCGCACCGTGTGGGGCATTACAAAAGAAGAATATCAGCACTTTTATCATAACTCCTTTGACGAGCTGCAGCGCACGCTCGAGGAGTTCCGGGACAGCGGCTGGACCGTGGAGGAAAACGGCCGATGGCACTTCACGCCGGAGGGCTTTCTCCTGTCCAATCAGCTCATCGGCAAGCTGCTCGAGGCGCAGACCGCGCGCCGCGCCGAGCAGACGCCGTGGATCAAGCCCGAGGTGGAGCGCCAGCCCCGCCAGACGCTCCCGGAAAAGCGAAAAACCATCGAAGAGCTCATGTTGAAAGAGCAGGGGTGATGCAGTATGAACGATAAACGAAATCAAAACGGCCGGGAGCCGGAGGTCATGGACTTCTTCGCGGCCGAAAAAGAAGCCCGCCATGTGACCGGGAGCAACAAGGAGGAGTGGGAAAACCGCTCCGCCGGTTCGCGCCAGCGCGGCCCCGCCGGACGCTATCAGGGTTTGCGCAGCAGCAAAAGCAGCCACAAGAGCAAGACCCCGGCACAGGATAGTCTGGAAAAGGAATTTTCCGAGCTCTTCGGCAAGGAGGAGTCACCGGCTGCCGAGCCGGAGCCGGAAGTCGTCCGCGCGCCGGTCATCGAGCCGGAGCCGGAGGTGATCCCCGAGCCGGTCACCGAGCCGGAGCCGGAGATGATCCCCGAGCCGGTCAGCGAGCCGGAGCCGGAGGTGATCCCTGAGCCGGTCGCCGAGCCGGAGCCGGAGGTGATCCCCGAACCGGTCGTTGAGCCGGAGCCGGAGGTGATCCCCGAGCTGGACGTCGAGCCGGAGCCGGAGGTGATCCCTGAGCCGGTCGC
>JAFRDQ010000052.1 GCA_017411225.1 Oscillospiraceae bacterium
ATGGTCTTGAGGATGCTCATGGCCATGGCGACCTTGATATCGCCCTCGACGGCGCAGGCGGTACCCTGCTTGATGAGCATGGAGAAGGCGGGAATCAGCATCGAGTCCAGCTTGCCCGCGACGCCCTGCGCGAAACCGTCGTAGTGAGAGGCGACGAAGCCGAGCTGCTCATCCTTCACCCACTGCTCAAAGGCGACAACGTATTTCGCCATATCCCAGACGGTCTCGACCGTCGCGCCGCCCTCGATCTCGAAGGTGTCGATAATGTCCTCCGCTTTCGAGCGGATGGCTGCCTCGTCGGTGATATCGTCCGCGATGGCCCACATCTTCTCCCAGTCGAACTGCTTGGTGTAAAGCCACATGCGGTGGTAGAGATTCGTCTCGTCGATATAGAGATCCATCATGCCGGGGTAGGGCCTGCCGACCTGCGCGAGGTTCGTGTCGCGGAATCTCCGGCGCACCTGCGCTGCCCGGCACCAGTCCGCGATCTCGGCGTCCGCCTCGGGGTCTCCGCCCTCGACGACGCCGGTGATGACGGCGTGGCGCTTGCCAGCGCGCTCGAGGTCGGCCACCATCTCGCCCACCGCGCCGCAGGCGTAGAGCTCGCCGAGCCAGGTGGCGGTGTCCGTATTGGCGTAGTCAGGCGCTTTCTTTTTCTGGAGATTCACGAGCACGACCGGCACATCCAGATCGCGCACGGCGGGAAGCATGTTGTAGCTCGTGGCGTAGGTCAGAAGCTGCAGGATCACGAGATCCACATCCGCTGCGCGGAACTGATCGCCTGCGGCCATGGCGGCTTCCTTCGTGGTGACGATGCCGCCGTCGATGAGGTCAACGGAATCGGGAATGCGGGTTTTGAAGTCCGCATACTGTCCCTCGAACTCCGGAACGAGTGACGGGAACTGCGGCAGATACGCGCCGAGGGCGATAGCGAACACGCCAATTCTGGCTTTGGTTTCGACTAGCATCATGCTTCCTCCTTCTGCATTTGGACCTTCAGGTTGCCGAGCGCCGTGGCCTCAATGGGCAGGGCGACGACGGTTTTCCCGGTAGCTTCTTCGGTCAGGCGGTTGAGAAAGGCGTTTTTCGCGCCGCCGCCGACGATATAGAGCTTGTCGTATGCCGTGCCGGTGTTGCGCTCCAGCTCCGCAAGCGCGGTTTGATAGCTGAGCGCCAGAGAGCGGTAGGCGCAGCGGAAGTAGTCGCCGACGGTCTGCGGAGGCGATGAGAGCGCGGCGTCAAAGGCAGCCTTCATGCTGTCCGGGGCGAGGAACATGCTCGCGTTGGCGTTTACGGTCAGATCAAAGCCGCTCGCCTCTGCCTCGGCGACAATCTCATCAAAGGGCTTGTCCGGGCAGAGCTCGTCACGCAGACGGTTCACCAGCCACATGCCCATGATGTTTTTCTGGTAGCGGTTATAGCCCACTCCGCCCTCATTCGACCAATTGGCAAGCTTGCTGGCCATGTCGGTGATTGGTTTCGGCGTCTTCACACCGAGCAGCGACCATGTGCCGCTGGAGATGTACGGAGCGTTTTCCTCCATTGGGATGCCCTCGGCGGCGGACGCCGTGTCATGCGTGGCGCAGAGGACACACCGGATGCCCTCATATTCCCCAATGACCGTGCCGGGGCGGCGGAGGGTCTGGAACAGCCGCTCCGGCAGGCCTAGAGTAGAGAGAATTTCACGATGATAATCGCCGGTTTCGGCGGAGACCATGCCGCCGGTGGTGGCGTTGGTATATTCATGGCTCTTGACGCCGCAGAGCTTCCAGAGCAGATACTCCGGGATCATGAGGAAGTCTGTGACGCCCTCGAGACGCCCGGCTTCCAGATCGGCGCAGAGCTGATAGATTGTGTTGAAGGGCTGGAACTGAATGCCCGTGCAGCGATAGAGCAGCGGAAACGGAACCTTCTCATGCACGCGCGGAATGACCGCTTCGGTGCGGCTGTCGCGGTAGGCGTAGCAGGGGCGCACCTCCTCAGCGCCGCGGAGCAGCACATAATCCACGCCCCAGGTATCGACCGAGAGGCTCTCAATCTTTCCAAAGGTCGCCTTCGCGATGGCGATGCCGTTCTTTACGAAGTTTACGAGCGCGTCGATGTTCCAGGTAAGATGTCCGTCCACACGCTGTACACCGTTTGGAAAGCGGTAGACCTCCTGTGTTTTCAGTTCTCCATTCTCCATCCAGCCGACGATGTGTCTGCCGGAAGAGGCTCCGATGTCAATGGCAAGATGGTAGTTCATAGATTGCTTCCCTTCACAAAGCGGCTTCTGCAGATACACAGAAGCCGCTTTGATTCATCAATGATTGCAATTAGATTTCAGCGTCGCCCTCGTCTTCTTCCGGCAGATCATTCTCTGCACTCAAAGGCTCCGCCGCCGTATCCGGTTCCTCAGGGATTGCGGCGGGAGATTCCTGCGAAGGGCTTGCGTTCGGAACGGAGCTCTGTGCTTCCGTCACAGCTCCGGCTTCCACCGTCTGGTCCAGGAGCGTAATCACAGAGCCCTGAATATTGGCCTGAATCTTTACGCGATAACCGCTGCCGGCTTTCACAAAGGTCACGATCGGGTCGGTTGTTCCGCCGGCGCCCATAACCGTATATTTCAGAGCGCCGCTTGTGTTGAACGCAGTAACCGTACCATTCTCTGCGGCACGATACCCGTCCGTGATATTGAACGTCAGCGGCAGCTTCATCCCCATCGCCGACAGCGTTCCGCTGCCGCTGGCGGTGAACGTGCCGGAAGCGCGGTCAAAGCTGATGTTCGCGCCGGATGAGGCATACTGAATCGCCTGTTCAGCCGGTTCCTGTTCCCAGACGTCCGCTGCGGGAACCGTTCCGCTTGCCAGCTGCAGCGTCTGTCCGTTCACCGTTGTTTTCAGCGTGACCTGATACACATCGCCGTCCTTGACAATGCTGGTCTCCGGCGTCGCTCTCGCTGTCTGATCAGAGCCGAACAACGTGATGGTATATTCCAGAGCGTCCTTTGTGTTGGCGGCTGCAGCAGCGCCGTCCTGCGTTACCGTATAGGTGTCTGCAGTCTGGAACCGCAGATCCGCCTCCATACCGTTGATGACAAACTTTCCGGCTCCGCTGATCGTAAACGCACCGTAATCCTTCATAAAGGTAATCACGGTTTTGCTTTCATCCGGGATATAACCGTCGGAAGGCTCCGGCGTCGGGGTAGGCGTTGGAGTCGGATCCGGCGTCGGTGTGGGGGTTGGTGTGGGCGTCGGAGTGGGCTGCGTATCATCGGTATCCAGCGGATCCGGAGTGGGCGTAGGCGTAGGCGCAGGTGTTGGCGCAGGAGATTCGCTCTGTCCCTGTTCCGCCTTGAGACCAAGCTGCTCTGCCTGCTGCGCTGTGAGCGTATACACAACAGGCGGCTGACCGATCGGAAGCGTAATGCTCCAGGAGCCATCCGCTCCCTGCTCCACTGCAAAGGAGAGATCAAAAGTACCCTCCATAGCCTTCGCCATGTCGTGCAGTGCCGTGACCTTCAGCTTCACCGGAGAGAGTGACAGCGCATTGCCGCTCACGGAATAGGTGCCGGGAGCCTCCAGGCTGTACGCCGCAAGCTCCATGCCGCTCATAACCGTTTTGCCCGTAATGTCAAACTGCTTCGTTTCCGGATAGAAGGTCAAATCAATTCCCGCATCCGAATGGAGCGCAATCGGAGTATGCCCGCCGGGCTGATCCGGTTCGGGCGTGGGCGTGGGCGTCGGCTTCGTTGTGGGAGCCGGCGTCGGTGCCGGGCTCGGCGTGACCTCCGGCGTCTCCCCCTGCAGGCCATAGTTTTCCTGGATTCTCTTTACGTCATCGGCGGTGAGCGTCACCGAACCGACATGGTAGGTCTGGCCGTTTGCAGGCACCTGGAACGAAATCGTATATCCTCCGTTTTTCGCCGAACAGCTCGTATTGTTCGGCGTGCCGAAGCTGACCTGATAGCCGTTCATAGACGCATAGCAGGAGACCTGATTTCCGGTACGCAGTGAGAGCGTTCCGTTTGTGTCCACAGAATAGGTATCCGTGACCTTCACGCTGACCGAAGCACCGCCGGTATACACAGAACCGGTCTGGGTGTACTGCCCGTTGCTGTAGAACGTGATCGTGTATCCGCCATTGGAGAAGGAAATGGGCTTAGCGTCCTTCGACACAGATGGCTGCGACGGCGCGTTGTTTGTATTCGCCGGAGCAGGCGCTGCTTTTTTCTCTTCCTCAACGACCGTTTCTCCATGCGCCCCGGTGACGCCGAGCTTCTTCGCGTCCGCTTCTCCCAGCTTGAATACCGCGACCTCGCGTTCGCCGTCAGCCGTCTCAATGACAAAGCGCAGCTCCAGCAGACCGTCAACAATGTTTGCGCTGCAACACGTAGGTGTTGCAACATCCGTATATCCGTAAGATGCAATAAAGTCAGAATTGAGCGCACCAGAGGCTTCAGCAGGCAGTGAGAGCTTTCCGTCCTTAACCGTGTATTTATCGGCCAGGGTATATTCAAATTCGACGTTCAAACCGTCGCCGCTCTGCGTGAAATATGCCAGCAGCTGGAAAGTCCCGTCCGGGAAAAAGGCAATCTTGTTGCCGGCGCTTTCGACCGTCAGCAGCGCGCCGGAAGCGTCCAGCTCGGCCTTCTCTCGTTCAGCATCCTCGTCTTCGTGCTTTTTCGTTCCGTCATCTGCCCAGGATTCGGCAGTGATGCCCTTGAGATCCAGCTTCTTTGCTTCGTCCTTGCCGAGTTCAAAGTCCGCAAGCACATACGTATCAACCTCGTTGCTGGCCTCCAGATGGATGTTCAGCGCTCCGTCAACGATTTCCGCGCGAATGTCTCCCGGAAGGTCAAAGCTGCCGAACTTGCTCTTAACAGAAACCTGCGGCGCAGACTCATTGAGGATCATCTTTCCGTCCTTCACGGTGTATGTGCCGCCGGTCTCATAGGAAAAAACGACGTTCTCAATCTCTACGTCACCCTGAATGACATAGGTGCCATCCGGATAAAACACGATGGTATCGCCGTTCTGCGTGAGAGAAACAAGCGCTCCGTCTGTGTCCAGCGGCGATAAGCGCGATCCGGTGATCGCGCGGACCGCAAAGATCGCCCCAATCAACAGGACAACGATTAAAGCGCCAATCCAAATTTTGCGTTTTTTCATGGTTTTCATATTGATTCTCCTGTCTTTCCCTTTGGGATTCGTGCCAATCCAAGCAATACTACAATAGCAAGAAACGAGAAGCAAAAAAATACCGCCTTTTTGGGCGTGTAATGGGTTAAATTTTATCTGCCGCACATTTTTTGTGAAATATATCCAAAAAAAGCTCGGCAGATTCTGCCGAGCTTACTTTGCGTCTGATTCAATTTGATTGAGCTTTCGGTATCGCTCCGGCGTTACGCCGAAGAGCTCTTTAAAGCTTCGGATGAACTGCCGGGTATCTTTGTACCCAATCTCCTCACAAATCTGGTTCAGCTTCCAGCGCTCCGTTTTTAAGAGCTCCGCTGCTTTTCGCAGCTTAAAATCCTTGACCGTCGCAGAGAAGGATCTTCCGGCCTGCTCCCGGAAAAACCGGCTTAAATAGGATTCATTATAATGAAAGTGCGCCGCCAGTCCGCGCAGGGTGATGGTGCGATAGTTCTCATACATATAGTTGATCATTTCCAGCATCTGCTGATCCTGAATTGAGATGTTATACAGCGGCTGCATCGTATCGCTGTAGTTTTGCAGGATATAAGTAACCAGACAGGTGAATGCCATCTGCATCAGTTCTTTGCGATAGGGCTGCTTGCTGGACTGCTGATCCAGCAGAAACAGGAGCATGCTCTCAAACGCCGGATCCTGATCACACTGAAACCGAAGCGGATACGTCATGGACGGCAGATGCGGGATTGAGAGCTTGATGAACGCGGCAAGACGCACCTTGATCGTGATGCAGACCGCGTCATCGACCGCGATCAGCTGATGACGCTCCGGGGCAGGCACAAACAGAAAGCTCCCCTCCGTTTGAATGTGCTCTGTGTCCTCACCCCGGTGGATGCACGTTCCACGCAAAACGCAGGCACATTCCATGAACTCGTGCGCGTGCGCGGGAATCTCAACATAGCGCAGCAGCTGTTCGACCTCGATATCCGCATCCGGCGCGAAGAAGTCCCGCTCGGTCAAACCATATTCGCCAAAGCGATCGTGAAAGCTCTTCGTGATCTCGCCCTGCTCCCGCAGCGCAGCCGGTGATTTGAGCGCTTCGATCGGATTCTCCGGAAGCTGGTTTTTCGCCAGATACAGATACTGTACATGCGTGAGCCCTTTTCCCTCTTGCTGGAAAAGCGTTTTTCCCAAGGCCTCATACGGATTGAGATTCTGCAGCTTGCAAATTCTCTGCTGATAATCCGCCATGCGATCACCTTCCTTGTACATTTTTTACAATACAGGATTCAAACGTAAAAATCAACCCATGAAAATAGAAAAATATCGGTATTTTTTTGCTCCCAATTTATAGGTATAATACGATCAGCATTCATAGTTTCGGAATCACCTCCGCAACAGCGGAGGTAAGCGGGCAAAGCCCGCAGAATCATGGTTTGTCACCATGATTCTGATTCCTACACTGCAACGTCATCCTCTGAAAATTGCATTTTCAATGCAATTTTCCAGACACAGAGCAGCGCTCTGTGTCGCACAGCGAACGCTGTGATGAGGATAAAGTTATAGAATGATATCCACCTGCAACAGCGCGAAAGGGGCGGGATTCCTTGGGAAAGCGAATGAACGATTTGAAATGCCGGATCATCCAGAAAGCGGTTTATCGGACGGTCTATTCCGGGCACAAGCCGAATGAATGGACGCCGTGGAAAGAACCCGGACTTACCGCCAAAGAAAACGGACTGGTCTGCCGAAACGATGTCCGGTACGGCGAGACCTATCCCAACAGCTATGCGGACATCTGGTATCCCGACAGCTCCGGCGCAAAGCGCCCAACCATCGTCTATTATCACGGAGGCGGCTTCATCTTCGGAAACAAGGCAAGCGGCGACCCCATGCAGACCGGAAACGGCGGCGTCGGCAAGCTGGAGCGAATCGTGCAGGAGGGCTACAATCTGGTCAATGCAGATTATGCCCTTGCACCGGAATATCGCTTCCCGGTTCCCATCCGGCAGTGCGATGAACTGCTTCGCTATCTGACGGAGCACGCAGACGCGCTCGGGCTGGACATGTCCCGCGTGTGTCTTACCGGCGGAAGCGCCGGCGCGAATATCACGGAAATCTACGCCGCCTGTGTCTGCAATCCCGATTACGCGGCCTTGCTTGGCGTCAAGCCCGTCATGACACAGGAAAACCTGAAGGTCCTTGCCATTGATGAGGCTGCCCTGGATGCCAGCGTGTTTGACCGAAATATGTATGCCATGCTGGGCTGCGCTACGGGCGCGAAGCGAAATCGCCCGGAGGATGTGCAGATCATCAATGCGAAGGAATATATTCTGGATTATTACATTCCCAGCTGGATCAACGCCTCCAATGAGCCGAACGATGAGAAAGGCTATTTCATCACGGAAGGCCGCGGCCTCAAGAAGAAGCTGGACGAGATCGGGGTGCCCAATGATTTGGTATTCTTCCCCGGCGCAAAGCTGCCGCACGGCTACATGGACCAACTGGACACAGAGCCGCACGCAAAGGAAGCCTTTGAACGGATGATGCGCTTCATCCGAACGTATATTTGAGAGGTGGAGTACGATGGCAAAGAAAGAACGAGTCAACAAGCACCCCGACTGGCGTCTCAGTGGCCGCGAGCGCTTCAATTACTATCTGTCCGACAGCGGCAGACTGTTCGGCACCTCCGTGTTCCAGACGTTTATGACGGCGTTTCTCGCGCTGCGGGGCGTGAATCTCACCGTGCTCGCGGGCGTGCTGCTGGTGCTCAAGGTGATTGACGCGGTGGATGACGTTATTTTCGGCTATCTGATCGACAAGCTCAAAATCACCGAATGGAAGGCGTTTCGCAAATTGACCGGCGAAGGAAAATATCTGCCCTGGTTCCGGCTGACCTTCTTCCTGTTCCCGCTGTTCACAGTGGTATTCTACCTGATGCCATCCTCTCTGCCGGTCGGCGCGAAGATCGTCTGGTTTGTGGTGAGCTATCTGCTTTACGATTTTTCCTGCACCCTCAACGAGGTGCCGATGAACAGTCTCATCATGACGCTCACGGACAACACGGATGAACGCAACCACATTCTGACGATCAAGGGACTTATCACAGTGCTCGCCGCCGTCATCGTCGGCGTTACTCTGAACTTCCTTGTGGATCCCGTTGCCGGCCCGGGCTTCAGCTTTACGTCCGTTTCCATTGGCGCCATGATCATCTGTACGGTGATCATGATCCCGCTCGTGCGAAACGGCAAAGAATACAACACTGAGCTGAAAAATGTGGAAGAAGAAAACCAGCACGAGGGCTATACGCTCCGGGATATGTGGAACTGTGTGAAGGTCAACAAATATATGATGATCTATCTCGTTTCCATGCTGATCGCGGGCGTCACATCCACCTCTGCCGCGGTCAGCTCCCTCATCTCCTTCTACCTCTTTGACGGCAAAACCATGATTACATCGATCCCGGTTCTGATCGCCTTTATTCCCGGTATTCTGATCAACACGCAGGCCGACAAGATCTCCAAGCGCTTTGGCCGCCGCAACTCCCTCATTCTGCTCGGGATCGTGTTCGGCGGAATGTATGTTCTGCAGTATCTCGCAGGCTATGAGAACATCACGGTATTTATCATTCTGAGCACCATCGCCGGGCTCGCCAACTCGCTGCGCTATGTCTTCATGAATTTCATTGCGCCGGACACCATCGAGTACACGCGATACAAAACCGGCAAGGACTGCGCCGGAATCTTCTATTCCCTCAACGCCTTTGTTAGCAAGGCGGTCGGCGGTGTGGGCGCCAGCATCGGACTGCTGGTGATGGGGCTCTACGGCTGGCACGAGGTGCAGGCAGAGAGCTATGACCAGCTTCTGCAGATGGGTATGCAGGTCGGACAGGCCGGCTATCAGACGCCGGAGGCCATCCACGGCATGTGGGTCGTCTATGCGCTCATTCCCGGCATCGGCTTTTTGCTGTCCACGCTCGTTTTGTTCTTCTACAAGCTGAAGGACAGAGACGCAGAGCTTATGGCCAAGTGCAACGCCGGTGAAATCAGCCGCGAGGAGTGCGAGGCGCAGCTTTCGAGGAAGTATTCATGAAGCAAATCACCTTCAACAACGGCTGGCAATTCAGCCGCGGAAGCGGGACGGCGCTCGAGCGAACCATCCACGGCGCCGCGGCGGCGATCCCGGTCACGCTCCCGCACGACGCCATGATCGGCGAAAAGCGCGATCCGAACGCGCCAAGCGGGAACGCCTCCGGTTATTACCCCGCGCAGACCGTGCACTATACGAAAGAGTTTGAGCTGGACGACATGACCGGCTCGACTTATCTGGAGTTTGAGGGCGTTTATCAGAACGCATCCGTGTATCTGAACGGCCGTCTGGCCGCCCGGCATCAAAACGGCTATACCGCCTTTTGCTTTGACGCCGCGCCGTTCCTGCAGCCGGGAAAAAACCGGCTCAAAGTGCTGGTACGCAACGCGGTTTTCTCCAGCCGGTGGTATACGGGAACCGGCATCTACCGGGATGTGTGGCTTTATCGCGCGGGCAGCGTACACATTGCGCCGCACGGCGTGAAGGTGACGACGCTGGAGGCTGACGAGGAGGCGGCCGCGCTCTCCATCGCCGCCACCCTTGTCAACCGGGAACCGCAGCAGCACACGCTCCGTCTGCGCCACAAGATCGGCAATGCGGAAATCAGCGTGCCGGTGACGATCCTGCCGAACGAAACCAAAACCGTATCCGTCCGCATGAGTCTGGAGCAGCCGAAGCTGTGGAGCGTCGATGCGCCGCACCTGTATGAATGTGAAACCGAGCTGGAAGATTGGGACCTCGAGCAAACACGCTTCGGCATCCGCACGCTATCTCTGGACGCAAAGCGCGGCCTGCGCATCAACGGCGTTCCCGTCAAGCTCCGGGGCGGATGTATCCACCAGGATCACGGCGTGATCGGAGCCGTGGAGCACCGGGCTTTGACCTTTCGGCGCATCCGAAAGCTGAAGGAAGCAGGCTACAACGCAGTCCGCTGCGCCCATTTTCCCACGAGCAAAACCGTTCTGGATGCCTGTGACGAACTGGGGATGCTCGTCATGCTGGAGCTGTGCGACGCATGGACAACGCCCAAGGTGGACTTTGATTATTCCGCACACTTCCTTTCTCACTGGATGGAAGACGCCGCGGCTATGGTAGAACTGGCCTTCCATCATCCCTCGGTGATCTTCTATTCCATCGGCAACGAGATCTGTGAGGTCAGTGATCCCCATGAAGTGCAATACGGCAGACAGATCTGCGACCATATCCGCAGGCTGGATCCCTCTCGCTATCTCACGAACTGCGTCAATCCGGTGCTTTCCCTGATGGATCGGATTCCGGCACTGGCCGTCAAGGCCGGTGCGGATATCAATTCCATCATGAACGGCAATGCCGAGGAGCTGGCAAAGCTCATGGCCTCCAGGGAAATCGGTGAGCCGCTCGAGGAGGCATTCAGCTATCTGGACGTGGCAGG
>JAFRDQ010000053.1 GCA_017411225.1 Oscillospiraceae bacterium
TGCCGGTTCGTGTTTCATTTGAATAGGCCACTCGCGCTGATCGCGCGGGCTTTGGCCCGCTTGGTCGGCGCGAGGGGCGAGCGTCGCGCTCGCCCGAAGGAGTTTTTTCACCGCACATGTCGCTGAAAAAACACTTAAATAATTCGCGCCTTGTGAGGCGCGAACTCTGTGAGACATTTTATATTTCTTCGATTCTGACTGTGAATGCACCATTGTCCGTCTCGATCACGGCGTAGGTGTTCTCGCCGTAGTCCCCGATGCTGCCGGGATTCAGAACCGTCAGCGCCTCGTCCTCGCGCAGATATGCCTCGTGCGTGTGCCCGAAGAGGACGATCCGGGCGCCCACGCTCCGTGCCGCGTCCTCGAGCTCGATCAGATCGCGCTTCACGCCGAAGAGATGCCCGTGCGTAAAGAGCACCGGGATCCCGTCGAGCTCGCACGTGAGCCACTGCGGCAGATCGGAGAAATAGTCGCAGTTGCCCTGCACCGCGTAGACCGGGAGCTTCGGAAAGCGGGCATACACCGCCTCCAGATCGCGCTCCCCGTCGCCGAGAAACAGCATTGCGTCGGGCTGCTCCTGCGCGAGTGCCAGCAGCATGTGCTCTGTGTGGTTGTGTGAATCGGAGAATACGCAGAATCTCATCATAAAATCCCCTTATTTCAGTGCGTCGAGCATATCATAAAACAGAAAAAACGTCAAAGCATTCCAGAGAATGTAAGATTTTCTTCAGAATTCGGTGTATAGGGGTGAAAGGAGGGTTTGCCAATGGAGGATTCCCAGATCGTGCAGCTCTATTGGAACCGGGATGCGGCCGCGATCCCGGCGTCGTCGGAGGCATACGGTACGTATTGCCATTCCATCGCCTTCCGCATTCTGAGCGATGAGCAGGACGCGGAGGAGGCGGTCAACGACACGTGGCTCCATGCCTGGAACGCCATCCCGCCGCACCGGCCCGCCGTGCTCTCCACGTTTCTCGGCAAGCTCACGCGCCGCATTTCGATCACGATGCTGCAGCATCGACGCGCGCAAAAGCGCGGCGGCGGGGCGTTCGATCTCGTGCTCGAGGAGCTCTCGGAGTGCGTCTCCGGCGGCGAGACCGCCGAGCAGGCGGCGGAGTCGCGCGCGCTCGGCGAGGCCATCAACGCCTTTCTCGCCTCGCTGCCCCGGAAAAAGCGCAGCGCCTTTCTCCTGCGCTACTGGCACGCCGAGCCGGTTTCCGCCATCGCGCAGCGCCTTGGCATGACGGAGAGCAACGTCTCCGTCACGCTGCACCGCACGCGCGCCGCCCTCAGAGACTATCTCACGGAAAGGGGATTTGACGTATGACCGCCATGCAGCTGTTTCTCGCCCTCGAGGGCGTGGAGGACCGCTTTGTGCTTGAGGCCGAGCAGCCGCCGAGGACGGCTCTCTGGAAGCCTGTCGCCGTCGCCGCGGCCGCGCTGCTCGTCGTGTTCGGCGCGGTCTGGGCCGCGCGCAGCGTCCTCGCGCCGGCAGAAAAGCCGCCCGCGCTCGCACTCGAGACGCTTGCACCGACGCCGCTTGAAAAACCCGCTGAAACTGCCGCCATGCCTGCCGCGAACCCGACAATCGACGTATCGCAGTCTGAGGAGATGGCCGAGGGCTCGGACGCCATCTGGCCATCTAAAATCGGCGCGGTCTATCAGCACACGGACGCGGGGGACTTCCTCACCTTCATGGAGGTGCCGGGCTCCGGCCGTCCGACCGAGACCATCGAGATCACAGGTCAGATCGCCGACGGCTATTGCACCGGCGAATATTATTACAGCGTCCCGGGCAGCACCGTCACGTATGAGCTGCAGGTACACCCGGACGGCAGCTATGATCTCAGCGTCCGAAATGACTATCTCTCCTGGACAAACCACGATCCGCCCTGGCCGCCCGAAGCCTGTGAGCCGGACGCCGTCGGCATTCCGATCGAACCGTAAAAGGCAAAAACACGAATGAGCCGTTCTCGGCTCATTCGTGTTTTATCATATTCTGATAGTCCCGCAGAATCTCCCGGTGCGAGCGCACCAGCGTCTCGGGCATGTCCTCCGGGCGCACCCATTGGAGGCGCACGGATTCCGCGTCGTTCACGCGCGGCTCGCCCATCCAGTCCTCGGCGAGAAAGGACGTGTTCACCACGTACCACTCGTCGCCGTTGGCCGCGCGGCAGAGATGATCGGCTCCGGAGTAGACGCCGATCAGCCGGAGCGCCCCGACCGTAATACCGGTCTCCTCGTAGACCTCGCGCCGCGCCGTCTCCTGCACGGATTCGCCGAGCTCCATCAGCCCGCCGGGGAAGCACCAGCGCCCCTCGGGATAGACCCGCTGCTGCAGCAGCAGCTCGCCCCGGTCGTTGCGAATCACGCAGGACGCCCCCGCGAGAATCAGCCGCCGGTGCCCCACGAGCGCGCGCAGCTCCTCAATGTATCCCATCAGCCCTGCCGCTCCATGTGCCGTCCGATGGCCTGCATCCCCTTGAGACACAGCGTGCTCACGGCGCTCAACAGCGCCAGCGCAATGGCAGCCTGCCGTTTTCTCATGCTTTGACCTCCGTTTCAGTCATCCAGCCAGCGCACCGCGCCGGTGGCAATGTCGTAGACCGCGCCCACGATGTCGAGCTCCGCTGAGGGAATCTCCGGGTGCGCGGCAAATTCGCGCCGGATCGTCTCCACCGCGTGCCGCACGTTCAGGCAGCAGGCGCGCTCCTCGTCCTTCTCATCGCCCACGGCGAGGAGAATTTCGTCCGTGATGTACTGGATGAAGCCGTCCCCGCCGCCGGAGAGCGCCGCGTGCACCGCGCCGCAGCCCGTGTGCCCGAGCACAACGATCATCCGGCAGTCCAGATGCCCCGCCGCGTATTCGATGCTGCCGAGCTGGTGGTCGTCCAGCACGTTTCCGGCCACGCGGATCACGAACAGCTCGCCCAGCCCCGCCGAAAAGATGCTCTCCGGCATCACGCGCGAGTCCGAGCATGCGAGCACGATCGCATAGGGCTTCTGCCCGTTTTCCGCCGTCTCGAGCCGCACGGCAGGGGAGACGTCCCCAATCGGCGACGCCGCGCCGAGAAACCTCCGGTTGCCCTCTGTGAGCTTCGCCAGCAGCGCCTGATTTTTGATCATTCTTCTTCCTCCATCTCCACCGCAAAGAGTCCGCCCGCGCCGCCGGAGTGGAGAAACAGCACGTTTTCTCCCGGCTGCACCGTGCCGTCCGTCAGCATCTGGATCAAGCCCGCGAACGCCTTCCCGGTGTACACCGGGTCGAGGAAGAGTCCCTCCGTCTCCGCGAGCAGGCGCACGGCCTCGCTGCCCTCCGGCGATGCAATCGCATACCCCGGGCCGCAGAGATCCCGCAGCGAGAAATCCGCGGCTGAAATGTCAAGCTCCGCCTCCATCAGCGCCGCCGCCTCTCTCATCAGCCGCAGCGTGATCTCCTCAAACGGATCGGAGTCCACCATCATCCCGTGCACCCTCGTGCCGGGGAGAAAGAGCTTTGCCCCGAGCGCGAGCCCGGCCATCGTGCCGCCGCTGCCCTCGGCGCAGACGAGGTGGTCAAAGCGCATGCCCTGTCCGGCAATCTCCTCGGCGCAGGCAACATAGCCGAGCGAGCCGAGCGCGTTCGAGCCGCCGCAGGGGATTTTGTAGTAAGGCACGCCGAGCGCCTTGCCCACGCGGTCCATCTCGGCGTAAATGTCGTCATAGCTGTCCGTGTCCATGAAGCGCACGTCCGTGCCCATCAGGTGTTCGAGCAGCTGGTTGCCGCGCCGCGCGGTCACGCCGCGCTGCTTCAAAATCAAAATCGGCTTCATGCCGAGGCGGTTTGCCGCCGCGGCCGTGAGCATCGCGTGGTTCGACTGCGCGCCGCCCGTCGTAAAGACGACCTCGGCGCGGCGCGCCTTCGCGTCGGCCAGCAGAAACTCCAGCTTTCGCACCTTGTTGCCGCCGAGCCCCAGCCCGGTCAGATCGTCGCGCTTGAGATACACGTTCGCGTGGAACCTGCGGCTCACGTTCTCCAGCTTCTGAGTCGGCGTCGGAAACAGCCCCAGCGCCACGCGCGGGAATGTTTGCAGCTCCTTCATGGAAAATACCTCCGTTTTCTAGCTTCTGCCTGCATTTTACCACGCGAATGCGTGTGCCGCAACCTTGCCTTTGGAAACAATAACAGAGCTTCCTGCGTCAAAGAAGCGGTGGATTTCGGTTGCGTCATGTTTGCTTGTATGATAAAATGAAGTATCTTCCATCGGAAGGGAGGCTGTTCAAATGCGTTGTCCCAGATGCGGAAGCAACGTGTCCGATTCCGAGTCCTTCTGCCCCTACTGCGGGCAGCAGATCACGGACGAGGTCATTGCCCAGAGCAACAAGCCGCTGCTCATCGCCCTGATCGCCATTGTGCTCGCGCTGCTGGTGGTCACGTTTCTGGCCTTCACCGGCAAGTTCACCCCGCACGATGACGAGCCCGCGCCCGTCGCCGCCGCCACGATGACCCCGGAGGAGGAGACGCCGTCGACCGAGCCGACCGCCGCTCCGACAGCAGTGCCGACCGTCGAGCCGACGCCGACGCCCGCGCCCACGCCGACCCCGGAGCCGACGCCCACACCGGAGCCCGCGCCGACCGGCGGAACCTACATTCTCCCGGACAGCAACAGCCGCGTCCTCTCCGAGGCAGAGCTCGAGGGCCTCAGCGATCGCGAGCTGATGCTCGCCCGCAACGAGATCTTCGCCCGCCACGGCTTCATCTTCACCACGCAGTGGATTCAGGGCTATTTCCTCACGCAGGGCTGGTATCGCGGCACGACGCCCGCCTCGCAGTTCGACAGCAGCGTTTTCAATTCCTATGAGCGCGCAAACGTCGACCTGATTCTCCGCATAGAGGCGGAGAGAGCCGGAGGATAAAAAATCGACCGCACCCGATTGGGTGCGGTCGTTATTTATATCGGTGTCATTCCTTGACGGTGCCGTCGGGGTTGAACAGCGGCAGGGGACCGAGCACGATGATGTCGTCGCGGTTGATCGCGTCGCCCTCGGCGAGCACGGCCATTCTGGCCACCACCTCGCCGCCGGCCTGGCGGACCAGCTCTTCCACCGCGCGAAGGCTCTCGCCGGTGGAGATCACGTCGTCTACGATCGCAATGCGCTTGCCGCGGATCATTTCGGCGTCCTCGGTGTCGAGCACGAGCGTCTGCACGCCCTGCGTCGTGATGCTCTTCACGTTCACGGTGAACACACCCTGCATATAGGCCTTGGCCTTCTTGCGGGCGATGAAGTATTTCTCCGCGCCGCTCTGCCGCGCCATTTCATAGATCAGGGGGATGGCTTTCGCCTCGGGGGCAATCAGATAGTCATATTCGGGTGCGCGCTTGAGCAGCTCCGCCGCGCAATGCACGGTCAGCTCCACATCGCCGAAGATGACAAACGCGCCGATGTACAGGTCGTCCGTAACCTTGCACAGGGGCAGATCGCGTTTCAGCCCGGCGATATCCATCTCATAGGTCATGAATGGGTCCTCCTTACAATATAGTATCCAACAGGATATCGGTTTTTATTATACAGCCTTTTCGTAAAAAAGCAAGGGCACGTTATCCAATCACTTCCATTTGGCAAAAACAAACGGTGAAATCCGATCAGATGTGGCAAAATAGATAAACAGCGGTGAATAATCACTGAAATCATTGTGTTAATTTCCTAACGCCGTCAAGTTGTATAAATTTGGTGTGGATTTTAGGGGCGAAATTCCCGCCTTCGTCGAAAATGAATAAAATATGAACAAATCGATTGCGGTTTCCGTGGAAATCGTGTAAAATGAGTTCATCCAAAAGGTTTCTCTATGGTCATGTTCACGGCAGACGATTGCGGTTGTCATCCGCCGGACCGGGAGGGACCCCGTTTGTGTTTTGGAAAAATGGAAATGGAGGAATTCACTATGGCGAAAAAGTCTATGCCTGTTCCCGATCATGGGAACGATCGTGGCTCCTTCGGCTCGAACATCGGCTTCCTGCTCTCCGCCATCGGCTCTGCGGTCGGCCTCGGCAACATCTGGGGCTTCCCGTATAAGATGGGTAAGAGCGGCGGTTTCTCGTTCCTGCTGATCTACCTGCTCCTGGCGATCTTCGTCGGCTTCGTTATCATGCTCGGCGAGCTCGCGCTCGGCCGCAAGACCGGCTTCGGTCCTGTGAATGCGTACGCTGCCGTCTCCAAGAAGTTCAAGTGGGCCGGCTGGCTTGGCGTCATCGTTCCGTTCCTGGTCATGACGTTCTACTCCGTCCTCGGCGGCTACTGCATCTACTACATCATCGTCAACGTCATCGGCCTGTTCTCCGGCGGCGCCCCCGGCAACGAGGTGTTCGGCGCTCTGCTGCTTACCCCGGGCTTCGGCATCGGCTGCACGCTGCTGTTCATGCTCATCTGCTACTTCATCAACCGCAACGGCGTCGGCGGCGGCATCGAGAAGTTCAACGAGGTCGGCATGCCCGCCCTGTTCGTCCTGCTCGTGGTCGTCATCATCCGCTCCCTCACGATGCCCTATGCTTCCGTTGGTCTGAAGTTCATGTTCGTTCCCGGCTTCTCCACCAAGGAGGTCATCGTCAACGGCGTGAGCTACGGCTCCTTCCTGGAATCCGCTCCCGGCGCGCTGTCCGTCCTGGCCACCGCCGCCGGCCAGATGTTCTTCTCCCTGTCTCTGGCCATGGGCGCCATGATCACCTATGGCTCCTACCTCAGCAAGTCTGAGAGCCTCCCGAAGAACTCTGTCATCATCACCGTCGCCGATACCCTCGTCGCCATCATGGCCGGTATCGCCGTCATCCCCGCCGCCGTTGCCCACGGCATGGCTCAGATCGACGCCGGCGAGCTCGAGAGCGTTGCGCAGATCAAGCTCAACGGCCCCGGCCTCCTGTTCAGCACCCTGCAGAACGTGTTCCACAGCATGGGCGTTCTCGGCGCTGTCATCGGCATCCTGTTCTTCGTGCTCGTGCTCATCGCGGCTGTGTCCTCCGCCATCTCCCTGGTTGAGGCCGTGTCCGTCACCTTCATCGATCGCGCTTCCGCCCGCGGCCACGAGGTCAGCCGTCCCCGTACGGTCGGTATCGTCTGCGTCGTGATCATGATCTTCGCGATCTTCGTCTGCGTCGACGGTCTGGCCGAGCGTCCCTTCACGCCGACTGATATGTTCGGCTCGAAGGTCGGCACCTGGAACGACTGCTGGCTCGACTTCATGGACGTGTGGTCTGAGGGTATTGCGATGCCGCTCGGCGCTCTGATCATGGCCCTCATGATCGGCTGGGAGCTCAAGCCCAAGTATTTCGAAGACGAGATCAAGCAGGGCGACTCCGGCAAGTGCATCGGCTTCTGGGGCGTCTGCATGAAGTTCATCGTCCCCATCGTCATGGTCTTCGTGCTGCTCGTTCAGATCAGCAGCTTCTTCGACCTCGGCTGGTTCTAATCGAACCGCTTCACCAGATTTTCAAATCTGCAAAAACAACCGCAGTCGGCGGCCTCCGGGCCGCCGACTTTTGTCGTCTAACCGGGCGCGCTCCGTTGCGCAGCTGCGGCACAGGTATGGCCTGCGCCGCACCGGCTCCACATCCGCTTCCCCGGTTCTCCTCTCCGAACGAAAGCTCCGTACCTTTCGTTCGGTTTATTTTTTGCAGCAGACGATGCAAGGCTGATGTAGGGGAGGGGCTTGCCCCTCCCGCTTATTCTCTTCATCAAAATTGCGTCTTGATTTTTTAACATTTCACCCCTTTTCAATCGGTGCTTTTTAACGTATAATAGGGAAGATATATGAAGTACACCGAAAGAAACGAGGAAACCTCCCATGGACAATGTGACCCCCAAATATCACCGCATTCTGCTCAAGATCAGCGGTGAGGCTCTGGCCGGCACCAAAAAGACCGGTCTGGATTTCAATATGATCGCCAGCGTCTGCGACGCGATCCAGCACTGCCGTGATCTCGGCGTGCAGGTTGGCGTGGTCATCGGCGGCGGCAACTTCTGGCGCGGCGCCAAGGACGGCGGCGGCTATATGGAGCGCTCCCGCGCCGACCACATGGGCATGCTCGCCACCGTCATGAACTGCCTCGCCGTCTCCGACGTGATGGAGCAGAAGAACATTCCCGTCCGCGTCCAGACCGCGACGGAGATGCGCGCCTTTGCCGAGACCTATACCCGCCAGCGCGCCGTGAAGCATCTGGAGGAGGGCAAGGTCGTCCTCTTCGCCGGCGGCACCGGCTGCCCCTATTTCTCCACGGACACCGCCGCCGTGCTCCGCGCCTGCGAGATCGACGCCGACGCCATTCTGCTTGCCAAGAACATCGACGGCGTATATTCCGCCGATCCCCGTGTCGATCCCAACGCCGTAAAGTACGACGAGATCTCCTATGACGAGGTGCTTGCGCAGCATCTGGCCGTCATGGACTCCACCGCCACGAGCCTCGCGATGGACAATCACCTGCCGGTGTTCGTCTTCGCCCTGTCCGAGCCGGAGAACATTCTCCGCGCCGTCACGGGTCAGGCCGTCGGCACCCTGGTCGAGTAATCAAAGTCAATTCAGATAGAGGAGGAATCATCATGTCTCTCGAATACACTGATTTTGAGCGCAAAATGAAGCGCACCTGCGAGTTCCTGTCCGAGCAGCTGGCCGCCGTCCGCGCCGGCAAGGCGAACCCCGCCGTGCTTGACCGCATCACCGTCGAGTATTACGGCACAGACACGCCCATCAACCAGATTGCCTCCATCAGCTCTCCCGATCCGCGCAGCCTGCTCATCCAGCCTTGGGACGCCTCTGCCCTCAAGTCCATTGAGAAGGCGATTCTCGCGTCCGATCTCGGCATCAATCCGCAGAACGACGGCCGCGCCATCCGTCTGATCTTCCCGCAGCTGACCGAGGAGCGCCGCAAGGAGCTCGCCAAGCAGGTCAAGAAGTACGCCGAGGAAGCCAAGGTCGCCGTGCGCAACATCCGCCGCGACGCCGTGGAGAAATTCAAGGCCGAGAAGAAAAAGTCCGAGATCACCGAGGACGATCTCAAGATTGCCGAGAAGGATCTGCAGAAGCTGACCGACGACTTCATCAAGGAAGTCGAGAAAATCGGCGAAGCCAAGGAAAAGGAGCTCATGGAGCTTTAATCGTCAAAAGCCAATGGCTTTTGACGAGGGAGCTGCGCTGCGAAAGGAGTTTTTGGTCGCAAGTGCGACTTGCGAAAAGAAAAACTCCTTTCTTCGCGAGCGGTATTTTTGCCCCGCGGCGAAGCCGTGCGGCAAAAATGATTTAAATGGATTCGCGCTTGCGAGCGCGAACTCTGCCGAGAGCTTATAGTACTGAAAGGGGGGATAAAACAATCCCCCTTTTCGGTCTCATTAACAGGAGTCTTTTATGGCTATTTTTCAAAAGAAGAGAGCAGGGGAGGGCGCCCCTGCGTTTGATGTCGCGCGTCTGCCGCGCCACATTGCCATCATTCTCGACGGCAATGGCCGCTGGGCGAAAAAGCGCGGCCTGCCCCGCACCGCCGGCCACGCCGTCGGCGCCGAGACCGTGCGCAAGATCGCCAATTACTGCAAGGACATCGGCGTTGAGTATCTTACGATCTATGCCTTTTCCACCGAGAACTGGAAGCGCCCGGACGACGAGGTTCATACGATCATGGACATCTTCGAGCGCTATATCATCGAGGCCATCGAGGTCATGAAGAAGGACGGCATCCGCATGGACTTCTTCGGCGAGCTCTCGGCCCTCAGCCCCCGCCTGCAGCAGCTCATGCGCGATGCTCGTGCCGAGAGCAGCCACCACGACGGCTGCCAGCTCAACCTCTGCATCAACTACGGTGGGCGTGATGAGATCCTCCACGCCGTGCGCCGCTATGCCGAGCTCTATAAAAACGGGGAAGCCCCGGAGCTCACGGAGGACTATTTCTCAAGCCTGCTGTATACCGCCGCCATCCCCGACCCGGATCTCATCATCCGCACCAGCGGCGAGCAGCGCCTGTCGAACTATCTCCCGTGGCAGGGCGCCTACAGCGAGCTCTATTTCACCCCCGTCCTCTGGCCGGACTTCACCGAGGCCGACATGGACGCGGCCATCGTCGAATTCCAGAGAAGAGACCGCCGCTTCGGCGGTATCAAATAAAACCTTCCCCCTCGGGGGAAGGGGGACCGCGCTTGCGCGGTGGATGAGGGGCAAGTTTCCTCCGCACTGAATCAGAAAAGGGTTGATTGAAAGATGAAAAACAGACTCATCGTGGCCGGAATCGGCATTCCCGCTCTGCTGGCCGTCATTTTCTTCGCTCCGCTCTGGGGCTGGGCCATCGTCGTCGGCGTCATGGCGTCGTTCTCCGCCTGGGAGCTGACGCATACCGTCCTCGGCGAGCGCTTCCGCACGCGCTTCGGCGTCTATGCGGGTCTTGCCGCCTTTGCCATCCCGCTCGGCGCGGTCTTCGGCTATGCCACCATCACGGAGCGCGCCGCCATGTATGCGCTGTTCTTTGTCATGTTCTTGGAGAAGATGATCGCGCTCGAGCGGCGCGAGGAGAATCTCTCGTTTTCCGATCTCGCGGTCGTGCTCTTCGCGGGCATCATTCTGCCGATTCTGCTCTCCGCGCTCGTGCGCCTCGGTATGAACCGCCCGAAGCCCGCCTTCATCCTGCTCACGTTCGTCATCGTTTGGATCACGGATTCCGGCGCGTTCTTCGTCGGCAACGCCATGGGCAAGCACAAGCTCGCCCCGCGCCTGAGTCCGAAGAAATCCGTCGAGGGCGCCATCGGCGGCCTCATCGCCGCGATCGTCGGCGTGCTGCTCTTCGGCCTCGTGCTCAAGCTCTGCGGCTGCTGGGTCAAGTTCGGCTGGCTCATCGTCTACGGCGTGCTCGGCAGCGTCGCCGGTCAGCTCGGCGATCTCGCCTTCTCCGCCATCAAGCGCGAGCACGGCGTCAAGGACTATTCCAACCTGCTCCCCGGCCACGGCGGCATGCTCGACCGCTTCGACAGCACCATCTTCTGCGCACCGCTGCTGGAGCTGCTGGTGCTGTGGATTCCCGCGTTTGGAATGTAACTTCAAGAATAAAGAGGCATAGACTTATGGTACGATCTATCTCTATTCTCGGCTCCACCGGCTCCATCGGCCGCCAGACCGTTGCTGTGGCGGAGCATCTCGGCCTGCGTGTGCGGGCCATTACCACCAACCGCAGCATCCAGCTTGCCGAGGAGCAGGCGCGCCGTCTGCATCCCGCCATGGTCGGCGTCACGGACGAGGCGGCGGCAAAGGAGCTGCGCGTCGCCCTCGCCGATACGGACATCAAGGTCTGGGGCGGCGAGCACGCCCTCGTCGAGGCGGCTGTGATCTCCGAGGCCGATACCGTCGTCACGGCGGTCTCCGGCGCGGTCGGCCTGAGGCCCACGCTCGAGGCCATCCGCAAGCAGCGCCGCATCGCGCTTGCGAATAAAGAGACCCTCGTCTGCGCGGGTGAGATCGTCATGCGCGAGGCGAAGAAATGCGGCGCGGAGATCGTCCCCGTCGACTCCGAGCACAGCGCCATCTTCCAGTGCCTCACCGGGCGCGAGGGAGAGCTGCGCAAGATCCTGCTCACCGGCTCCGGCGGCCCGTTTCGCGGCTGGACGCGCGAGCAGACCAAGGCTGTCACGCCCGAGCAGGCCGTGCGCCATCCCAACTGGAGCATGGGCGCGAAGATCAGTGTCGACTCCGCCACGATGATGAACAAGGGTCTCGAATTTATTGAGGCCATGCATCTTTTCTCCGTCACGCCCGACGAGATCGAGGTGCTCATCCACCCCGAGAGCGTCGTCCACTCCATGGTCGAGCTCGTCGACGGCACGGTCATCGCCCAGCTCGGCGTACCGGATATGGGCCTGCCGATCCAGTACGCGCTCACGTATCCCGACCGCAAGCCGAGCCGCAGCGACCGCCTGGACTTCACTCAGCTCACCCGTCCGCTCGAGTTCTTTGCGCCCGATTTCGAGAAGCTGCCCTGCCTCGCGCTCGCCATCCGCTGCGCCCGCACCGGCGGCACTGCGCCGAGCGTCATGAACGCGGCCAACGAGGTCGCCGTCCACAAGTTCCTCGCCCACGAGATCGGCTATAACGACATCTACGATTCCGTCGTCTCCGCCGTAGACGCCCTCGGCAGCGTCCCGACGGACGATTTGCAGACCATCCTCGAGGCAGATCAGGCTGCAAGAGATTATGTAAACCAATATTTCAGCAAATGAGGAATGAGGAATTAGGAATGAGGAATTCAAGTCGACGGACATTCCTAACTCCTACTTCCTAATTCCTAATTCCTATTTCTTTCCGAAAGGATTCCCTTATGTATATCATCCTCGCAATCGTAGCGTTTTTAATCATGATTCTCCTGCACGAGTTCGGCCATTTTGTCACCGCCAAGGCCTGCGGTGTGCGTGTGGAGGAATTCGCCGTCGGCATGGGTCCCGCCATCTGGAAAAAGCAGAAAGGGGAGACCCTCTATGCCCTGCGCGCCATCCCACTCGGCGGCTACTGCGCCATGGCGGGCGAGGACGGCGAGCTGCCGGACGATCCCCGCGCCTTCACGAATCAGAAGGCGTGGAAGCGCGCGGTCATCCTCGTTGCCGGCGCCGCGATGAATTTTATCACCGGTCTCATCCTGCTCTTCATCGTCTTCTCCTCGGCGGGCCAGCTCAGCGTGCCGGTCATCGGCTCGTTCTTCGAGGGCTGCCCCTATGAGGAGAGCGGCGTGCTGCAGGTCGGCGATGAGTTTTACAGCGTCGACGGTCACCGCACGTGGTTCCCCGGCAACGTCAGCACCTATCTTGCCCGCGGCGGCGATACGCACGACGTCGTCCTCATCCGCGACGGCGAGAAGGTCACGCTCGATCACTTCACCTTTGAGCGGCAGCTCTATCCGGGCGAGACGCAGGAGCTCATCGGCTTTCGCTTCTCCGCCGTGGACGCCACCTTCGGCAGAACGATCGTCCACAGCTGGCGCTGCGCGCTCGATTTCGTCCGCATGGTCTACAGCTCTCTGCGCGATCTCTTCGCGGGCGTCGTCGGCATCAAGGATCTCTCCGGCCCGGTCGGCATCGTCAGCATGATCAACGACGTCGGCGAGACGAGCGAATCCCGCGCGGATGCGCTCATCAACATCTTCTATTTCATCGCCTTCATCTCCGTGAACCTCGCGGTCATGAACCTCCTGCCGATCCCGGCGCTGGACGGCGGCCGCATCTTCCTGTTGATCGTCACCGGCGTCATCGAGGCGATCACCCGCCGCCGCATCGACCCGAAATACGAGGGCTATATCCACACCGCCGGCATGGTGCTGCTGCTCGGCCTCATGGCGTTTGTCATGTATCAGGATTTTGCCAGAATTATTATGAACTAACATGTGATTGAATTAGGAATCAGGAATGAGGAATTAGGAATGCCCGCCATGGAGCAATTCCTAATTCCTAATTCCTCATTCCTCATTTAGGAGAAAAACTATGACACATCAAGATACGAAACAGATCAACGTCGGCGGCGTGCTCATCGGCGGCGGCGCCCCGATTCCCGTCCAGTCCATGTGCAACACCCGTACCTCTGACGCGAAGGCGACCATTGACCAGATCAAGCGCCTCTATGCCGCCGGGTGCGAGATCATCCGTCTCGCCGTGCCGGACAATGACGCCGCCGCGGCTCTGCCGGAGATCGTCAAGGCGTCTCCGATCCCGGTCGTCGCGGACATTCATTTTGACTACCGTCTCGCCCTCGCCGCGGCGGAGGCGGGCGTGCATAAAATCCGCATCAACCCCGGCAACATCGGCGAGGCCGAGAACGTGCGCAAGGTCGCCGAGGCGTGCAGGGCGCGGCAGATCCCGATCCGCATCGGCGTCAACGGCGGAAGTTTGGAAAAGCGGCTCTTGGAGAAGTACGGCCACCCGACCGCCGAGGCGCTCGTCGAGTCCGCGCAGGGTCACATCGACCTGCTGCACCGCTTTGACTTCGACGATATTGCTCTCTCCATGAAGAGCTCCACCGTGCCGCTCACGGTCGCGGCCTATCGTCTCGCGGCCGAGACCTTCCCGTATCCGCTGCACGTCGGCGTCACCGAGACCGGCACGGCTTACAACGGCGTCATCCGCTCCGCCGTCGGCATCGGCACGCTGCTCAGCGAGGGCATCGGAGACACGATCCGCGTCTCCCTCACAGCCGACCCCGCCGAGGAGGTGCGCGCCGGCATTTCGATCCTCAAGGCGGCGGGCTGCCGCAAGGAGGGTCTGCGCTTCGTCTCCTGCCCGACCTGCGGCCGCACGCAGATCGATCTGATCGGGCTCGCGAGCGATGTGGAGCAGCGCCTGCAGGGCGTCGAGCGCGATATCACCGTCGCCGTCATGGGCTGCGTCGTCAACGGTCCCGGCGAGGCGCGCGAGGCGGACTACGGCATCGCCGGCGGCAAGGACTGCGGCATGCTGTTCAAAAAGGGCGAGGTGCTCGGTCGCTATCCCGCCGAAGAACTGTGCGATGCGCTCATCAACCTCATTCGTACTGAGGAAGGAATCTGAATGACTGAAGAAAAAATTCCCTTTCTGGACATGTTCCCGGACGCCGCAATCTATGCCGACAGCTGCGGCGGTCTGGACAAGGCGCTTGTCTCCGGCGTCACCATCGTGCGTGAGACGATGACCATGGTCATCCGCGCGTGGCTGCCGCAGATGCCCGCCCCGGCGGAGCTGCGGCAGCTCGAGGAGCTTCTGGCCTCGCGCTATGGTCTCGCGGCGGCGGAGCTTCGCGCCGATTACCCCGAGCCGGAGCGCAAGGAGGTCAAGGCGCGCGAACAGACGCTCATGGGCAGACCGATCCGCCCGAACGCTTCCATCACGCCCATGAAGGAGCTCACGCTGGAGTCCGGCTCCGTCACGGTCGAGGGCGAGATCTTCGCCGACGACAGCCGCACGCTCGCCAAGCGCGGCGCAGCGGTGCTCTCGTTCAAGATGACGGACTATTCCGGCTCCGTCCTCGTATCCAAATACCTCCCCGGCGACGCCGACCAGAGCATTCTGGGCGAAGTGAAGCCCGGACTCTGGGTCAAGGTGCAGGGCCGTATTGACTTTGACCGCTTTGCCAACTCCATGGTGCTCCAGCCGATGTCCATCGTCAAGGGCAGTAAGCCCCAGCGCGAGGACTTGGCGGATGAAAAGCGCGTCGAGCTCCATCTGCACACGCGCTTTTCCGCGCTCGACGCCCTCTCCGATCCCGGCGACCTCGTCGCGCAGGCGGCCAAGTGGGGCCACCCCGCCATCGCCATCACGGATCACGGCGTCGCGCAGGCCATCCCGGACGCGTGGAAGGCCGCCAAGAAGCACGGCATCAAGATCATCTACGGCGTCGAGGGCTATCTCATCAACGACGTCGACGGCACGCTCGCCGCGCACGGGGGAGAGAACCTGCCCCTCGATCAGGAATACATCGCCTTCGATATCGAGACCACGGGTCTGCGCGTGTTTGAAAACGCCATGACCGAGATCGGCGCCGTCCGCTTCCGCGGCAAGGAGATTCTCGATACGTTCAACACCTTCGTCGACCCCGGCATGCCGATTCCGGAGGAGAACACCCGTCTCACCGGCATCCGCGATATCGACGTGCAGGGCGCGCCGAAGCCGGCGGAGGCCATGCGCATGTTCCTCGACTTCTGCGGCGATACGCCCCTCATCGCGCACAACGCCGATTTCGACACCGGCTTCATGTCCGACGCCTGCCATCAGGCGGGCATCCCCTTCGAGCCGGTCTATCTTGACACGCTCCCGATGGCGCAGTATCTCCTGCCCGATCTCAAGCGGCACAAGCTTGATCTGGTTTCCAACCGTCTGAGCCTGCCGGAGTTCAACCACCACCGCGCCTCGGACGACGCCATGGTCGTCGCCCGCATCATGGAGCGCTTCGTCCCCATGTTCGCCGAAAAGGGCGCGCACACCCTCGGCGAGATGAACGCCCTTGTCAATGAGGGCCTCGAGCATCGCCGCCGTCCGCGCCACATCTCCATCCTCGTGCGCAATAAGAAGGGACTCAAGAATCTCTATGAGATTATTTCCAAGTCTTATCTGGAGCATTTCAAGCGCAATCCGACAATCCCGAAGAGCCTCCTCACGGAGTATCGCGAGGGGCTCATCATCGGCTCCGCCTGCGAGGCGGGCGAGCTGTTCGACGCCATGCTCTACGGCAAGAGCCGTCCGGAGCTGCGGCGCATCGGCTCGTTCTATGATTACTTTGAGATCATGCCGCTGGCGAATAACCGCTTCCTCATCGAAAACGGCACCGTCAAAGATGATGAGAGCCTGCGCGAATTAAACCGCCGCATCCTCGCCCTCGGCCGCGAGATGGGAAAGCCCGTCGTCGCTACCGGAGACGTGCATTTCCTCAACCCCGAGCAGGAGATCTACCGCCACGTCATGCTCGGCGCGAAGGGCTTCTCCGACGCGGATAAGGAAATGCCGCTCTACTTCCGCACCACGGATGACATGCTCGAGGAGTTCAGCTATCTCGGCGAGGAGACCGCCCGCGAGGTCGTCGTGAAAAACACCGTCGCCATCGCCGACGAGGTCGAGACCTTCGAGCTCCTGCCGAAGGATCTCTTCCCGCCGAAGATCGAAAACTCCGCCGAGGAGCTCAAGAGCCTCGTCTACGGCAAGATGCATGCGATCTACGGCGAAAATCCGCCCGAGATCATCACCTCCCGCGTCGAGACCGAGCTGCACGACATTCTCTCCCGCGGCTACGACGTCATCTACATGTCCGCCCAGAAGCTCGTGGCGAACTCCCTCGAGCACGGCTACCTTGTCGGCAGCCGAGGCAGCGTCGGCTCGTCCCTCGTGGCCTATTTCTCCGGCATCACGGAGGTCAACTCCCTGCCTGCGCACTATGTCTGCCCCAACTGCCGCCACACGGACTTTGAGTCCGGCAAGGGCTACGGCTGCGGCGCTGATATGCCGGACAAGGTCTGCCCCGAATGCGGCACGGAGATGAAGAAGGAGGGCTTTGATATCCCGTTCGAGACCTTCCTCGGCTTCGGCGGCGACAAGGTCCCCGATATCGACCTGAACTTCTCCGGCGAATATCAGGGCAGAGCCCATAAATACACCGAGGAGCTCTTCGGCTCCGACCACGTCTTCCGCGCCGGCACGATCGGCACGCTCGCGGAAAAGACCGCCTACGGCTACGTGCTCAAGTACGCCGAGGAGCGCGGGCTCGATATTCCGCAGGCGGAGAAGGACCGCCTCGCGCACGGCTGCGTCGGCGTCAAGCGCACGACGGGGCAGCACCCCGGCGGCCTCGTCGTCATCCCGCAGGATATGGACGTCACGGATTTCTGTCCCGTGCAGCACCCGGCGGACGATCCGAACAGCGACATCATCACCACGCATTTTGAATATCACTGCATGGAGGCAAATCTCCTCAAGCTCGATGAGCTCGGCCACGATGACCCGACCATGATCCGCATGCTCGAGGACATGACCGGCCGCGACGCCAAGCAGATCCGGCTCGACGATCCCGAGACCATGGGCATCTTCAAGTCGCCCGCTCCGCTCGGCCTGCCGGATGATGATCCCATCATCGGCAAGACCGGCACCATCGGCATCCCCGAGTTCGGCACGGGCTTTACCCGCCAGATGCTCGTCGATACCCAGCCGGATACCTTCGATGTTCTCGTGCGTCTGTCCGGCTTCAGCCACGGCACGGACGTCTGGCTCGGCAACGCCAAGGATCTTATCACCTCCGGCACCGCCACCGTCGCGCAGACGGTCGGCTGCCGCGATGACATCATGCTCTATCTCATCAGCCGCGGCATCGATGCCAAGGTCTCCTTCAAGATCATGGAGGCGGTGCGAAAGGGCAAGGTCGCCCGCGGCGGCTTCCAGGACGGCTGGGTCGATCTGATGAAGGACCACTATGTGCCCCAGTGGTATATCGACTCCCTCGCCAAGATCCAGTATCTCTTCCCGAAGGCGCACGCCGTGGCCTACGTCATGATGGCCTTTCGCATCGCGTGGTTCAAGGTGCATGAGCCCCTCGCGTTCTACAGCGCGTATTTCTACCGCCGCAGCCAGAAGGACTCCTTCGATGCCGAGATCATGTGCGGCGGCACGATGGCCACGCGCTCGAAGATCAATGAGCTGCAGAACAAGGCCGACCGCACCAGCAAGGAGGACGACCTGCTCGTCACGCTCGAGGCCGTGTATGAATTCAACCTCCGCGGCTTTTCCTTCGAGCCGATCGACATCAACCGCTCGGACGCTACGCGCTTCATTCCCAATAAGGAGAAGGGCACGCTCCTGCCGCCCTTCGTGGCCATCTCCGGCCTCGGCGAGAGCGCCGCGCAGGATCTCAAGCGCTGCCGCGAGGGCGGCCGCGAGTTCGTCTCCGAGGAGGAGATCGCCGCCGCCTGCCCCAAGGTCAGCCAGACCCACATGAAGCAGCTCAGAGACCTCGGCGCCTTCGGCTCTCTGCCGGAAACCAGCCAAATGTCATTGTTCTAAAAAAGAACTGCCCGTCATTTCGACGGGCAGTTCTTTTTGTGAAAAATTCAGGAATACCTATTGCCAAAAGCTTCTAATTTTTGTAAAATATAACTCATAAAACGGAAATTAAAAGGAAAGAAGGTACGCTTATGAAAAAGAAGTTGTTGAGCGCTCTGCTCACGGTCTGTCTCCTGCTCTCGTGCATGACGGGCATGGCGTTCGCCGCATCGGGTTTCAGCGATGTTCCGGCGGACGCCTATTATGCCGATGCTGTGGCGTGGGCGGTCTCGAAGCAGATCACCAACGGAACCAGCGCCGCGACGTTCAGTCCTGACGCAACGTGCACCCGCGCCCAGATGGTCACGTTCCTCTGGCGCGCCAACTCCGGCAAGACCGTGCGCGGCACGATGCCGTTTCGCGATGTTCCCGCGGACGCCTATTACCGCAACGCAGTGCTCTGGGCAGTCAATGAGAAGATCACCAACGGCACGAGCAATACGACCTTCAGCCCGGACAACACCGTCACCCGCGGCGAGGCCGTTACGTTCCTGTGGCGCGCTGCCGGCTCTCCCGGTACCTTCATGGCCAACACGTTCTCCGACGTGACGGGCAATGATTTCTATTATGAAGCCGTCCTCTGGGCGGCGGCTGAGGGCATCACGAACGGCACTGCCGACGGTGTGTTCTCGCCCAACGCCCCCTGCACCCGCGCGCAGATTGTCACCATGCTTTATCGCTGCGCGACCCGCGCCGCCGAGGTGGAGTCTCTCGGTGCGCCGAAGTACCCCGTTGTCATGGTGCACGGTGCCTTCGGCTGGGGCAGCTATGATGGCCTGGCCGGCCTCCTGCCGTATTACGGCATGTTCAACGGCAGCGTCGAGAGCTATCTCGAGAGCAAGGGCGCGGACGTCTGCTGCCCCTCTGTCGGCCCGTTCTCCAGTGCCTGGGACCGCGTGTGCGAGCTCTATGCTCAGCTCACCGGCACCGTCACGGACTATGGCGCCGCCCATGCCGCCATGTATGGCCATGACCGCTATGGCCGCGACTATTCCGGCGGCAGGTACTCCCGCATCCTCGACGGCCCGTGGGACGCCAATCATCCGATCAACCTCGTCGGCCACAGCTTCGGCGGCGTCACGGTGCGTCTGCTCGAGGAGCTGCTGCGCAACGGCAGCGCCGAGGAGCAGGCCTACATGCGCGCGCACCCCGAGGCGGGCAAAATCTCCCCGCTCTTCACCGGCGGCAAGGACGGCTGGGTCTATTCGATCACCACGCTCGCCGCGCCCGCCAACGGCATGAATCTGTTTGAGTCCATGCCGCTGTTCACCACCGTCGGCTCCCAGCTCGTGGAGGAGGTCTGCAAGCTCGCCGGTCTCACGCCGCTCACGGGCATCTATGATCCCCAGCTTGAGCAGTTCGGCATCATGCCGAAATCCACCGATACGATCATCGAGGCGATCCGCGGTGCCGTCACCGAGGAATTCCTCGCCCATAACGACAGCACCTTCCAGGATCTCACGATCGATAAGTCGCTGTATCTGAACAAGGATATCACCATGGACAGCGATATCTATTACTTCTCCTACTACGGCAACCGCATGGCCTATGACGCAGCGAGCGATTCCTACACGCCGAACACCCGCATGTTCCCCGTGGCATGGCCGCTCGGCGCGTTCATGGGCTCCTATGACGGCGTCACCTCCGGCCAGTTTAAGACCGGCTACGGTTCGACCCTCTCCACCGTGACCGTCCCGCAGACGAAGGTCGGCGCGCCGTGGCACAAAAACGACGGCATCGTGAACTCCTATTCCTGCATGTATCCCTCGCATTACGAGAACGGCGTCCTCGTCAACGATCCGCACCAGTTCGTCAGCACGCAGACCGTCCGCACGGTCCGCCCCGGCGTCTGGTACGTCATGCCTGAGCAGTTCATGGATCACTTCTCCTTCATGGGCGGCATTCTCACCGAAAGCCAGCAGACCGTGAGAAGCTTCTATGACGGCGTGATCGAGAACATCGTAAGGTGTGGTGGATAATCCGCACCTCTCGTAGGGGACGGCGTCCTCGACGTCCCTTGCAGAACCGTGTCAGACCATAATGATTTAAGGCGAATTCGCACCCAGCGAATTCGCCTCTTTTTTTGACGTCTGCGCAGAATGTAAGATTGATTGCCGCCGCGTCCGGGTGCTATAATCATCTCGCAGAAATTGGATTGCGAGGTGACGATTATGGTTTTCAAAGAAACGGAATTTCAGCTGAAGGACGGCAGAACTGCCCTGCTTCGGAGCCCCTGCGAAGAGGACGCGGCGGAGATGCTGCAATTCATCCGAACCGCATCCGGCGAGACGGATTTCCTGATGCGGTATCCGGAGGAATGGGCCGAGACCACGCTGGAGCAGGAAATAGCCTTTATCAACGCGGATTACTGCAATCCAAACGGAATGATGATCGCCTGCATTGTGGACGGGAAGATCGCCGGCAGCTGCCAGATCTCGTTTCGCACCGGAATGAAGGACCGGCACAGAGCCTCCGTTGCGATCGCGCTCCTCCGGGAATTCTGGAACCTCGGCATCGGCACCAGAATGTTTGAGGAGCTGTTTCGCGTCGCCCGAGACCGCGGCGTCCGCCAGATCGAGCTGGATTTCATCGAAGGCAACACCCGGGCCAGAGCCCTCTATGAGAAAATGGGCTTTCGCATCACAGGCGTCAAGCCGGACGCGATCCGCCGAAAGGACGGCACGTTTGCGAACGAATACATGATGCTCAAACGGCTGTAACCGTAGACTAACTATCAAAAGTCAAGCGGAAAACGGCGGATTGAACACGGGATAAAAAAGGGCGCAAAAGGGAGAGTGTCCGGCAGGGCACTCTGAGCAGATGGCAGGAAAAGTTATGCGGGCAGATACATCTGCCCGGAA
>JAFRDQ010000054.1 GCA_017411225.1 Oscillospiraceae bacterium
GACACCTACTTCAAGGGCGCTCCGAAGACCAAGCTCATGCAGTTCCTCGAAAGCAACGACAAGGATAAGCTCAATGGCGTCACCACCGGCACCATTGACATCACCGATCCCAGCTACTCCAAGGACACCGTCGACGCCATCAAGGCCGCCAACGGCAATGACGACGTCAACGGCCCCGTGATCACCACCAACACGGTTGACAACCTCGGCTACGGCTACCTCGGCATCAGCGCCAAGGCCGTGAACGTGGGCGGCGACATCGCCTCCGACGCTTCCAAGAACCTGCGCAAGGCCTTTGCGACCGTCTTCTCCAACTTCCGTGACGTGACCGTCGACTCCTACTACGGCGCCGGCGTTGCCTCCGTCATCAACTACCCGATCTCCAACACGTCCTGGGCTGCTCCGCAGGCCACCGACGCAGACTACGCCATCGCCTTCTCCAAGGACGTTGACGGCAACGAAATCTACACCTCCGACATGGACGACGCCGCCCGCGAGGAGGCCTGCCTGAAGGCCGCTCTGGGTTACTTCGAGGCTGCCGGCTACACCGTCGCTGACGGCAAGCTGACCGCGGCTCCCGAAGGCGCCAAGATGAGCTACGAAGTCTGGATCCCGGCCGACGGCGCCGGCGATCACCCCTCCTTCATGATGCTGAACCTCGCCAAGGATGCTCTGGCCAAGATCGGCATGGAGCTCGTCGTGAAGGATCTCGCCAACTCCGCTGACCTCTGGACCGGCATCGAGGCCGACCAGGTTCCGATGTGGTGCGCCGCGTGGGGCGCCACGCCTGACCCGGATATGTATCAGGTTTACTACTCCGGCAGCCAGGGCGGCGAAGCCGGCGGCTCCAACTACATGTATGACATCGCCGACGAAGAGCTCGACAAGCTCATCATGGAGGCCCGTCAGAGCATGGACCAGTCCTTCCGTAAGCAGATGTACAAGAGCTGCCTCGACATCATCGTCGACTGGGCCGTTGAGGTTCCTGTGTACCAGCGTCAGAACGCGATCATCTTCTCCACCGATCGCGTGAACATGGACACCGTGACTCCCGACATCACCACTTACTACAACTGGTATGCTGAGATCCAGAATCTGGAGCTCAACTAATTCAAAAAACTGTAAACAGTTTTTTGAGAGGAGATGCGCTCCGGAGATTGCGCTGGGCTGCGAACGAAGTTCACGAAAACAGCGCAATCTCCTCCGCGAGCGGTATTTTGCTCCCCGAAACAAGTTCCGGGGGCAAAATGATCTGAATCTCTTCGCGCTTTGCGAAGCGCGAACTCTGTGAGACAAAGTCAAAACAGAAAAGCACGGTTTGGGAGGGGACCCAAATCCCCTCCCAAATTGTATTCTCAGAGCGAATCCCGTGTTTCAGTATTGAATGAATTGCTGACATCGTTCAACAATTCATTGAGTAATGAACTCAGAAAAAGAAAAGAGATCCGGAAGTCCCACAAGCTTCCGGACGAGAGGTGTGATCGAAAAGTGTGGAAGTATATCCTCAAGCGCGTGCTTTTGAGCGTCGTGATTTTGTTCTTTGTGGCGTTCATCATCTACGCTCTGATGCGTTGTCTCCCCACGAGCTACATTGAGAACATGGCGCGGCAGAAGTCCATGCAGCCGGGTTCCAAGAGCTTCGAGGAGTGGATGGCGCAATTGGCGGGCGCTTACAACCTGGACAAGGACATCATCCCCGGCTTCTTCGGATGGCTGGGCTCGATGCTGCGCGGCGACTTCGGCGACAGCTGGAAGTGGACCATCCCGGTCGTGGATGAGTTCAACAAGACCGTGTGGCTGAGCTTTGTGATGGGCGCTGTGAGCTTCGTGCTCGAGCTCATCATCGCAATCCCGCTCGGCGTCATCGCGGCGACGAAGCAGTATTCCAAGACGGACTACGCGATCTCTGTCATCGCGCTGGCCGGCATCTCCCTGCCGACGTTCTTCTTTGCGTCGCTGCTGAAGCTGGTCTTCTCTGTCAAGCTCGGCTGGTTTGACCTCTATGGTCTCGTCGGGAGAAACTACAACCAGCTCAACGCGTGGGGACAGTTCCTCGACAAGGCGCACCATCTGGTGCTGCCGATCATCGTGCTCGTCGTGGTCAGCATGGGCTCGCTCATGCGCTATACCCGCACGAACATGCTCGAGGTTTTGAACGCCGACTACATCCGCACCGCGCGCGCGAAGGGTCTGAGTGAGCGCAAGGTCATCTACAAGCATGCCTTCCGCAATACGCTCATCCCGATCGTGACGATCGTGGGCGGCTCCCTGCCGGGTCTGTTCGCGGGCGCGCTCATCACGGAAACGCTCTTCTCCATCCCGGGCATCGGCTTTGCCTCCTACCAGTCGATGGTGGCGGGCGATATCCCCTTCTCCATGTTCTATCTGATGTTCATGGCGGTGCTGACGCTGCTCGGCAACCTGCTGGCGGACATTCTGTACGCGGTGGTCGATCCCCGCGTGCGCATCTCGTAAGAAAGGAGTGCTGTGAATCATGAGTGATAAGAACGATATGAACTTTGAACCGACTCCCGTGTATCCTCATTCGGTTCCCGAGAAGGCGGCCCGCCGCCACGCGGAGAAGATCACCGAGGACGCGGTGAAGAACAGCAGCGCTTCTTCCCCGAACAGCGACGACCCCAACGGGCAGTACTCCCTGAACGACGACCGCCGTGTGCAGGTGCTCTCACCGGGCGCACTGGTCGCCAAGCGCTTTTTCCGCAACCGCCTGGCCGTGACGGGCATGATCATTTTGCTCGCCATGTTCCTGTTCTCCTTCGTGGGCGGCCTCGTCTCCCCGTATAAGCAGGATCAGAAGTTCTACCGCGTCGATCTGCAGGAGAAGGACTACGCCGGCGTGCAGAAAAACAGCGATTTTGTCTACACCGTTGCGGACGAGAGCCTCTTCAAGGGCCCCGTGCAGGCGCAGACGCTGCTGAACATCATGCGCGGCAACGAGAGCTTTGAGTATAACGGCTCGACCTATGATCTCGAGAAGATCAACGACGAGCTCTACGTCATCACCGTCGGCGGCAAGTTCGTCGGACTCGCGAGCAAGCTGACCATCAGCGCCGCAGGCGAGGCGCAGAACTTCTCGGCTGACTTCACCCGCGCCGCCCTGCTGGCGCAGGCGAACGAGGAAGCGGAATTCACCGCTGACGGCAAGACCTACAAGCTCGACGACGAGGGCAGCATCTCCGAGGGCGGAAACGAAGTCGCCTTCGTGAGCGAATACTCCATCCGTCCGCTGATGAGCGACGTGTTCCTCGACAAGGACTTCAAAACGCAGCTGATCGAGGCCGTGGAAAAGAAGGACACCTCCTTCGTCTACACGGACAAGAACGGCGAGACGTTTGAGTACATTCTCTCCTTTGACGCGCCCAGAAACATGTGGAACGTCAAGCAGGAGAAGGAGACGCGCGTGTTCGACTCCTACTCCTTCCCCACCAAGGAGCACTGGCTCGGCACCGACCGCAACGGCATGGACATGCTCACGCGCCTGATGTACGGCGGCCGTGTCTCCCTGATCATCGGCTTCATCGTCGTCATCATTGAGACCGTGCTCGGCGTCATCATGGGCGGCATCTCCGGCTACTTCGGCGGCTGGGTGGATAACCTCATCATGCGTATCGTCGATATTCTCTACTGCATCCCGTCGATGCCGATCATCATTATCCTCGGCGCCGCGATGGACGCGGCGAACGTCGACCCGAAGATCCGAATGCTCTACCTGATGCTGATCCTCGGCATCCTCGGCTGGCCGAGTATCGCGCGTCTCGTCCGCGGCCAGATCCTGTCTCTGCGCGAGCAGGAGTTCATGACCGCCACCGAGTCCTGCGGCATCAGCGTGCCGAAGCGCATCTTCAAGCACCTGCTTCCGAACGTCATTCCCCAGCTGATCGTCGTGATGACGATGGGCCTCGGCTCCACGATCATCACGGAGGCGACGCTCTCCTTCCTCGGACTCGGCGTGCGCTTCCCGTTCGCCTCCTGGGGCAACATCATCAACGACGTCAACGATACGTTCGTGCTGACAAACTACTGGTTCATCTGGATCCCGGCGGGCGTTCTGCTGCTGATCACCGTGCTCGCGTTCAACATCGTGGGCGACGGTCTGCGCGACGCCTTCGACCCGAAGATGAAGCGTTAAGGAGGGGGAAATATGGCTAAGAAGAAAAACGATGGCTATCTTTCCGCCAAGGAATCCAGACGGATCTCCCGGGAAAACCGCAAAATCACCGCGGAATACGAAAAGAGATATAAGAGAAAGAACGTGCCGGAGTCAGAGTATCTGACGACGATGAAGGATCCCGCCAACGCCCTCGAGATCGACGGGCTGCGCACCTACTTCTTCACCGACATCGGCACGAGCAAGGCAGTCGACGGCGTATCGTTCGACGTGCCGCAGGGCAAGACCGTCGGCGTCGTGGGTGAATCGGGCTGCGGCAAGAGCGTGACGAGTCTTTCGATCATGCAGCTGCTGCAGCGCCCGGTCGGCCAGATCGTCGACGGCGCAATCCGCCTGAACCTCGGCGACAAGGCCTATGACATCACCAAGACCCCGCTGAGCGTGATGCAGACGCTGCGCGGCAACTTCATGTCGATGATCTTCCAGGAGCCGATGACGAGTCTGAACCCCGTGTTCCGCATCGGCGACCAGATCGAAGAGGTGCTGATGCTGCACAGCGAGAACAAGGAAGAGAAGGCGGTCAAGGCGCGCACGATCGAGCTGCTGGAAATGGTCGGCATCGCAAACTCCGAGGGCGTCTATAAGATGTTCCCGCATGAGCTCTCCGGCGGTATGCGCCAGCGCGTGATGATCGCGATGGCCCTCGCCTGCGACCCGAAGCTGATCATCGCCGATGAGCCGACGACGGCGCTGGACGTGACGATTCAGGCGCAGATCCTCGATCTGCTGCGCAATCTGAAGGACAAGATCAACTCCTCCATCATGCTCATCACGCACGACCTCGGCGTCATCGCCGAGATGGCGGACTACGTCGTCGTCATGTACGCCGGCCGCGTGGTGGAAAAGGGCACGGCGAGAGAGATCTTCGAGCATCCCTCCCACCCCTACACGATCGGCCTCATGGCCTCCAAGCCCGTGGTCGGCAAGCGCGTGGAGAAGCTCTACTCCATCCCCGGCAAGGTGCCGAACCCGATCAACATGCCGAATTACTGCTACTTCAAGGACCGCTGCGAGATGTGCGTGGGCCAGTGCGACGGCGACTATCCGCCGATGGTGCAGCTGAGCGAGACGCACTTTGTCAGCTGCTACCGCTATACCGACGGAAAGGGGGAGAAGAAAAATGGCTGAGAAAATCGTGAATGATTTCACTCCCATCGAGCCCGATCCGCAGTATATCCTGCAGGTCAATGCGCTGAAGAAATACTTCCCCATCAAGGGCGGCTTCTTCGGCAACACGACCGGCTATGTCAAGGCCGTCGACGGCGTGACGTTCAACATCCGCCGCGGCACGACGATGGGTCTCGTGGGCGAATCCGGCTGCGGCAAGACCACGACCGGCCGCACGATCCTGCGCCTCTCCGGCGAGAAAACCGGCGGTCAGGTGCTCTTTGAGGGCAAGGAGGTCTATGACCTCAACCACAAGGAGATGCACGATCTGCGCACGAAGATGCAGATCATCTTCCAGGACCCGTTCAGCTCGCTGAGCCCGCGCATGCCGGTCGGCGAGATCATCGGCGAGGCCGTGCGCGAGCACAACCTCGTGCCGAAGAACGAGTACAACGACTATATCGACCGCATCATGGACAGCTGCGGCCTGCAGTCGTTCCACAAGGACCGCTATCCGCATGAGTTCTCCGGCGGTCAGCGGCAGAGAATCTGCATCGCCCGCGCACTGGCGCTCAACCCCGAATTCGTCGTCTGCGACGAGCCGGTCTCCGCGCTGGACGTGTCGATCCAGGCGCAGATCATCAACCTGCTCAACGACCTGCAGAACGAATTTAAGCTGACCTACCTCTTCATCAGCCACGACCTGTCCGTCGTCGAGCACATCTCCGACACGGTCGGCGTCATGTATCTCGGCCATCTGGTCGAGTACGGCGAGACGAAGGACATCTTCGAGCATCCGCTGCACCCCTACACCGAGGCGCTGTTCTCCGCCATCCCGGTGCCGGATCCGACGGCGAAGATGAACCGCATCGTGCTTGAGGGCTCCATCCCCTCCCCGGCGAACCCGCCGAAGGGCTGCCCGTTCCACACCCGCTGCAAGCGCTGCATGGCGCAGTGCAAGGAGGTCAAGCCGGAGCAGAAGGAGATTGAACCCGGGCATTACGTCGTGTGCCACCTCTACGACTAAAGAGGCTTTTTTATGGCAAAGAACAAAACTTATGATGACGACGATGGACGTACAGTCGTCGACATGAGCGAGGTCGATCCGATGCCGGTGCTGCTGCCGCGGTTTCGCCGGCGGAAGGACGAGCCGACGTCCGAGCACGAGATGAGCAAGGAGGACCGCCGCGCGGTCATGCTCGGCGCGATCGGCGCGGTGCTGCTGATCGGCGGGATCTTCATTGTCGCCGGCGCCATCGTGATCTTCCTGATGACGAAGATCTGGTCATGAACGAAAATCGCGAACGCACAGATGCGTTCGCGATTTTTTTCTATTGCGAAATTTGATTCTTGGTGTATACTGGAACTGTATAGAAACCAATTACTTTATGAGAGAAGGGTTACTTATGTTGAAAGTGGATCTCTCCGGCGCGAAATCTTTTTTTGACGCTGCCGGACCGGACTATGCCGCCGCTGCTGCCGCACACCGCACGCTCACCGAAGGCACCGGCGCCGGCGCGGACTTTACCGGGTGGCTGGGTCTGCCCCAGCGCGTGAAGAACGAGGAGCTCAAGCAGATCGTCTCCGCCGCGAACCGCATCCGCGGCCGCAGCGAGGTTCTGGTCGTGATCGGCATCGGCGGCTCCTATCTCGGCGCAAAGGGCGCGATCGAGCTGCTGCGTCCCCGCCCGCAGGCGGGCGACCCGAAGATCATCTTCGCGGGCAACTCCATGTCCCCCGACGCGCTGCAGGGCCTGCTCGAGGAGCTGGGCGAGAAGGATTTTGAGATCAACGTGATCTCCAAGTCCGGCACGACGCTCGAGCCCGCCCTTGCCTTCCGCATGTTCCGCGGCCTGCTCGAGGCCAAGTACGGCGCCGAGAAGGCGGCAAAGCGCATCGTGGCCACCACGGACGCGCACCGCGGCGTTCTCAAGGGCATGGCCGACGAGGCCGGCTGGGAGACCTTCGTCGTGCCCGACGACGTGGGCGGCCGCTTCAGCGTGCTCTCCGCCGTGGGTCTGCTGCCCATGGCCGCCGCCGGCATTGACGCCACCGCCGTCATTGAGACCGCCATCGCCTCCCTCGCCGCGATGGATCAGCGCTCGCCCGAGAACCCGGCCTGGCAGTACGCCGCCGCGCGGCAGCATCTCTACCGCCTCGGCAAGAGCATCGAGATTCTCGCTTGCTATGAGCCCACCTTCCGGTACATGGCCGAGTGGTGGAAGCAGCTCTACGGCGAGAGCGAGGGCAAGAACGGCATCGGCATCTATCCCGCGAGTGTGGAATACAACGCCGATCTGCACTCCATGGGTCAGTACGTGCAGGACGGCCCGCGCACGCTGATGGAGACGGTCGTGACGTTTGAAAACTCCCTCAACGAGTTCAACGTCCCCTTCTCGATGGGCGATCCCGACAGCCTGAACTATCTGGCCGGACGCAAGCTGAGCGAGATCAGCCGCCTTGCGCAGGAGGCCGTCAAGCAGGCGCACATCTCCGGCGGCGTGCCGAACATGGAGATCAAGGTCGAGCGGCGCGACGAGGTCGGCTTTGCCGAGCTCGTGACGTTCTTTGAGCTCGCCTGCGGCATCTCCGGCTACATGTCCGGCGTCAATCCGTTCGATCAGCCCGGCGTGGAGGCTTACAAGAAGAACATGTTCAAGCTCCTCGGCAAGCCCGGCGCGCAATAAAAAATTCAGGAAGTTTTTACATTGCGCATCGGCGCAAAACGTGGTAAGCTATGTTTAGAGGGATGTTCACACGCATTCCCCACTATTGAACAGGAGTGTGATTCAAATGGTTCAACTCGTCATGGGTCTGAAGGGTTCCGGCAAGACCAAGCGCCTCATCGAAATGGTGAACGCCGCGCTGCAGGAGGAGTCCGGCTCCGTCGTCGTCATTGAAAAGGACAAGAAGCTCACCTTCGATATCCCGTATCAGGCGCGCCTCGTCTTCGCGAGCGACTATTCCATCGGCACGGTGGAGTTCTTCAAGGGTCTGCTCAGCGGTCTGCACGCCGGCAACTACGACATCACCCATATCTTTATCGACAACTTCGTGAAAATGATGCCCGGTGTGTCCGAGCAGGACATCGAGGAGTTCCTCGTCTGGCTCGACGCGTTCTCGAAGAAGGAAAACGTGAACTTCACCGTGAGTATGACGCTCAATCCCGACGAAGTATCTGAGAAGATTAAGAGCTACGCGATCTGAACATATACATGCAAAACGCCCTGTCTCGTGTGAGACAGGGCGTTTTTGATTTGTGTGCTTATGCTTTCCCGTCCAGGACGTCCTGCAGCGTGACGCCGGAGAGGTAATCGTCCATGATGGTATCGAGATGCTTCCAGAGCGGAAGCGTGAGGCAGTGCTCGGCGCGGTCGCAGCCGGATTCGAGACAGGAGACGGCGGCGAGGCTGCCCTCAGCGCTTTGGAGCACGTCGGCCACGGTGATCTCCGCCGCCGGACGGCTGAGCCGGTAGCCGCCCTCCTTGCCGCGCTGACTGCGGACGAGACCGGCGCGGTTCAAGGAGGCTGTGATCGCCTCGAGATACTTCAGCGAGACCTCCTGCCGCTCAGAGACGTGCTTGAGCGAGACGAAGCCCTCCTGCCCGTTCTGCGCTAGATCGAGCATCATGCGCAGGGCATATCTTCCCTTGGTGGAAATGACCATGGTCATCCCTCCTTGTTGAAATCTGTGCGGAGAGGGAACGCCCCTCATCCACCGCGCAAGCGCGGTCCCCCTTCCCCCGAGGGGGAAGGCTTTTTTAATATACCACCATTTTGACAGGAATTCAAGCACCCGGAAAACGGGCGCGGCATAGGATGCAGCACGACGACATTTTTGGAGGGATGCCTGGATGCGGCAGGACTGTCTGATACTATTCCGATCGCTGACGTTTGCGCAGCGCGCGGCGCATGTGCTCGAGCGCGGCGGGATCACCGCCACGGTGCGAAAAGCGCCGCAGGGGCTCACGGACCGGGGATGCACCTACTGCGTGCGTCTGCGCGCAAACCGGCTGAACGCGGCGCTGGCGCTGCTGGATCAGCGCGGCACGGAGCACGGAAAGGTGTTTCTCGCGCGGGAGGACGGCGGCTGGCAGGAGGTGCGGCCATGATTTATCTAGACAGCGCCGCCACGAGCTTTTTAAAGCCGCCCGCCGTGCGTCACGCCGTGCTCGGCGCGATGCAGCACATGACGAGCCCCGGACGCGGCGGACACCGCCTTGCGATGGCGGCGGCAGAGACGGTCTACCGCTGCCGGCAGGAGGCCGCGGCGCTCTTTCGCATGGAAGATCCGAGCCGCGTGGTCTTTACGCTAAACGCAACGCACGCGCTGAACATTGCGATCCGCTCGCTCATAAAGCCCGGGGACGCGGTGGTCATCTCCTGCTGGGAGCACAACGCCGTGACGCGGCCGCTGCACGCGCTGGGCGCGAAGGTGCGCGTCGCGCGCGGACGGCTGTTCGACCCGGAATCGGTGCTGGATGCCTTTCGCAAGGCGCTCCCCGGCTCGAAGGCGGCGGTCTGCACGCACGTGTCCAACGTGTTCGGCTTCGTGCTGCCGATCGGGGAGATCGCGGCGCTGTGCTATGACGCGGGCGTGCCGCTGATCGTGGACGCGGCGCAGTCGGCGGGCGTGCTGGACGTGGATATGACACAGCTCCGCGCCGCCTTCCTCGCCATGCCGGGGCACAAGGGGCTGCTCGGCCCGCAGGGCACGGGGCTGCTGCTCTGCGGCGCGGACGGTGCGCCGCTGCTCTATGGGGGCACGGGCTCGAACAGCCGGGAGCAGATCATGCCGGAGACGCTGCCGGATCGGCACGAGGCGGGCACGCACAATGTGCCTGGCATTGCGGGACTCGCGGCGGGGCTGGAATTCGTCGCGCCGCGCAGAGCAAGGATCGAGGCGATCGATCAAGATCGGCTGCGGCAGCTGATCGCCGGACTGCGCCGGATCGACGATCTGGAGCTGTTCTATGACCCGGAGGGACGGAGCCAGTGCGGGGTGCTCAGTCTGCGCAGCCGCTCGGTGGACTGCGAGACGCTTGCCTCCCGGCTTGCCGACCGCGGCGTCGCCGTAAGAGGCGGACTGCACTGTGCGCCGCTGGCCCACGAGAGCGGCGGCACCCTCGAGACCGGCACGGTGCGGCTGAGCCTCTCCCCGTTCCTCTCACCGCGGGAGATCGACGGCGCCGCGGCGATCATGCGCGATATTTGCACGAAAAAGGATTGACAATGCGCAATGGATGTGATAAGATATTTTGGCATCGGAAATCCGGTACGGAGAAGTACCCAAGAGGCCGAAGGGGCTCCCCTGCTAAGGGAGTAGGCTGTGATAAGCGGCGCGAGGGTTCAAATCCCTCCTTCTCCGCCAAAAAAAGAAGTCTCACCGCAGGTGGGGCTTCTTTTTTTCATTGGAGGGATTTGAACCCTTTGTCATCCCCGAGCGGTTTCGCCGCAAAGCGGCGGGAGCGAGTGGGGACATTGTGCACGAAGTGCCGTCAGGCACTTCAAATCCCTCCTTCTCCGCCAACAAAAAGCAGTGATTTGTTTACAAATCACTGCTTTTTGAATTATGTTTGCCCTGTCGGGCAAATGATGTTACCTTCGGTAATGATGTTGCTTTGCAAATGATGTTTCCTGCAAGACATGACAGGGCAAACATGACATCATTGCGCCCAACGGGCGCAGCATCATTTCGGCGTCAGCCGATGCATCATTCGCCGCAAAGCGGCGACATCATAAGCGCAGGCGTCTGCCGCAGGTTCGTGCGGCAGATGCTTTTTTTACAACATGTGTCTATTTTGAAATATTTTGTTTTTTTATAGTTTTATTTTGACGGTTTTTGTGTTATGATAGAATAACGCAGATACCTTTACTCTATTATGACAAGAAAGAGGCGGAAAAAATGAAGAAAACCAGCAGAATTCTCGCTGTACTGCTGATCGCAGCCATGCTCGCAGGCATGACGAGCGCGTTTGCGCTGGACAAATGGCAGTACAAAAAGTACAAGCAGTACATGTGCATCGGCGACAGCATTGCAGCCGGTTACACCGTGAGCGGTACATGGGACAACTACGGTATGGCCCGCGTGCCTGGTGCGTATCATGACATCGTGGCGAACGCGGTGGACGCAAATCTGCTGCAGTATGGCATGAGCGCCTTTCGCATGATCGAGCTGCGCTACATTCTCACCGGCGTGAAGACCGATCCGGATGATTACTGGAAGAACATCTTCGGCGCTTACTTCACCAGCCCCGAAGTGCTGGACGCTTCCTACGCCAAGGCTTACATTGAGGGCTTCAAAACCTCGGATCTGGTGACGATCAATCTCGGCTCGAACGACATTCTCACCCCCGCGTTGAACCAGTTTCTCGGCATTATCAACGGCACGGACATGGACAGCGACGGCATCACGGACCCGGAGCCGGATCCCGCAAGCCAGCAGCAGATCAGTCTGGTGAGCCGTTTCATTGAGCAGGTCAGCAAGACCAATCCGTCCATCGGCGGTCTGCTCAGCATGGCAAAAAACGCCCCCCCTGCCCTGCAGAAGCTCATCACCTCTCTCTGGCAGTACTATAATCTCTTCAAGTCCAACTGGGAGGCCTGCCTGCCGGAGATCTACAAGCTCAATCCCAATGTGACCATGGCGGTGCTCGGCGTGTTCAACCCGGCGCACCATGTGTATCTCGATGCGGATCAGAACATCAGCCTCGCGCCCATTGTGCAACCGGTGATCGATGCGATCAACCGTTATCTGCGTTCGGAATGCTCTTATGCGAAAAAGTATATCTTTGTTGACGTCGACGGCATCGAGACCTGGGACATCTCCCTGGCCGATCCCGAATTCGGCGGCTACTTCACCTGGGCTTGCCATCCCAATCGCGTAGGACATGTGCAGATTGCCAGCAAGATTCTGGAAGCACTGCCGAATCATGAGGTTCCCATTTACTTCCGCACCAATCCTGCAGACGTGACGGTGAACGAGGGCGAAAAAGCCACTTTCAGCGTGACGACGAACGGAAACCGCCCGCTCTATCAGTGGCAGGTCGCGCCGAAGGGCAGCGACGAATGGACGGATCTCGGCAAGGCCTCCTATGCGCTTGACGCAGGCACGCTGACCGTGGAAGCCACGGCGGACATGGACGGCAATCAGTACCGCTGCGTGGTCACCGACTGGTACGGTTCGCGCGGCGAAGCCGTGACGAGCGAAGCCGCGACACTCACCGTTATCCCCGCAGAAACCACGGAGCCTACGACGGAACCGACCACGGAGCCTACCACCGAGCCCAGCACCGAGCCCTCCACGGAGCCCACGACCGAGCCTGTGAAGGAGTTCCCCTTCAAGGACGTGACGGAGAAGGACTGGTCCTACGACGATATCTATTACGTTTGGGAAAACGGTCTCATGAAGGGCATGGAGGAGGATCTCTTCGCCCCGAAGGGCACCACGACCCGCGCGCAGTTTGCCACCGTCATCTACCGCATGGCCGGCTCTCCTGAGGTCACCGAGGCGGATTACGCCAAGTGCCCCTTCACCGATCTCGTCGATGAGTGGTACAAGGACGCCGTGGTCTGGGCGTATAACGCCAAGGTCGTCACCGGCGTATCCGACACGACCTTTGTCCCCGGCGCGAAGATCACGCGCGAGCAGATGGTCGCGATGCTCTATCGCTTCAGCGGTGATACCGGCGCTGCCGCGGATCTGAGCAAGATCACGGACGCCGACACGATCAGCGACTATGCCAAGCCCGCCGTGGCCTGGGCAGTGGCGAACGGCGTCGTGGCCGGCTTCCCGGACGGCACCTTCCGTCCGAACAGCAACGCCACCCGCGAGCAGATGGCCGCCATCATCGCCCGCTTTGACCGCATGGACGAAAACCGGTAAACAGCTCTCTTTTGAAAGAATTCAGGGAGGAACCAACACATGCGCACGATAAAACGTTCCCTTGCTCTGCTTCTTGCCGCTGTCATGCTGCTGAGTACGCTGAGCATCAGCGTGTTCGCAGCCGACCGGAATGTGAAGCACTATGACAATTACCTCTGTCTGGGAGACAGCATTGCAGCAGGTTACACGCAGGAGCGCACAGACTGCTGGTACATGCAGGTCAACGACAAGGCCTATCATTCACTCGTAGCCGACGCCACAGGCGCACGGCTGCAGCAGCTCGGCTGGAGCGGCACACGCACCGAGGAGCTGCGCTGGCTCTTTGACCCCAGCTTCGCAGGCGACGAGTGGGTTCTGACGCAGAACAGCATGGATGCGCTGCAGAACTACACCGGCGAGAGCGATACCTGGAATGCGATTCTGGAAAAGAGCACCATCGAAGATCCGTCGGCCTATTACGGAGAGGATTTCCTTCGCAACATTTTCACCGATTCGCTCAAACAGGCGGATCTTGTGACCTTGAACATCGGCACGAATGACATCCTTACCTTCCCCTTTATGCGGGCGCGCACGGCCATGTATGCCCTCATGAGCGGCGAGAATTCCGATTCGCCCGCGGCAAACTATCTGGGGCAGATGGAGCAGTTCCTGGGCAAGGACAACATTCCCGCTGCACTGAGCGCGCTCTTTCAGGCCGCGAAAACACTTGGCGCGGTGAAGGATGTTGTGGAAATCATCATCACCAGCATGATGCACGGCTACCAGCGCTTTTTCGTCAACTGGCGGCCGCTCATCGACCGGATGAACGAGCTGAACCCCGACATGACGCTCGTCGTGCTGAATCTTTATAATCCGCTGGCAAAGGTGAAAATCACCGACAGCGACCTGACCCGCGTGGCAGCGGTCGGTGAAATGCTCATCGGCAGTCTGAATCAGACGATCGCCGGCTATGCCAGACAGGGCGGATACCAAATCGCAGACATAAAAAACACGGAAGTCTGGGACAGCCGTGCGCCGATGATGGATCTCA
>JAFRDQ010000055.1 GCA_017411225.1 Oscillospiraceae bacterium
CAAAGAAGATGGTTCGCCTAATCTTTGCCTTGCAAACTTCCGGGCAGATGTATCTGCCCGCTTAACTGCTCTGCTATATTCCCAGAGTGCCCTGCCGGATACTCTTCCTTTTGCACCATTTTTCTCTCCTGTTCAGTCCACAGTCTTTCTGCTTGACTTTTGATAGTTAGTCTACGGATTCTATTGTAGTGCATCGAAAAGCCCGCAGAGTTCGCGCCTCGGAAGGCGCGAAAAATTCAAATCCGTTTTTCCGGCGACATGTGCGGTGGAAAAACTCTTTCGGGCGAGCGCGACGCTCGCCCCTCGCGCCGACCAACCGAAGGGCGATAAGCGCGAGTATCCCCTCTCAGCCGAAAAGAGGCAGCCTAAGGGCTGCCTCTTTTTGGATTGAGTTATTTACACCTGCTCGTTGGCCTTCTTCTGATAGCCGGCGTAGCGGGCGGCGCAGTGCTCCTCTGCCTCGGCGAAGAGCTTTTCTGCGATCTCGGGGAAGGTGCGGACGAGTCCGGCGAAGCGGTTTTCGCCCATCATGAACTCGCGCAGCTTGCCGTTCGGCTCCTTGGAGTCGAGCAGGAAGGGATTCTTGCCCTCCTTGGCGAGATCGGGGTTATAGCGGAACAGGGGCCAGTAGCCGCACTCGACGGCGAGCTTCTCCTCCTCGATGCTCTTGCCCATGCCCTTGACCACGCCGTGGTTGATGCAGGGGGCGTAAGCGATGACGATGGAGGGGCCTTCGTACGCCGCGGCTTCCTTGAGGCACTTGATGAGGTGCTCGGGGTTCGCGCCGAGGGCGACGTGGGCGACGTAGATATAGCCGTAGGTGCTGAGCATGAGGCCGAGATCCTTCTTCGGCGTGACCTTGCCGGCGGCGGCGAACTGCGCGCTCGCGCCGACAGGCGTGGCCTTGGAGGCCTGTCCGCCGGTGTTGGAATAGACCTCGGTATCGACGACGAGGACGTTGACGTTCGCGCCGGAGGCGAGGACGTGATCCAGACCGCCGAAGCCGATGTCATAGGCCCAGCCGTCGCCGCCGTACATCCAGATGGCCTTGCGGGTCAGGGTGTCGGTATGCTCGCGGACGTAGGTAACCTCGGGGCCGTCCTCGGTGTTCTTCGCGAGGGCGTCGCGCACGGCGTCGGAGAGCTCGACGGTCTTCTCCTCGACGTTGCCCTCCGCGATCCACGCTTCGAGCGCGGCCTTGAGATCCGCGTCCGCCGTCTCTTCGACGGCGAGCTTGGCATGGTCGACGAGCTGGGCGCGGAGCTGATCGATGCTCAGGCGCATGCCGAGGGCGAACTCGGCGTTATTTTCAAACAGGGAGTTGGAGAACGCGGGGCCGTGGCCGCGGCTGTCCTTCGCCTGCGGGAAGGTCGGCGCGAAGAAGCCGACAGCCTGCGTGCAGCCGGTGGCGTTGGCGACGAACATACGGGAGCCGAACAGCTGCGTGAGGAGCTTGATATACGGCGTTTCACCGCAGCCGGGGCAGGCGCCGGAGAACTCATAAAGCGGCTGCTCATACTGGCTGCCCTTGGAGGAGAAGCGGTTCATCGGGTTCGGCTTCTCGGAGAGCTTCTCGAGGCAGTAATCCCAATTCTTCTGCTCGTCGACCTGATCGTCGAGGTGCGCCATATCGAGCGCGCCGACCGGGCAGACGTTGGCGCAGGAGCGGCAGCCCTGGCAGTCCATGACGTCGACCTGGATGCGGAAGCGCAGGCCCTCGAAGCCCTTGCCCTTGGCCTCCTTCGTGGCGCAGGGCGCCTCGGCGGCCTCGGCCTCAGTGAAGAGGAAGGGACGGATGGCCGCGTGCGGGCAGACGAGCGAGCACTTGTTGCAGCCGAAGCACTTATCGATGTTCCAGACGGGGACGTTGTCGGCCACGCCGCGCTTTTCGTACTTGGACATGTTGATGGGCATGACGCCGTCGGCATAGTCCTTGAAGGCGCTGACGGGGATCTCGTCGCCCTTGGCGGCGTTGATCGGCAGAAGGACGGTCTTGACATATTCGGGCAGGCTCTCGTCGACGACGACTTCCTCATCCGCAAGATCCTTCCACTCGGGCTTGACGGCGATCTCGGTGACAGCGTTGAGGCCCTGCTCGATGGCCTGGAAGTTCATCTGCACGACCTTCTCGCCCTTCTTGGAGAAGCTCTTGACGGCGGCGTCCTTCATGTGCTGCTCGGCCTCTTCGATCGGGAGAACGCCGGAGAGCTTGAAAAAGGCGGCCTGCAGGACGGTGCTGGTGCGGTTGCCCAGACCGATCTGCTCGGCGATGTCGGTCGCGTCGATGGTGTAGAACTTGATGCCGCGCTCGGCCAGCAGACGCTTGGCGCGGTTCGGCAGGTTGCGCTCGAGCTCCTCGCCCTTCCAGCGGGTGTTCAGCAGGAACGTGCCGCCGGGCTTGATCTCGTTGACCATGTCGAAATTGTGGACATAGCTCTGCTTATGGCAGGCGAGGAAGTCCGCCATCGTGACATAATAGGTGCTGCGGATGGGCTCATGGCCGAAGCGCAGGTGGCTGCGGGTGATGCCGCCGGATTTCTTGGCGTCATACTGGAAGTAGGCCTGCACGTACTGATCGGTGTTGTCGCCGATGATCTTGCAGGAGTTCTTGTTCGCGCCGACGGTGCCGTCTGCGCCGAGACCCCAGAACTTGCAGGAGATGATGGATTTGCCGGCGGTGACGATGTTCTCGCCCACGGGCAGAGAGGTGTGGGTCACATCGTCGTTGATGCCGACGGTGAAGTGGTTCTTCTGCGCGCCGAGCATATTGTCGAACACGGCCTTCATCTGGGCGGGGGTGACGTCCTTGGAGGAGAGGCCATAGCGGCCGCCGAGGATTTTCGCGTGGCGGTCAGACTCGGCAAATGCGGTGCAGACGTCCTCATACAGCGGCTCGCCGATGGCGCCGGGCTCCTTGGTGCGGTCGAGAACGCTGATGCACTTGACCGTCTCGGGGATGGCGGCGAGGAGGTGCTTGACCGAGAACGGACGATAGAGGTGGACCTGCACGGCGCCGACCTTCTCGCCGCGCTCGTTGAGGTAGGCCACAACCTCCTGCAGCGTCTCGCAGACGGAGCCCATGGCGATGATGATGCGCTCGGCGTCCGGCGCGCCGTAGTAATTGAAGAGCTGATAGTTGCGGCCGGTGAGGGCGTTGATCTTCGCCATCTGCGCCTCGACGACCTCGGGGAAGGCATTGTAGACCGGGTTGCAGGCCTCGCGATGCTGGAAGAAGACGTCGTCATTCTCGCCGGTGTGGCGGATGGTGGGGTGCTCCGGGTTCAGCGCACGCTGACGGAAGCGGCGAAGTGCGTCCTGATCGACGAGCTCTCTGAGATCGTCATAATCGAGGACCTCGATCTTCTGAATCTCATGGCTGGTGCGGAAGCCGTCGAAGAAGTGCTGCACGGGGACGCGGCCGGCGATGGCGCTCAGATGCGCCGTGGCGCCGAGGTCCATGGCCTCCTGCACGCTGGAGGACGCGAGCTGCGCCCAGCCGGTCTGACGGCAGGCCATGACGTCCTGATGATCGCCGAAGATGGAGACGCAGTCCGTACCGACGGTACGCGCGGCGACGTGCATGACGGCGGGCAGGAGCAGGCCGGCGATGCGGTACATCGGCGGGATCATGAGCATGAGGCCCTGCGAGGAGGTGTAGGTCGCAGCGAGAGAGCCGGCCTCGAGCGCGCCCTGCATAGCGGCGCAGGCGGCGAACTCCGCCTGCATCTCCATGAGCTTGACGGGGCGGCCGAAGATGTTCTTCTTGCCGTGCGCGGCCCACTGGTCGGTGTGGTCGGCCATCGGGCTCGACGGGGTGATCGGATAGATGGTGGATACCTCCGTGAAGGCATAGGCGGCGTAGGACGCAGCCTCGTTGCCGTCCATGGATTTGAATACTTTGTTCTTGGCCATAGCAAAGAACCTCCCGTAATAATAATTCCCATGTTTTCAGTGTGCTTTTTGTGCACTGTTCTGATAGAATTGTACCACTTTGCGCCCGATACTGTCTAACTTTACCGAATGGATTCGCCACAGAAAACAATTTGGATTTTTGAAAATAAAAATTCCGCAAAAAACGGGAAAATTCGTTTTTTGCGGAAGTTATTCCATTTTTTTCGCTCAGAATTGGTTTTCTTTCATCTTGGAAAATGCGCGGTGGTTGAGGCAGTTCGCCTCGCAGAAATCGATGTGCTCGTCCATGACCTGACGCGCCAGCTGCGGGAAGCCCATGCGGATGGCGTTGACGATCGCATCATGCTGCGAGCAGATGCGCTGCAGATCCTCCCTTTTGCGCTGGACGGCGAGATATTCGCACGTGCGCACGGAGAGGTAATTGAGCTTTTTGTCGATGGTATGATACATGTTGGTGAGATAGGGATTTTGCGTGGCGTTCACCATCTCGGTGTGGAAGGCGCGGTCGGCCTCGGCGTCGAGCCAGGCGGAGCGGCCCTCGATGTATTCATGCATCGCGGCGCGAAAACGCGCGGCGTGATCCTGCAGGTGCGAGACGTCGACGCGCCAGTTCTTCTCCGCGCAGAGATAGGCGGCAATGCCGTCGATGGCCTTGCGCGCGATGAACAGCTGCGCAATGTCCTGATCGTCCATGTCGAAGACACGGTAGCTTTTATACTTCTTCCCTTCCACCACCTGCTCCACGACGAGGCCGCGGAGAATCAGTCGGTCGATCGCCTCGCGCACAGGCGTGCCGGAGACGCCGAGCTGCTCGGCAATGGTGTTGATCTTCAGCTTCGCGCCGGGGTCGTACTGGGAGGATAAGATGGCCTCCTCGAGAATGTCATATACGGCGTCGCTGATGCGGACGAAGGGGTTTTCCTCCTGAATGCGGCTGAGCTTGTTCGGGTCCAGGATGAAAGCGAGATCGTTCTTCTCGGCCATGGCCGTCACCTCACACAAATGTTGATTTGTGTATTATACCGTAAAATCTTGCCCGCGTCAAACTGGAAACATTATGAATGCAGAGAATTTACGCTTTTTTCACACACTAATTCCGAAAAAGGAGGATGGCGCATGAAGGCAGTGATTCTGGCCGGCGGAGAGGGCACGCGGCTGAAAATCGTGACGGGTGACACACCGAAGCCGATGGCAAAGGTGCTCGGCGTGCCGGTGATGGAGCGGATCGTGCATCTGCTGCGGAAAAACGGCTTTACAGAGCTCTGCGCCGCGCTGTGCTACCGGCCGGAGGAGATTCAGGCGCACTTCGGCGACGGGGCGCAGCTCGGCGTGCAGATGGAATACCGCGTGCAGGCGGACCCGATCGGAACGGCGGGGAGCGTGCTGCAGTGCCGGGATTTTTACGGAGATGAGGATTTTCTCGTGATGAGCGGGGACGCGATGTGCGACTTTGATCTGCGCGGGCTCTATGCGCGGCATCGGGAGAGCGGCGCCGCCGTGACGATGGCGCTGCATGAAAATCTCGAGCCGCTGCGCTACGGGCTGGTGCTGCTGGACCGAAACGGCCGCGTGCAGCACTTTGTGGAAAAGCCGGACTGGCCGCAGGTGGTGACGAATCTCGTGAGCACGGGGATCTATGTCATCTCCCCGCGGGCGATGGGCTATGTGCCGGAGGGGCAGCCGTTTGACTTTGCAAAGCACCTCTTCCCCATGCTGCTGCACAGCGGCGAGACCATCCTCGGCGTGCCGATGGAGGGCTACTGGAAGGACATCGGGACGCCGAGGGATTATTATCAGTGCTGTCTGGACGCGCTGGACGGCCGCGTGAAAACCGAGCCGCCCGCGCCGGAGGAGGCCTCCGAGACGGACAAGGGAAACGCCGCCGGGACGGCGGTGCCCTGCCGCGACCGGGCGGGGCTGATGCGCGCCGCGTCCGAGACCTTTCTGGAGGCGGGCGCGGACTTTGCCGACGGACTGCATTTCACGGACGGGGGCTGGGACGTGCGCATCCGGCCGGACGCGAAGGACAGCGCCGTGCGCGTGGAGGCGACGCCCGCAGAAGCGGAGCGGGAGACGGCACGGCTGCTGGGATTGATGGATAAAAAGCGTGGAGAGCGGAGCTCATAAGGGCTCCGCTCTCCGCTTCTTTATTTATCCGGATTATCCGATCTGGTTTCTCCGCCGAGCATGGCGCAGGAGAGCGGAATGTCGTTAAAGATGATGACGATCTCATCCTGCAGTTCCGGTTCGAGCTGGGCCAGCCGATCATGAATGGCCTTCATAATGACCTTCTTCACAGGCTCGGTGCGGTCCGGCATCATGGTCCAGTCGATCAGGACGGTCGGCGCGAGCTTGCGCACATTCTCCCGCTCCATCTCATGCATATAGACATAGATGTTCTTCGGGAGTGTGCTGGTGTTCGCGCAGATCTGCTGGGCGACATACTCCATAAAGTCTGCTTTGACCTCGGAGGACAGCTTCTTTGTGACGGTTACATGGACAATCGGCATGTTCTTCGCTCCTTATGTGGAAATTACTGGATAGCATAATCGAAGAACTCGTGATTGTCAATAATTGTTATTTCTTTATCAGTGTTATAGAAGCATAAGATCGCATCCGTCGAAAAAGCAAACGCAGGCTGAGATCGAAGTCGCGCCAAGGAGAACGGATTGCCATTCTCCGGCGAAAGCGCATCTTTGTCCCACAAGCCGTAGGGCGGGTCGCGAAGCGCCTGTCTGTCACCAATCGCAGAATCCACAGGCGGGCGACCGCAGGTCGCCCCTACAGCAGATTTTGGTGCCGACGATCTTCGCCGGAGATCGGTGCACATCCAGGATGGTTCTGCACGGGAGGGGCAAGCCCCTCCCCTACAGCAGTGCGGAAAAACGCAGAGAGTGGAGAGATCGAAAACTCCACTCTCCACTCTCCACGTTCCACTCTCTTACAGCCCGTACACCTCTGTAAATTTTGCTTCGAGATAATCGAGGTAGTAATTGACGTTCAGGCTCTCGCCGGTGATGGCGCGGATCCATTCGTCCGGAGTTTTGATCGAAGCGATGGAGAACACGCGCTCCTTGAGCCAGCCGCCGATCTTTTGGAGATCGCCCGCGCGAAGGGCGGCGTCGACGTCGAACTCCTTTCGCATCTGGCGGAGGATCTGCGCGCCGTAGGCGTTGCCGAGGGCGTAGGACGGGAAATAGCCGAAGCCGTAGCCGCTCCAGTGCACGTCCTGCAGGCAGCCGGCCGCGTCGCTCGGGACGTCGACGCCGAGGTATTCTTTATATTTCGCGTTCCAGAGCACCGGGATCTCGTCGACGGTGATCTCGCCGTTGAGGAAGGCCTTCTCGAGCTCATAGCGCACGAGGATGTGCAGGCAGTAGGTCAGCTCGTCCGCCTCGATGCGGATGAGACTGGGGCGCGCGACGTTCACCGCCTCATACAGCTCGCGCGGCGTCACGTCGGCAAAGGTGTCGCCCGTCATCTCGCGCAGCTTCGGATAGAGAAACTCCACAAAGCCCTCGCTGCGGCCGACGTTGTTCTCGAAGAAGCGGGAGATCGTCTCGTGCATGGCGTTGGACATACGGTCGGAGCAGTGGTTTACATAAAACTCTTCCGGCTCGTTCTGCATGAACAGGGCGTGGCCGCCCTCGTGGAGGGTGGAGAAGATGTTGGAGACGAAATTCTCCTCATAATAATGCGTCGTGACGCGCACGTCCTTCGGGCCGAAGTTCGTGGTGAAGGGGTGCTCCGTCGTCATGAGGACGAGCGCGGTGGAGCGCAGGCCCTCGACCTCGAGCAGCCAGCGGGAGAACGCCTCCTGCACCGGGATCGGCACGGGGCGGGTCATAAACTCCTCGCGGATGGGCTTGCCCTCCGACTGGATGCGGCGGACGAGCGGGACGATACGCTCGCGCAGAGCGGCGAAGAAGGCGTCGAGCTGCTGCTCACTGCCGCCCTTTTCCATGTCGTCGAGGCAGGTGTTATAGTATCCCTCGGGGTGCTGATCGCGCAGGTCAATCTGCACGCGCTGGTACTTGATGAGATTCGCGAGAGAATCGCGGAATTTGGAGAAGTCCGCGCTCTGCTTGGCGGTGAGCCAGTCGCTGTAGGCGTGGCTGGCGGCCATGTCCATCTCAAACGAGAGCTCGGGCGTGATGTTCTTCTCCTTGGCCCAGCGGTCATAGAGGTGCTCGACGGCCTTTTTCTGCACGGGCGTGAGCCCCTCGGGATCGGCGTGGAGCGCCTCGAGCAGCTCGATATAGCGCGGCGCGTGGGTCATGGCATAGACCTGCTTGCCGAGGATGGCCATGTCCTCTCCGGCGCGCTCCATGCCCTCGGGCGGGGCGCAGCACGCCATGTCACAGCGGACCTTGCCGAGGACGCGGTAATAGGCCTCCATCTCATCGAGCAGGGCAGAAAGCGCCTGCCATCTTTCTTCATTCGTCATGGGAATTCTCCTTTGCTGTTTGTGGTTCTGTCAATCATTATATGCGATATTTTGTGCAAAAGCAAACAATATAAAAAAGAACAGACATAATGTCCGGAGGGGTCATATGAGAAAAGTATCAAAGGACAACCGCAGCACCCGGCGCACGCGCAGCGCGATCCGCGAGGCGCTGACGGAGATGCTCGCCGTGAAGCCGATCGGTAAGATCACCGTGCAGGAGCTGATCGACCGGGCGAATATCTGCCGCACGACGTTTTACGCGCACTATGAGGACATTTACGACCTGCTGGGCGAGGTGGAGGACGACATTCTCGCCGAGATCCGCGCGGGGCTGGAGGGGCTGGATCAGGCGCCGATCCGCGTGGACGAGCAGTACCCCGCAATCGAGGCGGTGGTGGAGGTCTACGCCCGGCATGAGAATCTGATCCGGCTCTTAAACGGCCCGAACGGCGACCCCGGCTTTGACGCCCGGCTGCAGGACACGATCTACGACGTGACGCGGCAGCTGCGCATGGTAAAGGAGGGCGAGGCCTTTGACGCCGAGCGCCACCGGCTATACAGCTGCTATGTGATCAGCGGCGGCATCAGCGTGCTCAATCGGATGCTCTCTGCAAACCTCCCGATCGATCCGTCGGAGGCCGGGCGCGTGCTCGGCGCGATGGCGGCCGCGGGAGAGCGGATTTTCCTCGATCTGGACGTCTGACGAATTTGAAAATACGTGAAAAATGAGTTCAGCACCGCAGGACACGCGGTGCTGAACTTTTGTCTTTTAACAGCTCTTATTCGCGATATCTGTCTAAAACCATATAAAAAACGAAAGATTAACGCTTGAGATTGGGTGTCAATTGTGTGACAATTCAGGATGTCATTCCAGCGCAAAAAGGAGTGTTTACTTATGCAGGCGGAAAACGCACGCAAGCCGTCGGAGCTCAAGCCGTGGATGCAGTTTTTCACGGAGGAGGCCCGGCGCGCCGAGCTGCCGAAGGAATCGATCTATCAGCATCTGGTGAAAGTGAACGCAGAGCACCGCGACACGATCGCCATTCACTATTTTGATAACCACATCACCTACGGCGAGCTGCTCGACCGCATCGAGCAGGTGGCAGCTTCCTTTGCCGCGCTCGGCGTGAAGAAGGGCGACATCGTGACCTTCTGCGCCGTGACGACGCCGGAGCTCGTTTCGGCGATCTATGCGCTCAACAAGCTCGGCGCCGCCGCGATGGTCATTGACCCGCGCTACACCGCGCCGGTGATCAACAGCTTCATTGAAAACGCGAAGAGCCGCGTCCTTGTAACCTTCACCACGCCGGCGCCGATCAGGGAGCTGACGGAGATTGCGAAGGTCGACCACATCGTGGTCTTCTCCGCCGCGGACGACATGACGGCGGGGCCGATGAAGTGGTACGCCGCGTGGAAGATGCACTGTCCGAAGCTGAACGATGATCGCGTGATGAACTGGAAGACCTTCCTGCGCAAGGGCGAGGGACAGAGTCCCGAGACGGTGGATTACAGCGAATTCCAGCTCGCGGGCATCGCTCTCACGGGCGGCACGACCGGCGCGCCGAAGGGCGTGATGTTCTCGAACGACGGCTTCAACGCCGTGGCGATGGATTTTCGCTGGTGCGGCGTGGAATATGACCGGACGCACCGGTTCATGAACATCATCCCCGCCTTTGCGAGCTACGGCATGGTGGCGAGCATGCACATGCCGCTCTCGCTCGGGCTCGAGATGGTCATCATCCCGCGGTTTGACTCTGACCAGGTGGGCAAATACATCCGCAAATATCGCCCGCAGCACACGCTGATGGTGCCGGCGCACTATGAGAAGCTGATGAACTCGAAGGAGATGAAGGGCGGCTACATGCTCGACTTCTTCATCACGGCGGGCTCCGGCGGCGACACGATGAACGCCGGTCTCGAAAGAAAGCTCAACGGCTTTTTGAAAGAGCGCGGGGCGAAGTTCCCCCTCTCGCAGGGCTACGGTATGAGCGAGGTCTCCTCCGCCGCGTGCTGCAGCTGCAACGGCAACTTCCGCAGCCTCTCCGTGGGCTATCCCCTGCTGATGAACCGAATGGGCATTTTTAAGCCCGACTCGACCGAGGAGCTCGGCTTCGGTGAAGAGGGCGAGATCTGCATCACGGGTCCGGCGAACATGCTGGGATATCTGAACAATCCCGCTGAGACCGAAAAGGTCATGGTCAAGCACCCGGACGGGACGGTCTGGATCCACTCCGGCGACCTCGGCAGCATGGACGAGGACGGCTTTCTCTACATCAAGGGCCGCATCAAGCGCATGATCATCAAGTTTGACGGCCACAAGGTCTTCCCCGCCTACATTGAGGGCGTGATCGGCAGTCACCCGGACGTGATGAGCTGCGCCGTCGTGGGCGTGAAGGACCGCGCGCACGCACAGGGTCAGGCCGTGCACGCCGTCGTGCAGCTCAAAAGCCGCTCCGAGGCCGAGGTGCGCCCGGAGCTCGAGAAGCTCATGGTCGACGAGATCGAAGCGCGCGGCGTCCCCTCGAGCATCGACTTCGTGACCGAGATGCCGCACACCGGCATGGGCAAGATCGACTATCTCAAGCTGGCAAAGGACTATGACGCGCGCATGGACGCCGCCGATTGACATTTGCCGACCAATCTGATATACAAAAGAGGCTGCTGTAAAAAGCAGCCTCTTTTGATAGGCTGTCAAAGAACCATGTTCTTTGACAGTCGAAGGAATACTCGCGCTCCATCGCCCTTCGGTTGGTCGGCGCGAGGGCGCGGCATGAGCCGCGCCTCAGGGAGATTTTCCGCCGCACATGTCGCCGGAAAATCGACTAAAATCCATTCGCGGCATCCGAGCCGCGAACTCTGCGAGGCTTTTTTGACAAGCTGACAAAAAGAGGCTGCTGTAAAAAAGCAGCCTCTTTTGATTTGTTTTGCGCTGTCGCGCTCCGCTCTGGATTACAGGATTATTGGCGCGCAGCATCAAAATAAAGTCAGGCATGTACTTGTAACATGCTCTCCCATTATTTAGCAGGTGACGAAATGCAAGACAAACGAAATTTTACAAGCGGGCCGATTTTGGGGCCGCTGCTGCTGTTTTCGCTGCCGATTCTGCTGGCGTTGTTTCTGCAGGCGCTGTATGGCGCGGTGGATTTGCTGGTGGTGGGAAAATACGCCGAGGCGGCGGACGTGTCCGCCGTGGCGGTGGGCTCGCAGATCATGATGACGATCACGAACCTGATCAGCTCCTTTGCCATGGGCATGACGATTCTGCTCGGGCAGAAGATCGGCGAGGGCGAGAGCCGTGCGCTCTGCGGCATCATCGGCAGCGGCACAACGGCGTTCTTCGTCATCGGCGCCATCTGCACGGGGCTGATTCCCCTGCTCTCCGGCGTGCTGGCGCGGTGGATGCAGGCGCCATTGGAGGCCTTTGACGAGACGAGGCAGTATATTGCCATCTGCGGCTTCGGCTCGGTGATGATCATCGCCTACAACGTGCTTGGGAGCATCCTGCGCGGGATGGGCGACTCGAAAACGCCGCTGATGACCGTGGCGATCGCGAGCGTGTGCAACATCGGCGGGGATCTGCTGCTGGTGGCGGGGCTGCACAAGGGCGCCGCGGGCGCGGCGATTGCAACCGTGGTGAGTCAGACCGTGAGCGTTGTGATCAGCCTGATCGTACTGCGGCGGCGGGAGCTGCCCTTTACGCTGACACGTCGGCATTTTCGCCCGGACAAAAAGATATTAAAGCGCATTGCCCGCTTCGGCGCGCCGATTGCACTGCAGGATCTGCTGGTGGGCTTTTCCTTCCTCGTGATCATGGCGATCGTGAACACGCTGGGGCTGATCGCCTCGGCGGGCGTGGGCGTGGCGGAGAAGGTCTGCGCCTTCATCATGCTAGTGCCGGCGGCGTTCATGCAGGCAATGAGCGCCTACGTGGCGCAAAACTACGGCGCGGGGAAAACCGACCGCGCGCTGAGAGGTCTGCGCGTGGCGGTGGGCGTCTCGACCGTGCTGGGCGTGGTGATGTTCGTGACGGCGTTTTTCCACGGGGATCTGCTGTGCAGCATCTTCGCGCGGGACCAGGACGTGATCGCGGCGGGCGCGGATTATCTGAAGGCCTACGCGATCGACTGTCTGCTCACGTGCTTCCTGTTTTGCTTCATCGGGTTTTACAACGGGCTCGGCGAGACGCGCTTTGTGATGCTGCAGGGCGTGGGCGCGGCATTTTTGATCCGCATTCCGGTGGCGTGGCTGATGATGAAGTTCAGCGGGCGGCTGTTTCACATCGGGCTGAGCATCCCGTGCTCGACCGTGGTGCAGATTGCGCTGTGCTTCTGGTTCCTCGCGAGACTGCGGCGCCGCGGCGTGCTTGCGCCGGATGGAAATTTGCGGTAAACTAAAGAAAAATCCTTTGGGAGGAACAGACATGAACGCACCGTTTGCGGTGATTTTTGATATGGACGGCGTCATCTTCGACACGGAGGTCATCGCCCTGCGCTGCTGGGGAGAGGCGGCGAAGACGCTCCGGCTCTCCGGCTGGAAGGAGCTCTATCCGCAGTGCATCGGCATCACGCAGCCGAAAACCAGAGCGCTCTGGGTCGCGCACTGGGGCGAGGAGAACGCTGAGGCCTTCGGAAAAGAAATTCTCGCAATCTATGACCGGGATTACGCCGGACGCCCCGTGCCGCAAAAGCCCGGCGCGGCGGAGATCATCGAGGCGCTCTCTGAGCGCGGCATTCCGATCGCCGTGGCGTCTTCCACGCCGGAGGCGCGCGTAAGGCAGCATCTGGGAGAGCACGGCTTCCTGCCGCGCTTTGACGCCGTGATCGGCGGGGACCGGCTGCAGCGGTCCAAGCCCGCGCCGGACATCTTTCTGCTGGCGGCCGAGGCGCTGGGCGCGGAGCCGGAGCGGTGCTATGTGATCGAGGACAGCTTCAACGGCATCCGCGCTGCGTTTGCTGCACACATGCACCCGATCATGGTGCCGGATCTGCTCGCGCCGACGGAGGAGATCGCCGGGATGGCGGAGGTCGTGGCGGAGGATCTGTATCAGGTAATTGAGTATTTGAAAAACAAATAAGAAAAATGAGGCGAATTTGCAGGTCTTTGCGAATTCGCCTCAATCATTTTTTGAAATCACACCGGATTGTCGGGAGGGGCAAGCCCCTCCCCTACGGATTCTATTTCACGCAAGGTCGATTGTGATGACCTCTGACTTCATGTCCGGGTCGTGGCTGGTGAGGACGGCGATGCAGCCCTGTCGTTTTTCCTGCTCTGCGATCCAATCGAGGCCGCGGCGCTGGAGCTTTGGATCGAAGCCGAGGCCGGGGGTGATCTTCTCGCGCCAGTTGCGCGGCGTGAAGGCGGCGTCAGACGTGAGGAGGGCGAAGCGGTGCTTGTGCTCCAAGAGCTCCCCATTCGTGACGAGGACGGAGACCATGCCGTCCGTATGGCCGGGGACGTTGACGAGAACGATTGTCCCGTCGCCGAGGACGTCATATGCCCAGCGGTTGGGGCCGACGTCGCTGCCCTTGAACCAGTAGTGCTCCATGGGAACGCCGTCATAAAAATGCTTCGGTTGGCGGGCTCGGTAGACCGTGCGGCAGGTCCAGAAATACTCGTCCTCCGCGACGATGATGCGCTTTGCGCCTTTCAGGGACTTCAGGCCGCCGATGTGGTCGGGGTCAAAGTGCGTGAGGATGACGCAGTCGAGATCCGAGGGCTTCAGTCCAAGGGCTTCGAGCTGCTCGATGACGGCCATGCCCCGCGGCACCCACGGGCGGTAAAGCTGCGCGAGGTGCTTTGGCAGCAGCGCAGACACGGCCTTGGAATCGTATTCCCCCTTCGGGCTCATTTCGCGCGGGAAGCCCGCGTCGATCAGAAACCGCCCCTGCGGATGCTCGATGAGAAAGGCATACACCGGCAGAACGACGCGGTTGGCGTCGCGCGCGAGGATCTGGTGCGCGGAGTTTTTCAGGCTCACGTCATTGCCGAACGGCACGGACTCAGACACGCGCATATAGCCGCAGCAGAGCGGGCGGATCGTGATGGTTTTTCCCATAGTGCATCCTTCCTTGACCAAGTGGTAAATAAAAGTATAGCAGGTTTTTCCATGGATTGCAAGACATATTACCGGATTTGACACAAAACGATTTCTTTGACATTCCATCCGACTTCCATTAATATAGGAAACGGTGATGCACATGGAGCTCAAACCCATTCAGGATGCGCTGCTGCAGGTTTATCCGCAGTGGGACGCCTTCTTCCGTGAGACGGAGTTCATCGACTCGCTGGAGGTGGACCCGACAGCAAACGACGGACAGCGGATCTTTTATAACAGCCGGCGCTTTCAGTTTTACACGGCGGAGCACCGG
>JAFRDQ010000056.1 GCA_017411225.1 Oscillospiraceae bacterium
ATTCCTCATTTCTTCCTCGCTTGAAGCAGCTTCCTTTTTGTGCTACACTGTCTCTATCTTTTCCGGAGAGGAGGCAAACCCATGGCGGACACCATGATTCGCGATCTGACGAAGGGGCCGGTGGTCTCGCAGCTGTTTCGCTTTGCGCTGCCGCTCTTTGCCTCCAACGCCCTGCAGGCAATCTACAATCTGGTCGACATGGTCATCGTCGGCAACTACATCGGCGCGGCGGGTATGTCCGCCGTGTCCATCGGGGGCGAGGCGCTGCATCTCTTAACCTTCGTGGCGATGGGCTTTTCCTCTGCCGGGCAGGTGATCGTCGCCCGCGCGGTCGGCACCGGGCGGCACGATGAGATCCGAAAGACGATCGGCACCATGTTCACGTTCCTGCTCTCGGTCTCACTCGTGATCGCGGCGATGTGCTATCTCATGCGCCATTCGATTCTCGGCTGGCTCAACACGCCAGCGGCGTCCTGCGATTTCGCGATGGACTATCTCGTGACCTGCGTCTTCGGGCTGGTGTTCATCTATGGGTACAACATCGTGAGCGCAATCCTGCGCGGCATGGGCGACAGCCGTCGGCCGTTCGTGTTCATCGCCGTCGCCGCCGTGCTCAACACGGTGCTGGACATTCTCTTTGTCAAATATCTCGGTCTCAAGGTCTTCGGCGCGGCGCTCGCCACCGTGATCGGGCAGGGCGTGAGCTTTCTCGCGGCGATCGTCTATCTCTACCGGCGGCGCGAGAGCTTCGGCTTTGACTTTCGCCCGGAGAGCTTTCGCATCGACGGCGCGGCCTTCCGGCGGCTGTTGTCCCTCGGCATCCCGATGGCGATCCAGTCCGCCGCGATCAGCTTCTCGAAGATCATCCTGATGGCGTGGATCAACCTCTTTGACGTGACGTACTCCGCCCTCGCCGGCATCTTCAACAAGGTCAACATCATGGGCGGCGTGATTTCCCAGTCCTTCACCACGGCGGGCAGCACGATGGCGGGGCAGAACCTCGCCGCGGGCAAATATCAGCGCGTGAAGCAGATTCTGCTGACGATCTTCCTCGTGAGCACCGGTCTCGCCCTCGTCGGCACGGCGATCATGCTCCTCTGGCCGACGGGCATTTACCGCGCCTTCACGCCGGATGCCGAGGTTTTGAAGGCCGCAGGCGTGCTGACGCTCCCGATCATCCTGAACTTCTTCGGCGCGGCGACACGCAGCGTCGCCTTCTCGCTCATCAACGGCTCCGGCCGCGCGAAATTAAATCTCGCCATCGCGATCATCGACGGCGTCGTCGCCCGCATCGGCCTCGCCGCCCTCCTCGGCTTTACCATGCACATGGACTGCCAGGGCTTCTGGCTCGGCGACGCGCTGGCAGGGTTTATGCCGCTCGTCATCGGGGGCGTGTTTTTCCTGTCCGGGAGATGGAAGGAGAAAGCGAATTAGGAATGAGGAATGATTTCAATCCGACAACTCCTAATTCCTCATTCCTAATTCCTAATTACAAAAAACAGAGAGCTGCCATGCAGCTCTCTGTTTTTTAGTCTGCCTGCCAGGCCTTGACTTCGTCTCTCAGCCACTGCGCCCAGGGCTCGATGCCCTCTTTTTTGAGCGCGGAGATCGGGAAGACCTTCATGTTGGGGTTGAGCTTGTGGACGCGCTCGATGCACTTCTCGAGGCTGAAGTTGAAATAGGGCGCGACGTCGATCTTATTGACGAGCAGCACGTCGCAGATCGAGAACATGAGCGGGTACTTCAGGGGCTTGTCGTCGCCCTCGGGGACGGAGAGGATCATGGCGTTCTTCACGGCGCCGGTGTCGAACTCCGCGGGGCAGACGAGGTTGCCGATGTTCTCGAGGATGGCGAGATCGACGTCCTCCGTGCCGAGACCCTCGAGGCCCTGACGGGTCATGCCCGCGTCGAGATGGCACATGCCGCCGGTGTGCAGCTGGATGACCTTCACGCCGCTGGTGGAGATGGTGGCGGCGTCGACGTCGGAGTCGATGTCGGCCTCCATGATGCCGATGCGCAGATCGTCCTTGAGCGCCTCGATCGTGGCCATGAGCGTGGTGGTCTTGCCGGAGCCGGGCGAGGACATGAGGTTGAGCAGGAAGGTCTTTTCCTTCTTGAGCTCGCCTCTGAGCTTTTCGGCCTCGCGGTCGTTGGACTCGAACACGCTCTCCTTGATTTCCAAAACGCGATATTTATCCATGGGAGGTCCTCCTGTGTGTCATATTGTCAAGATTATATCTTAGGTGCGACACAATGTCAAATTTCCGGCTCAAACGCGGGCATCATGCGCAGCTTGTAGAGGTTCAGCGCGTGCATCCGGTCGATCTTCGCCTTCGTGGCGGGATCGTCGATCTCGCCCGTGCGGATATAGCGGTCGAGCACGGCATAGGTGAAGCCGAGGTTGTCCTCGTCCGTCTTGCCGCAGAGGCCGTCGATCGGCACCTTCTCCACGAGCGCCTCGGGCAGGCCGAGCTCGCGGCCGAGCGCCTTGACCTCCTGCACGGTGAGGTGGCTCAGCGGGCTGAAATCGCCGGCGCCGTCGCCGTAACGCGTGGCATAGCCGACCCAGTCCTCGGAGAGGTTGCAGGTGTTCGCGACGCGGCCGTTGTTGCTCTGCGCGACGGCGTAGACCGTCACCATGCGAAGCCGCGCGGGGAGCGAGAGCGTCGTCGCCCCGTCGATCGGGAACTGATCGCCGATCGCGTTCAGAACGCCGTTGTACGCCTCCTGAATGTTCACGACATGGTAGCGGATGCCGAGGTGGTTTACCAGCATGTAGCTTGCGCTGATGTCCGCCTGCTCGCCGTTCGGCATGAGGACGCCGATCACGCGGTCCACGCCCAGCGCCTCGACGCACAGCGCCGCCACGACGGAGCTGTCCTTGCCGCCGGAGATGCCGACCACGGCGTTGCAGTCCGGGCCGTTCTCGGCAAAATAACCGCGGATCCATTCCACGCATTCGGCCTTGATCTTCTTCACGTCAAACACTTGAGATCCCTCCCGATGATGTTTTAAAATACAGTATCATTTTACTGCGCGGTTGCGTTTTGTCAAGCGCGCATTTATAATAAAATATGCCTTCCCCCTCGGGGGAAGGGGGACCACGTCAGATTGACTTGCGCAAGTCACCTTGTGAGGCTTTGGCCTCACAAGGCTGACGGCGAAAGTCAATCTTCCTTCTCAAAATCAAAGCCTTTGCTTTGATTTTGAAAGGAGCGGCAGCAAAGTGAGCGATCCGGTGAGCTTTGCTCAGCGGTGAGGGATACGGAGCTTGTCGCGACGTTGTGGATGAGGGGCGTACGATCTTTGGAGGCACCACGATGAAAAACACCACACTCTGCTACATCGAGCGCGGCGGGCAGTATCTCATGCTGCACCGCGTGAAGAAGGAACACGACCTGAACCACGACAAGTGGGTCGGCGTCGGCGGGAAGTTTGAATTAAACGAGAGCCCGGACGAGTGCCTCCGGCGCGAGGTGCGCGAGGAGACCGGCCTCACGCTCACCGACTACCGCTGCCGCGGCGTCGTCACCTTCGTCTCCGACGAGTGGGAGGGCGAATACATGTATCTCTACACCGCGACCGGCTTCGAGGGCGAACTGCGCGAGTGCGACGAGGGCACGCTCGAATGGGTGCCGATCGAAGATGTGCCCAGCCTCCCCCTCTGGGTCGGGGACAAGATCTTCTTCCGCCTCCTGCGCGAGGACAGACCATGGTTCTCCCTCAAGCTCTGCTACGAGGGGGACAGCCTCGTCTACGCCGCGCTGAACGGCGAGGAAATTTCGACGGATGTCTGAACGGGCTTGACAACGCGCGTTTTTTGGTTATAATGGTCACACAATCCAATATGCCTTATCAAGAGTGGCGGAGGGACCGGCCCTGTGAAGCCCGGCAACCTGCGGGAGACCGCGTGGTGCCAAATCCGGCGGTGCGAATCGAAAGATGAGGGAAACCCGAAGCTTCAGAGCGCTCCGCCATGCGGGGCGCTCTTTTCGTCGGCAACACAGAAAGGAACGAATTACTATGGCACATCATCTGTTTACATCCGAATCCGTGACCGAGGGACATCCCGATAAAATCTGCGACCAGATCTCCGACGCGGTGCTCGACGCGATCCTCGCCAAGGATCCGAACGGCCGCGTGGCCTGCGAGGTCACCGTGACGACCGGCATCGTGTCCGTGATGGGCGAGATCTCCACCGAGTGCTACGTCGACATTCCGCACATCGTGCGCGAGACCGTGCGCGAGATCGGCTATGACCGCGCGAAGCTCGGCTTCGACTGCGACACCTGCGCCGTCGTGACGAGCATCGACGAGCAGAGCGGCGACATCGCCATGGGCGTGGACAAGTCGCTCGAGGCGAAGGAGGCCGCAAGCGAGGATCTCGACAACGGCGCGGGCGACCAGGGCATGATGTTCGGCTACGCCTGCCGCGAGACGCCGGAGCTCATGCCGCTGCCGATCTCGCTGGCGCACAAGCTGGCAAAGCGCCTGGCGCAGGTGCGCCGCGATCAGGTCATCGACAATCTCCGCCCCGACGGCAAGACGCAGGTCACCGTGGAATATGACGAGCAGAACCGGCCCGTGCGCGTGCACACGATCGTCATCTCCACGCAGCACGCGCCGGACGTGAACATGGGTCAGCTGCGTCAGGAGCTGATCGATCAGGTCATCCGCCCGACCGTGCCGGCGGAGCTGCTCGACCATGACACCCGCATTCTCGTCAACCCCACCGGCCGCTTCGTCGTCGGCGGCCCGCAGGCGGACAGCGGTCTCACCGGCCGCTGGATCATCGTGGACACCTACGGCGGCTCCGCCCCGCACGGCGGCGG
>JAFRDQ010000057.1 GCA_017411225.1 Oscillospiraceae bacterium
ATGCTCAGAATGACTTTCTTTTCAGACATATAAAACGCCCCTTTCGTTTGTTCTGAGCTCAGTTTAGCGGAAACCCAGTCCAAAAAAGTTCGCTCGGTTTACGGCCTCGGAAACTTTTTTCTCCATGAGGAGTCATAAAGAGCAAGAGATCACCCGCAAAGGAGGGCTTTTCATGGGACGCAGGAGGCTGGAGATCGCCTTCGGGGCGATCAGCGGCGCGGTGGGGCTGCTCGTGGCGCTGTACACCGCGGTGATTGCAACGAAGGAATGAAACAAGATGTGAGGCGAATTCGTGCTTTCTGCGAATTCGCCTCACAGTTCCGATGTCTGAGAATTGTTCTGCGCGGGCCGCCGAGGGCGTCGGCCCCAACAATTGCTGCGGCAGAAAATGCGGGAGGGGCAAGCCCCTCCCCTACGTTTCGATTAATAAATGATGGGAATATCTTCAGGATCGACACCGTAGTCGGCGGCGAACTGCTTCAGTTCCTGCTCGGTGCGGATGAGCAGGAGATCGTGCACCTTGCCGGTTTCACGCTCGCGGGCGCAGGCCGTGGTCTCGCCGGTGCAGATGCTGCGGCGGAGAACGGGCTCATAGCGGTCGGGCGGAAACGGCAGAGGCTGCGTTTTCTTATGAAAGAGCTTCATGGCGGCGCCTCCCTGTTCGGAGATGCATCCATTATAGCGGAAAAACACTGAAAAGAAAAGTACGCCGCTGACTGGCATCGGAGGTGGACGGCCCCTCATCCACCGCGCAAGCGCGGTCCCCCTTCCCCCGAGGGGGAAGGCTTTATAGGAGTTGCTCGCGGAGGTGCTCCATGGCGCGGCGCTCCAGGCGGGAGACCTGCACCTGCGAGATCTTGAGAATCGCGGCGCAGCGCTGCTGCGTGAGGCCATGGTCAAAGCGCAGGCGGATGACGGCGCGCTCGCGCTCCGGAAGCCCGGCGACGGCGGCGCGCAGGGCGATCTGCTCGAGCATGCGCTCGCTTGCGTCGAAGTCGCCGAGCATCTGTTCGAGGGCGAAGCCGTGCTCCCCGGTCTCCTGCTGGAGCGACTCGGTGGGCGCGGCGGCGGTCTCCGCCATGGCGATCTCCTCGGGCTCCAGACCGGTTTCCAGCGCGAGCTCGGAGATCGTCGGCTCACGTGCGAGGCGCTGCTCGAGGATGCGGCGCGCCTGCTGGATGCGCGCGGCCTGCTCGCGGAGCGTGCGGCTGACCTTGACGGCGCCGTCGTCGCGCAGAAAGCGGCGGATCTCCCCCGCGATCTTCGGCACGGCGTAGGTGGAAAACTGCGTGCCGTAATCCTCGTTGAAATCGCGAACGGCCTTGAGAAAGCCGAGACTTCCGAGCTGGAAGAGATCGTCCGGCTCGGCGCCACGGCCGAAATAGCGCCGCGCGACCGCCCAGATAAGGCCGGTATTCTCGCGCACCATGGCGTCCATGGCGTCCGAATCCCCGGCGCGGGCGGCGCGCAGAAGCGAAAGGCGGCCCTCGTCCATCAGCCGCGCCCGGTGAGGCGGCGGCGCATCGTGACCGTGGTGCCGCGGCCCGGGGCGGAGCGCACACGGAGCTTGTCCGTGAAGCCCTCCATGATCGTGAAGCCCATGCCGCTGCGCTCCTCGCCGCCGGTGGTATAGAGCGGCGTGCGGGCGCGCTCGACGTCGCCGATGCCGACACCCTTGTCCTTGATAACGAGCTCCAGCTCGCCGCCCGGGAGGATGCGGGCGCGGAGCTGGATGACGCCGAGGGAATCGGGATAGGCATGGACGACGGCATTGGTGACCGCCTCGGAGACGGCGGTTTTGAGATCGCCGAGCTCGGTGAGCGTGGGATCGAGCTGAGAGACGAAGGCCGCGACAGCCGCGCGGGCAAAGCCCTCGTTGACGGCGCGGGCCGGGAACTCGAGCTTGATGTAATTTTCCGCTTTCAACGCGAATTCACCTCCTTTCGCTCAGTGTCGATGAGAAGCTCCGAGAGCCCCGCGAGCTCCAGAACGCGCCGCGCCTGCTCCGGCGGGGAGGAAACCATGAGCTCCGCGCCCGTGGCGGAGAGCATGCGTTTTGCGCGCAGGATGACGGCGACGCCGGAGCTGTCCATGAACGAGAGACCGGAAAGATCAAGCACGCACCGCCGGGGCAGAAATTCCTCCGCCGCCGCGGTCACAGCGCGCATCGCCCCGGCCGCCGCCGCATGATCCAGCTCGCCCACAAAACGGACCGTGAGACAGCCGGAGGAGTAAAATGGATAAGTCTGCATACATTGCCTCCTGATTGAATTAGGAGTTAGGAATTAGGAATTAGGAATTATTAATTGGCTGCTGCGATCTTTCATTCCTAATTCCTCATTCCTAATTCCTCATTAAAATAAGCACCATACAGACGCGTATGTATGGTGCTTATTTTATACGCTTGTCCGCGTTGATTCTGTCGGTTTATGCGGTGAATACGTCCTGAATGGAGCAGAACGTCAAACCGGGCTGGTTGGCTGCCGCTTCACAGATGCGGCAAAAGCGGTTCCAGCTGCTGTGCTCGGTATCGTAATCGAACTCGTAGCCGTGCGCGAAGGCGAGAAACAGTTGATTCTCCTCCGCCTCGCTGCGGAAGAACGCCTCCATCCGGTCAAAGATCGCGGGGTCGTTCTGGCGGCAGGTGATGGGCAGGCGCAGCGGATCCTTCGGCAGGCGGAAGTCCGGCGCGGTCTCCACGGTGCGGGCATAGCGGACGCCGGAGGCGATCAGCGCCTCGCGGCACTCGGCCGCTCCCCTACCGTAAGGATAGGCAAAGCCGGTGATCTCCCGGCCAAAGAGGCGGGAGAGCGCGGCGATATCGTCCACGATCTCATGGCGGCGCTCCTCGGCGGTGCACTTTGACAGATCGCGGTGCGTGCAGGTGTGCGCTGCGATCTCGAAGCCGTCGTACAGCTCCAGCGCCTCCGCCGCCTCGAGCCGCACATGCGGCACGGTGGGTGGATGGCCGATGAAGGTCTTTGCTCCGAAAAGGCCGGGATTCAAATGGAACGTGGCGCCGAGACCGCATTCGCGCAGGATCCGGACAATCTGCCGGTCCTGCACGACGCCGTCGTCAAAGGTCCAGACGAAATACTTTTTTGGCATCAGCCGAGATTCTTCAGGCTCTCGGTGAGGTTCTCGACGAGGGCCTTCGCCTTTTCGAGCCGCTCGCGCTCGGTAGCGACGACCTGCTCGGGCGCGCGGGAGACGAAGTTCTCGTTCGCAAGCTTGCGCTCCTGACCCTCAACCTGCTTGCGCGCCTTTTCGAGCTCCTTGGTCAAGCGGGCGCGCTCGGCATCGAGATCGACGAGCTCAGCCAGAGGCATGAAGATCTTGGCATCATTCGTGACGACGGAGACCATCTTCTCGGCGGCGTCCGGCGCGGACTCGGCGAGGGTGATGCGGTCGGCATAGGCGAGCTTGCAGATATACATCTCTCCGGAGCGGAACGCCTCGGGCTTTTCGGAGACGATGATCAGCTGCGCCTTGCGGCTCGGCGGGACGTTCATCTCGCTGCGGCGGCTGCGCACGGCGCGGATGGCGGCCATGACGGACTCAAAATCCTGCTCCTCCGCCGGGAAGGCGAGCGCGGGATCAAACTTCGGGTAGGACGCGATCATGAGCGCTTCGCCGTCGTGCGGCAGAGCCTGCCAGATCTCCTCCGTGATGAACGGCATGAAGGGATGCAGGAGCTTGAGAATCTCGGTGAGAACATAGAGCAGCACCTGCTGGGCAGACTTGTTCGCCGCCTCGTCGCCGGAGTTGAGGCGCGGCTTTGTGAGCTCAATGTACCAGTCGCAGTAGGTGTCCCAGATGAAGTCATAGATCTTCGCCGCGGCGATGCCGAGCTCGTATTTATCGAGGTTGTCGCAGACCTCTTTGCTCAGGGTGTTAAGCTTGGAGAGAATCCACTTGTCCTCGAGCTCGAGCTTCTCGGGCAGCTCGTTTTTGTCGATGGTGAGGTTCATCATGACGAAACGGCTGGCGTTCCAGAGCTTGTTGGCAAAGTTGCGCATGGCGCCGCACTTCTCGACATAGAAGCGCATGTCGTTGCCAGGGGAGTTGCCCGTGACGAGGTTGAAGCGCAGGGCGTCCGCACCGTAGGTATCGGCCATCTCGAGCGGGTCGATGCCGTTGCCGAGGGACTTGGACATCTTGCGGCCCTTATCATCGCGCACGAGGCCGTGGATGAAGACCTTGCGGAACGGGATCTCCTTCATCTGCTCCATGCCGGAGAAGATCATGCGGGCGACCCAGAAGAAGATGATGTCATAGCCCGTGACCATGACGGAGGTCGGGTACCAGTAATCAAGCTCCTCGTTCTTGTCCGGCCAGCCGAGGGTGGAAAACGGCCAGAGCGCGGACGAGAACCACGTATCGAGCACGTCCTCATCCTGATGGATGTTCTTCGAGTGGCACTTTTCGCACTCGCAGGCGTCCGTGCGGGAGACGGTGATGTGGCCGCAGTCGTCGCAGTACCAGGCGGGGATCTGGTGGCCCCACCAGAGCTGGCGGGAGATGCACCAGTCGTGCACGTTCTCCATCCAGTTGAAATACGTCTTGCTGAAGCGCTCGGGCACGAACTGGATGCGCCCATCGCGCACGCACTCCATGGCGGGCTCGGCGAGGGGCTTCATCTTGACGAACCACTGCGGGCTCGTCATCGGCTCGACGGGGTTGCCGCAGCGATAGCAGCAGCCGACGTTGTGGTTATAGTCCTCGACCTTGACGAGGTAGCCCTCGGCTTCGAGATCGGCGACGATGGCTTTGCGGCATTCGTCGCGATCCATGCCGTTATACTTGCCGCCGTTGATGATGTGCGCATCCTCGTCCATGACAAGGATCTGCTCGAGGTTGTGGCGAAGGCCGACCTCGTAGTCGTTCGGGTCGTGGCAGGGCGTCATCTTGACGGCGCCGGTGCCGAAGCCGAGCTCGACGTATTCATCCGCCACGATGGGGAGCTTGCGCCCGACGAGCGGGAGGATGGCGTTTTTGCCGACGAGGTGCTGATAGCGCTCGTCGTCCGGGTGCACGGCGACGCCGGAGTCGCCCAGCATGGTCTCGGGACGGGTGGTGGCGATGATGAATTCCTCATCGCTGTCCTCGATCGGATAGCGGATGTGCCAGAAGTGGCCGGGCATGTCCTTATATTCGACCTCGGCGTCCGAGAGGGCGGTGCGGCAGTGCGGGCACCAGTTGATGATGCGGTTGCCCTTGTAGATCAGGCCCTTTTCATAGAGCTCGCAGAACGTCTCGCGCACGGCCTTGGAGCAGCCGGCGTCCATCGTAAAGCGGGAACGGGACCAGTCGCAGCTTGCGCCCATGGTCTTCTGCTGCTCGACGATGCGGTCGCCGTACTTGTTCTTCCAGTCCCAGACGCGGTCGAGGAATTTCTCGCGGCCGAGATCATAGCGCGTGAGGTGCTCGGTGTTGCGCAGGTGCTCCTCCACCTTGATCTGCGTGGCGATGCCGGCGTGGTCATAGCCGGGGAGCCAGAGGGCGCTGTAGCCCTGCATGCGCTTATAGCGCGTGAGCACGTCCTGCAGCGTGGCGTCGAGCGCGTGGCCCATGTGGAGCTGACCGGTGACGTTCGGGGGCGGCATGGAGATGCAGAAGGGCTCCTTGTCGGCATCCACCTCGGGACGGAAATAGCCGCCGCGCATCCACATGTCGTAGATTTTCTTTTCGACCTGCTTGGGGTCATACACTTTCGGAAGTTCTTTCATTTGCTCCTCCTTCTCGGGACGAAAAAAACGCCCCGAAACAGACTTGTTTCAGGGCGATCATAAACCGCGGTACCACCTGAATTCCACATCAAATGATGTGACACTCTTGACTCTGTAACGGGAGTTCCCGGCCGTCCTACTGCTGATGTTCAGACCGGCTGCTCCGGGGCGACCTTCACCGCCGGCACCAGAAAGGCTCGCACCAACCGCCTTTTCTCTGACTGGAGCCGGGAGGCTACTCCTCCCCTTCCTCGCATATGCAACTATTATATGTATTTTTCCTCTGATTGTCAACCGCGGTTTTTAGGCATATCCTACGAAGTTGCTTTCAATTTTCGGAGTATCGTTGACAGGAAGATCGTGGATACCGTATACTGAATTTGTGAACAAATCATGAATGACGATTTGGAAAGGAGCGCGGACATGAAATACCTCCTCCCCATCCTGCTGACGATCGGCTGCGTGGTGCTCGACCATCTGTTTCTGGCGGAGATGGAGCGCAGCAACCATCCGAAGGCCGTGCGGCTGAAAGGGCTTGCGAGCCTCTGCTTTGTGCTGACCGGACTCTGGTTTGTCATTCTGGCAGACGGCGGCGGTCATCATCTGCTGATCGGGTTTGGTCTCGTGCTGGGGCTGATTGGCGATGTGCTGCTGGCGATGCGGTTTGAATATCCGGAGAAGCACGACCAGTATTTTTTCACCGGCGCGATCTCCTTTGCGCTGGGGCACGTGCTCTATATCATTGCGCTGCTCGGCGTGAACGGGAAGGCATGGCTGCCCGGCATTCCCTTCTGGATTGGGCTGCTCGTGATCGCGGGCGTGAGCGCGCTGCGGTGCAAGGCCGACGCGGGCAAGATGCAGATCCCGGGCTATGGCTATATCGCCCTCGTCGCGTCCATGGGCGCGATCGCCTGCGGGCTGGCCGTGAAGCAGCCGGGGGATGCGACGGTGCTCTTCGCCATCGGCGGCGTGCTGTTCGTCATCAGCGACACGATCCTCTCCTGCCACTGCTTCGGCACGGCGAAGGACCCGGTGTACAACCGCTGGGTGCATTACACGTACTACGCCGCGCAAATTCTGATCGCATGGAGTCTGGCGTTTTAAGCGCTTCACGCTTCAAAGGAGAGCCGCTTTGCGGCTCTCCTTTGAGTTTCTCGCGTGTTTTATTTTCCGCTCGCTCCGTAGTTGGAGAGCACGCGGGCGGAGGGATCGTCGACGTCGCAGCCGGGCCAGGTTTTGTTCGGCATCCAGAAATCCCGGATCATGGCCGCCTGCCCGGGGTAGTGCTTCTCGAAGAGCTCCCGATAGAGCAGGCTCTCCTTCGTAAACGGCGGGCAATAGGCATACTGCCTGCATTTTTCATGGAACGCCTCGTCCGAGTACAGGCTCTCGGCGTATGCCTTCAGATCGTCCACCATGGAGTGGCCGACAGCGTCGGAGAAGGCCGCCTTCTGCCGCCAGAGGATCTCGTCCGGGAGAAGCCGGTCGTCCTCGAACGCATGGCGCAGGAGAAATTTTCCCATATCATACGTGTTCATCTTCAGAGCCGGGTCGATGGACATGACATACCGCACGAAGTCCAGATCGCCGAAGGGAACGCGCGCCTCGAGGGAGTTGACCGAGATGCACCGGTCGGCGCGCAGGACGTCGTACATATAAAGCTCGTCCACGCGCTTTTTCGCCTCCTGCTGGAAGGCCTCGGGGGACGGGGCATAGTCGGTGTATTTATAGCCGAAGAGCTCATCGCTGATCTCGCCCGTCATCAGCACGCGCACGTCCGTCTGCTCATGGATCGCCTTGCAGCAGAGATACATGCCCATGCTGGCGCGGATCGTGGTGATGTCCCACGTGCCGAGGAGCGCGATGACCTCCTCGAGTGCGTCGAGCACGTCCTGCCGCGTCATATAGACCTCGGTGTGCTCCGCGCCGATGAAGTCGGCGACCATGTGGGCGTATTTGAGGTCAATGGCGTCCGTGTCCATGCCGATGGCGAAGGTGCGGATCTTATGCGGCAGCAGGCGCGCGGAGATGGCGCAGACCAGGCTGCTGTCCAGTCCGCCGGAGAGGAGAAAGCCGAGGGGAGCGTCGGCGTCGAGCCGCTTTTGAACGCCGCGGATGAGCTTTTCACGGATGGAGGCGCAGATGACGTCAAGATCCTGCTCTGCGTTTGGCTCGACGTCGGTCACGTCCGCATAACGGACGAAAGCGCCGCCGGCATAGTAATGTCCCGGCGGGAAGGGGCGGATGCTGCGGCAGAGGCCGACGAGGTTTTTCGCCTCGCTCGCAAAGACGATGTTTCCCTGCGCGTCATGGCCATAGAACAGCGGGCGGATGCCGATCGGGTCGCGCGCGGCGATGAAGCAGTCCTCCCGTCCGTCATAGATCACCATGGCAAACTCCGCATCGAGCATCCGAAACATGTCCAGCCCGTACTCCCGGTAGAGCGGGAGGATGATCTCGCAGTCGGAGCCGCTCTCAAAGACATAGCCGCGCTGCTCGAGCTCCTCCTTCACCGGGCGAAAGCCGTAGAGCTCGCCGTTGCAGACGCAGACGTCGTTCTCCAGATGAAACGGCTGCATGCCGGCCTCATCCAGACCCATGATGGCGAGGCGGTGGAAGCAGAGCAGCCCCTCCCCGGCAGGCTCCGCGCGGGACATGTCCGGCCCGCGGGATTGGGTGCGATTGAAATACGCCCACACCTCATTTTCGTCCAGAACCAGTTTCGTAAAGCCCATGATGGAACACATTCCGATCACACTCCCTGTTTTTGAGATAGAAAAAGAGACAAGGACGCCAAAGCAGACGTCCTTGTCTCTGATGTGGGTCATGTTACGCCGAAAATGAGAAGTTGTCAATCGTCAAATTGCAAAAAATGGATTTTGGATTTTGTGGATTTTTTTACCTCTCCCGGTTTGACAGGGTATTGCAAAAGCGCTATAATTCAAAATATAGAGCAAAGGCGCTCCGACAAGGGGCGTCTTTGCCTTTTTTATGCTTGAAAAGGAGGTTTCCATCATGTGTGGAATCGTTGGCTTTACCGGCGCGCGGGAGACGGCGCCGCTGCTGCTGGAGGGACTGAAGCGGCTGGAGTACCGCGGATATGACTCGGCGGGCATCGCCGTGATGGGCGAGGACGCCATTCGCGTGGAGAAGATCAGCGGCAAGGTGCAGAAGCTCTGCGACAAGACGGAAAACGGCGCGGCGGTGCACGGCAGGACCGGCATCGGCCACACGCGCTGGGCCACGCACGGCGCGCCGACGGACTTAAACGCGCATCCGCATCTGTCCAACGACGGGCGCTTCGCCGTGGTGCACAACGGCATCATCGAAAACTTCGCCGTGCTGCGCGAGGCGCTGATCCAGAAGGGCTATACCTTCGAGAGCGAGACGGACACCGAGGTGATCGTGCATCTTCTGGAGGACTGCGACTGCGGCGATCTGAAGTCGACCGTGATGCGCACCGTGGCGCAGCTGGAGGGCTCCTACGCGCTGGGCGTGCTCTGCTCGGATCACCCGAACACGCTCTTTGCCGTGAAGGAGGCGAGCCCCCTGATCCTCGGCGTGGGCATCGGCGAAAACTACTTTGCCTCCGATGTGACGGCGCTCGTGAGCTACACGAAAAACGCGATTTATCTCGACGACGGGGAGTTCGCAGAGCTGACGCCGGAGGAGATCACGGTCTATGACAGCACGGGCCGGAAGATGGAAAAGCCGGTCAGCCGCATCACCTGGACGGTGGAGGCGGCGGAAAAGGGCGGCTATGACCACTTCATGCTCAAGGAGATCATGGAGCAGCCCGCCGCCGTGCGCGCCGCCATCGCCCCGCGCGTGCGCGACGGGGAGATTCGGCTGGATGAATTTGATCTGAGCGCGGAGGAGCTCGGGCAGTTCAACAAGATTGTGATCACCGCCTGCGGCAGCGCCTATTACGCCGGGTGCGCCGCGAAATACGCGCTGGAATCGCTCTGCCGCATTCCGGTGGAGGTCGTGCTCGCAAGCGAGCTGCGCTACGGCGACCCGCTGATCGACGAGCACACGCTGCTGATCGTGATCAGCCAGAGCGGCGAGACAGCGGACACGATCGCCGCGATGAAGGAATGCCGCGCGCGGGGCGCGAAGGCGCTCGCCATCGTGAACGTGGTGGAGAGCACGATCGCCAAGCTCGCCGACTGGACGCTCTATACCTGGGCGGGGCCGGAGATCGCCGTGGCGACGACGAAGGGCTACACGACGCAGCTGACCGTGCTGTTTCTGACGGCGATGTTCATTGGGCGGCGACTGGGCAGACTCGGCGATGAGCGCTACGCTGTGCTGCTCTATGACCTGCTCCGCCTGCCGAAGCTGATTCAAAACGCGATCGACTTAAACCACGGCATTCCAGCGATCGCGCGAAAATACCACAAATCCCCCTCCCTGTTTTTCATCGGGCGCAACACCGACTGGGCTGTGGCGCTCGAGGGCGCGCGGAAGATGAAGGAGATCTCCTACATCCACGCCGAGAGCTACGCCGCGGGCGAGCTGAAGCACGGCACGATCGCCCTCATCGAGGAGGGTACGCCCGTGATCGCCGTGTGCTGCAACGAGCAGCTGCTTGACAAGACGATCAGCAACATTGTGGAGGTCAAGGCGCGCGGGGCACGCGTGCTGGCCGTGGCCTTCCGCGGCGAGCGGAAGATCGTGGCAGAGGCGAACGACGTGATCTACATTCCGCCGGTGAACACGCTCTTCTCCCCTGCGCTCGCCGTGATTCCGATGCAGCTGCTGGCCTACTATGTGGCAAAGGAGAACGGCTGCGACATTGATAAGCCGAAGAATCTCGCCAAATCCGTGACCGTGGAGTGATCAGCGCGGAAGCGATGCGTCGATCAAGCCCTGAAAGAGCGGGTGCGGCCGGTTCGGGCGGCTCTTGAACTCCGGGTGGAACTGCACGCCGACGAAAAACGGGTGCCCTGCAATTTCCACCGTTTCGACGATGGAGCCGTCCGGGCTGGTGCCGCTGAGGACGAGCCCGGCGCGCTCCAATTCTTCGCGAAAGGCATTGTTGAACTCATAGCGGTGGCGGTGGCGCTCGGAGATCTCCGGCACGCCGTAGCACCGCGCCATCTGCGTGCCCGGGGCGATGCGGCAGGGATACGCGCCGAGGCGGAGCGTGCCGCCCTTGGCGACGGCGTCGCTCTGGTCGGGGAGAAAGTCGATGACCTTGTGCTGCGACGCCGGATCGAATTCGCCGGAGCTCGCGTCCGCAAAGGCGCAGACATGGCGGGCAAACTCGATGACCGCAATCTGCATGCCGAGGCAGATGCCGAGATAGGGCACGCGGTGCTCGCGCGCATATTCGGCGGCGCAGATCATGCCCTCGATCCCGCGCGCGCCGAAGCCGCCCGGCACAAGAATGCCGCCGCAGGGCGAGAGCAGCGCATCGGCGGTATCGGGCGTGACGGTTTCGCTGTCGATCCAGCGGATCTCCACCCTGGCTCCGGCGGCGAACGCCGCATGGCGCAGCGCCTCGGCCACGGAGAGATACGCATCGTGCAGCTGGGTATATTTGCCGACGAGGCCGATCGTGACGGTTCGCTCCGCCGAGCGGATGCGCTCAACCATCGCCGACCATTCGGAAAGATCCGCTTGCGGCGTCTGCAGGCCGAGCTCGCGGCAGACGATGGCGGAGAGCTTTTGCTGCTCAAGCATGAGCGGGGCCTCATAGAGAATCGGAAGCGTCCGGTTTTCGATGACGCAGTCGGGCGGGACGTTGCAGAACATGGCGATCTTGCGCAGGATGGATTCCTCCAGCGGCTCATCGCAGCGCAGGACGATCAGATCCGGGTGGATGCCCATGCCCTGCAGCTCCTTGACGGAGTGCTGCGTGGGCTTGGACTTGTGCTCGCCGCTGCCGGCGAGATACGGCACGAGCGTGACGTGGATGAAGAGGCTGTTTTCTCTCCCCTGCTCGAGCCCGACCTGCCGGATTGCCTCGAGAAAGGGCTGGCTCTCAATATCGCCGGTGGTGCCGCCAATCTCGGTGATGACGACGTCGGCGTTCGTCTTTTTGCCGACGGCGTAGATGAAGTCCTTGATCTCACCCGTGATATGCGGGATGACCTGCACGGTCTCGCCGAGGTATTCGCCGCGGCGCTCCTTTTGGAGCACGTTCCAGTAGACCTTGCCGGTGGTGAGATTGGAAAAGCGGTTGAGATCCTCATCGATGAAGCGCTCATAGTGGCCGAGATCAAGATCGGTCTCCGCGCCGTCCTCGGTGACATAGACCTCTCCGTGCTGATAGGGGCTCATCGTGCCGGGGTCGACGTTGATATACGGATCGAGCTTCTGCGCGGCGACCTTGAGCCCGCGCGCTTTCAGCAGGCGCCCGAGCGAGGCCGCGGTGATGCCCTTGCCGAGACCGGAGACGACGCCGCCGGTGACGAAGATATACTTGCTCATGTTCGTTTTCCTCCCTTTCGCAACGTAAAAAAGCGAAAACGACGCCCGGAGTCGGACGTCGTTGTCTCAATGCGAGCAGTTTACACCCCGGGCACAAAATTGTCAACCGAAAAATGGAAAATGCTTGCGCCGGGATCGCTTGTCAGGTAAAATATGATCATTCAGGGTTTCTGAGGAAAGGAGCCGATTATTTGTGAATTATACGCCGAATGAGGTCATGCAGTATGTGCAGGAGGAGGACGTGAAGTTCGTCCGCATGGCGTTCTGCGATATCTACGGCCGGCAGCGCAACGTGGCGATCATGGCGAGCGAGCTTCCGCGCGCCTTCCGCCACGGAATCGCGTTTGACGCCTCGGCCGTGCACGGGTTTGACATGGACGTGCGCTCCGATCTCTTTCTCCGCCCGGACGCGGCGACGCTGCGGGAGCTGCCGTGGCGGCCGCAGACCGGGCGCGTGGCGCACATGTTCTGCGACATTGTCCACCCGGACGGCACGCCGTTTGAGGCGGACACACGCGCGCTGCTGCGCAGGGCCACAGAGCGCGCGGCGCAGGCGGGATATGCCTTTCGCTTCGGCACGGAGATGGAATTTTACCTCTTCCGGCTCGATGAGGGCGGCAAGCCCACGGCGGAGCCCTTCGACAACGCGGGCTACATGGACGTCGCCCCGGAGGATCGGGGCGAGAATGTGCGGCGGGAGATCTGCCTGACGCTGGAGCATCTGGGCATTCTGCCGGAGAGCTCGCACCATGAGAGCGGCCCGGGCCAGAATGAGATTGACTTTCGCTACGCAGACCCCGTTTCGGCGGCGGACAACGCGATTCTCTTTCGCAGCGTGGTCAAGGCGATCGCGGCGCAGAACGGTCTTTGCGCCGATTTCTCCCCACGCCCGCTGGCGAAGCACGACGGAAACGGCATGCACATCAACGTCTCGGCGAGTCTGCGCGGGGCGGATCTGCCGCCGCAGAAGCTGGTTCCGGGGCTGCTGGACAAGATCCGGGACATCACGCTGTTCTTAAATCCGGCGGTGCAGTCCTATGAACGGCTGGGGCGGGACAAGGCGCCGCTCTATGTTTCGTGGTCGCAGGAGAACCGCTCGCAGCTGGTGCGTGTGCCGGCGGCGGCGGGTGAATATAAGCGGCTGGAGCTCAGATCGCCGGACTCGCTGACGAATCCGTATCTTGCGTTTTCTCTGATCATCCACGCCTGTCTCGACGGGATCGAGCAGGGGCTGCCCCTGCCGGAGGCGGCAAACTGCAATCTCTTCCGCCTTCCGCCGGAGCAGGCGGCGCAATTCCAGAAGCTGCCGACCTCGCTGCGAGAGGCCGTCGCGGCGGCGCGCGGGAGCGAATTTGTCGCGGCGCACATTCCGGCGCGGATTCTGGACGGCTACTGCCAATAAGCGCAGACAAAAAACTTTGAGAAAGGAGGCGGCGCTGTGGTATTTCAGAGCGATCCCTATCGCGTGCTGCTCGTTTCCGCGGGCGAAAAATTCAATGCATCGATCCTGGCGCTGCTTCCGAACACGGATTTCTGGCCGGTGACGATCGCGGGCAGTTTGAGCCGGGCAAGGCGGCTGGGCGTGAACGCGCAGTATGATCTCGTGATCGTCAACGCTCCCCTGCCGGACGGTCTCGGAACCGAATTTGCGGTGGAGATGAGCGAGGAGACGGACGCCGCCGCGCTGCTGCTGATCCGCCATGAGCTCTATGAGGAGACGCACGCGAAGCTGCTGCCGAGCGGCGTGATGGTGCTCTCCAAGCCGACGAACACGCAGATGCTCACGCAGCAGATCCGCTCGCTGTGCGCCATGCGGGAGCGCCTGCGCGCCATGCGGCAGCATCAGGCCACGGTGGAGGAAAAGATCGAGGAGATCCGCATTGTAAACCGGGCCAAGTGGCTGCTGATCGCGCACGAGGGGCTCACAGAGCCGGAGGCGCACCGGCATATCAGCAAGACGGCGATGGATCGGCACCAGAGCAAGCGCGAGGCTGCTGAGGAGATCATCCGGAAATATGAAAACCAGAGCTGCCGATGACAGCTCTGGTTTTGGTTTAGGAGGACAGATTGCCGCGCCAGTGCGCACTGGTGCGCGATGACAGGGCATGGTGCGTGGTCGCCGGAGATTGGAGCGACAATGGATGTTGCTCTGCACGGGCCGCCGAGGGCGTCCGCCCCTACGGTGGGTGCGGTGCGGATTCGCCGGGGATGGTGCGGATCGTGGATGCGGTCTGCACGGGAGGGGCAAGCCCCTCCCCTTGTATTATAAAGCAGCAGCAACAGTCGCCCGTTTGGCGTCTGTGTGCTACACTGCAGAGGATGCTGTGGATTGGTTCCCTCCCCTTACCGCTTGACGGTTTACCGTAGGCTCCAACCA
>JAFRDQ010000058.1 GCA_017411225.1 Oscillospiraceae bacterium
AAGCTCATGGCCTCCAGGGAAATCGGTGAGCCGCTCGAGGAGGCATTCAGCTATCTGGACGTGGCAGGATATAATTACGCGACCTTCCGTTATGAGGCGGACGCCAAGCTGTACCCGCACCGGATCATGGTAGGTGCGGAGTGTTATCCCGGCGCGCTTTATGAAAACTGGAACCTGTGCCGAACGCTCCCGCAGCTCATCGGAGACTTTGGCTGGGCCGCCTGGGATTATCTCGGGGAGGCCGGCGTCGGACAGCATCGCTATGGTGAGGCAATCGATTATGACCTGTACGGCGCCTACCCGTGGAGGACCGCCAACTGCGGCGACTATGACCTGATCGGCGATCGGCGCCCCGTTTCCTACTGGCGTCAGATCGTATGGGGGCTTCGGAAAGAACCCTATCTCGCCGTGCAGGACCCGGCGCACTACGGAGAAAAACAGTCTCCTACCCGTTGGGGCTGGTCGGATGCCCTGCGGAGCTGGAACTATCGGGCAAGCATAGGTAAGCCCATCATTGTGGAGGTTTATTCCGACGCCGACGAGGTAGATCTGCTTGTCAATGGCCGCTCGGTCGGGAGACAAAAGACGGAACGCTGCAAGGCGCTGTTTGAGACGGTCTATGAACCCGGCACGCTGACGGCGGTCAACATCCGAAATGGTCAGCCTGCGGAGCGTGACACCCTTCTGACCGCTTCCGATGATGTGCATGTTGCGCTGACCGACTGCGGCGGCGGAATCACTGAGATCTCCGTGAAGGACGCAAACGGCATTCTCAATCCGGAGATCGTGATGACGCTGACTGCTGGCGTCTCCGGTGGCAGAACAATCCTCGGCTTTGGCACGGCTGACCCGAAAAACGAAGAAAACTATTTTGATCAAACCATCCGAACCCATCACGGCAGAGCGCTGATCGTGACGAGCGGGGATGGAGATTTGAAAATCGAGGTGCAATGATGGCATTTACAGCAATCAAACGGGCAGTGATGAACGCCCGCTTTCATAAGGTCAACAGGCATTACAAGACCGATCCCGTGATCGGAGACCGCAGCTATATCCAGCGCGACGGCAAAGAACCCGTAGAGGTGCTGTTCTACTATCCGGAAAAGCGAGAGAACATGCCTGTGTTCGTCCAGATCCACGGCGGAGCCTGGGTCGGTTTGGACGCGGTGGACGATGACCGCTACTGCATACGACTGAGCGAGGCGCTCGGCGCTTTCGTCGTCAACATCAACTACAAGCGGCTTTACGACAAAAGCTTTCCCTATCCCCACGAGGAAATCGTGGACACCGTCAAGTGGCTCAAAGCGCATGCGGATCAGCTGGGCATCGACCCGAACCGGATCATCCTCTCCGGCGGCAGCGCAGGCGGACATCTCACGGCAGGCGCATCCATTCTGCTGGCGCAGGAGGGCGTCCGGATCGCGGGACAGATCATGGAGGTTCCATTCCTGGATTTCACCCACACGATCCCCATTGACTTCCCGGAGGGCGACAAGCTCTACAAGATGATGTTTGAGCTCTATCCGCCAAAGCTGCCTCTCGACAGCGAGGTGCTGTCTCCGGCGGCAAAAATTACGAAAGAAACGCTGGAAACGCTCTCTCCGGCAGTCATCATCGTCTGCGGCAGAGACCCTCTGCATCCGCAGGGCGAGCATTACGCAGAACTTCTGAAACAGCACGGCAAGCTGCTGGATCTGAAGAAATATGAAAACGGCTACCACGGCTTCGGCACGGACAAGGCCGAGGAAAAGCCGGAGCAGGACAAGCTGCGGGAGGACTGCTTCCGCTATAAGGTGGAGAAGGCAAAGGAACTCTATGCGATGAGCGGGGAGGAAAACCATGGCAAAACGGAAAACGCATAAGGAGGACCGGAAAGGCTGGCCGCTGTTCAACCGGCTCCTTGCCGATTACATTGAGCTGACCCGTTTTCCGGAGCTGCCGGAACATCCCAAGCCCGGAAAGAACTATGAGTACTGGCCGGAGGGCGCGCTCTGCGCCAACGGCAATCCCTACCACGGCTGCATCCGTCTGGGTAATTCCAACAAGCTGATGATCGGTTTTTCCGGCGGCGGCGTTTCTGTGGACGCGCACACCGCCGCCAGACCCCAGCGCATTGGCGGTAAGGGCGAAATGTTCTATTCCGACGATGTGCGTTTCGGCGACATTATTCCCAGAGTCGGCACCTTTGGCCGCTCCAAAAAGAACCCCTTCCGGGACTGGAGCCTGATGTTTGTGCCCTATGCCACCGGGGATTTCCACTGCGGAACCGGGGATTTTCCCTATACAGATCTGAACGGGAACCCCGCTGTGCTGCATCACCACGGCTATACGAATTTTCAGATGCTGCTGAAAAAGATCAAGGAGCTGGTGCCGAACCCGGAGCAAATCCTGGTGACCGGGTTTTCTGCGGGAGCCTTCGCGACTTCTCTTCTCACGGACTCAGTCGCTGCGGCATTTCCGAACTGCAGCGACATCACCGCCTGCGTGGACAGCGCCATGATGCACTATGACTGGCAGCGCGTTGCGCGCGAGGTCTGGAAGGCACCGGAGGAGATCGCGGCGCGCCTCAAAGGAGACGAGATCGTCTCCGACAGTCTGCTCGCACTTCATAGGAATCATCCCGAGATCAAAATCATGTACTGCTGCTCCGTTCGGGACGCTGCGTTGACACAGATGGAACTGTATCTGGAAGACGGTCGATGGGTTCCGGACAAAGCCGCGGGCGTCAAATATCAGCAGATGCTGAAGGAAATGCTGGAGGCTTTGCAAAAGGAGATTCCGGACCTGAGCACGTTTCTCTTTGATACGCCGGACAAAAACAGCAAGGACGCCGAGTTGACCGTCCACTGCCTCTGCGGCTCCAACGCCGCTTTCACCACCGTGGTAGACGGCGTGAGCTGCGCTGACTGGATGATGCGCGGCGTCAGCGGCGAAGTACTGAAGCTGGGGCTTGGCAAGCTCTGAGGAGAAAACATATGAAAGCAGAAAAGATTATTTTGAACAAAGAGAGAGACGTATCTCTGACGGCCTATCTTCAGGATGTAGAGGGCGAGTTTGGCTTTGCCAAACGTCCCGCCATGCTGGTGATCCCGGGCGGCGGCTACGCCATGTGCTCGGACCGGGAGGCTGATCCCGTCGCAGCGGCTTATCTCAAGGCGGGGTATCAGACCTTTATTCTGCGTTATACCTGCACACCCAAGGGGAAATGGCCTCTGCCGATGGAGGACTATGAGCAGGCGATGGCGCTCATTGAGGCGCGGGCGGACGAGTGGCATCTGGACAAAACAAAGATCGCTGTGGTCGGGTTCTCAGCCGGCGGTCATCTTGCCGCCTGCGCCGCGACCGTGGCGGAGCACAAGCCCGCTGCGGCAGTGCTGATCTACCCTGCAATCCTCAAGGATATCTGCGATATGTGTCAGCCGGGGATGCCCTATCCCAATGAGCACGTCACAGCAGAGACCTGCCCCTGCTTCCTCGCTGCTGCCCGTGATGACCGCACCGTCAACATCAAAAACGCCTTGCTGATGGAGCTGGCGCTGGCGGAAAAGGGCGTGGCCTTTGAAAGCCACATCTACTCCTATGGCGGGCACGGCTTTTCCACCGGTGAGGACTGAATCAACACCAATTCTGTCTGCCCGCGGCTGCCCCGCTGGGTGCCGGACAGCATCGAATGGCTGGGAGAGGTGATGGGAAAACTCACGCGCAGCGGCTTCACAGAGCCGGTTACGGCAATCTCGATGAACGGGGATTTTGCGCCGGTGCTCAGTGTTGACTGCACACTCTCCCATCTGCGCAAACAAAGTGAGAACGCAAAGGCGGTACTGGTCCCGATGTTCAAGGGCATTGAGGCTGTCGCCGCTGCCCGGCAGTTCTCGGTGGAAGGGCTGATGGCGGCCGTGGGAAACAACACTGCACGGGAGATCATGGAGATGGTACAGATCCCGACAGACATCATCACCGAAATCGACCGGGCACTGCACGGGATGATCAACGAACTGGAGGCTTAACAAATATGGTCAGAATCACATCCTCTGAGGTTCAGGATTTTGAAAGAGCGCACCTTTCCAAGCTTCGCGCGCTTGCGCCGGAGTGCATGGTGCTGCTGAAAAAGAACGGGGATTTTCCGCTGTCCGCCCCCTGTGAGATCGCGCTCTACGGCGCGGGCGCACGCGAGACAATCAAGGGCGGCACCGGCAGCGGAGACGTGAATGTCCGTCATTATACAACGGTCGAGGAGGGTCTGGAAAACGCAGGCTTTACCGTGACCACAAAGGCGTGGATGGACGGATACAAGGCCGCTCGCGACGCCGGAATCAAGGTATTTTATGACGCTATTGCCGAGGAAGCAAAGCAGCTCGGCAAATCTGTGTTTCTCGTCGGCATGGGACGGACGCCCCCGGAGCCGCATTATGAGCTGCCGCTCGACGGCGCAGGAGACGTTTGTGTCTATGTGCTGAGCCGCAATTCCGGCGAGGGCGCGGATCGCCCCGGAAACGAGGGAGATCTGCTGCTCACCGATGATGAGCAGCGGGATATTCTGCGCTGTGCGGAAGCCTATGAGAAATTCATGCTCGTATTGAATGTTGGCGGGCCGGTAGACCTCTCGCCCGTTCTGGAGCGAGTGGATAACATTTTGCTTTTGAGCCAGCTCGGCTCCGTTACCGGCGACGCGTTTGCAGACGTCCTGCTTGGCCGCGCTTACCCCTCCGGCAAGCTCACGACCACTTGGGCTGCCGCAAAGGACGCTCCGGAAATCGGTGATTTTGCCCAGCGGGATGACACCCGCTACCGCGAGGGCGTCTTCGTCGGTTATCGATACTATGACGCCGCAGGCGTTCGGCCGCTGTTCCCCTTCGGCTTTGGTCTCGGTTACACGGAGTTTTCCGTTTCAGCCAAATCCTTTGCCGTAAAGGACAACTGCATTCGCGTCTCTGTGATCGCAGAAAACATCGGACGCTTCCCCGGAAAGGAAACGATTCCGCTCTACTATTCCGCGCCCTGCGGAAGGCTCGCAAAGCCGCTGCGGGAGCTCGGAGCATACCAAAAGACAAACGAACTGCAGCCGGGTGCACGCGAAGAGGTCTCCCTGACTCTGCCGCTGGAAGACATGGCAAGCTGGGACGAGGCGTCTGACGCATGGCTCCTGGAGCAGGGCAAGTATCAGATCTGCGTCGGTGAAACACTCGTCGGCGTCGTTACGCTGTCTGACAACGTAACGGTGGAGACGGGCAGTCATTCCGGCGGAGCGGCGGATTTTTCCGACTGGGCGCCGCAGACGCAGCGCAGCGAATCAGAAACCGTCCCCAACATCATCGTGCCCGCTTCCGCGCTCAATGGCATCGGACATTACCGGCGCAGAAAAATCGCGCCGCAGCCGCTCGCGGGCTGTGATCTCTCCGACTTCACAGACAGAGAGCTTGCGCTCATCTGCGTCGGAAAGCACTCCGAATCCCAGAACATGGCCTCCATCATCGGCAATTCTGCGTCCCGTCTGGCCGGCGGTGCAGGCGAGACCGCCGCGCTCGTGCGCGAAAAGGGGTACGGAACCATTGTGATGGCGGACGGCCCTGCGGGACTGCGCCTCTCGACTGCATACATTGAGACAGAGGCCGGTCAGGAAGGGATTGACGACGGGGCGTTCGACAGCATTCTGAACATTCTGCCCATGGAAATCCAGCAGCTCATTGCGGCCAAGCTTTTGCAGAATAAGGAGAAGGCAAAGGCAAGCGCGACGCTCTATCATTACGCCTCCGCAATCCCGATCGGCACCGCACTGGCGCAAAGCTGGAGCGACGCCGTCTGTGAGCAGTGCGGCGATATCGTCGGCGAAGAGATGGAGCTGTTCGGCGCGAATGTATGGCTCGCGCCTGCGCTGAACATCCACCGCAGTCCGCTCTGCGGCAGAAACTTTGAGTATTATTCCGAAGACCCTGTGATCTCCGGCAGGGCGGCTGCTGCAGTGACGCGAGGCGTACAGCGGCACCCCAAATGCGCCGTCACGATCAAGCACTTTGCCTGCAACAACCAGGAGACGAACCGTTACGGCTCGAACAGCGTTGTTTCGCAGCGTGCCCTTCGGGAAATCTACCTCAAGGGCTTCGAGATCTGTGTGAAGGAAGCCGCGCCCATGGCGCTCATGACCTCCTATAATCTGCTCAACGGCATCCATACCGCAAACCGACAGGATCTTCTGTCCACGATTCTGCGGGACGAATGGGGTTTTGAAGGCATCGTCATGACAGACTGGGGCACGACCAACGACAAATTCAATCTCGGCAGTCACGGCGCTTCCAGCCCCGCTGTGTGTATACAGGCAGGAAACGACTTGATCATGCCCGGAGGAACAGAAGATGTGGACGGCATTCTCAGCGGTCTGGAAGACGGAACGCTCTCCCGCGCAGCGCTGGAGATTTGTGCCGGACGGATCCTTGCGCTGTCCCAGAGGTTGAGCTGATGGCGCATTGGGTCTGCCATCCCGACGACAACCGGGAAACACGACTTGTTCCGGTGTTCCGGCGCACATTCTGCGTACAGAATGTGATCAAAAACGCTGCGCTGCGCCTTTCCGCCCACGGAATCTATGAAGCAGAGCTGAACGGCAGACCGGTTACGGAAAACCGGTTCATGCCGGGGCTCACCAGCTATTACCACCGCATTCAGGTGCAGGAGTACGACGTTTCCGACCGCATCCATGCAGGCGAGAACGAACTGCGCGTGACGGTGGGCGACGGCTGGTGGCGGTGGAACAACAACTTCGGCTATAAGCTCTCACTCTGGGCAGAGCTGAAGCTTCGATACGCAGACGGCAGCGAAGAAACGCTCACGACAGATGAAAGCTGGGACGCCGGTCTCGGCCCTGTCGTGCGGACGGATCTGCAAAAGGGCGAATTCTATGACGCCCGCATGGAGCTCCACGGCTGGCAAAAAGCCGCGCTCTGCACCGAACACGCCGAGGGGGAGCTGATTGAGAACCAGAGCGTCCCCGTGCGGGAAAAGGAGCGTTTCCCCGGCAGGCTCATGCGTGACGCCGCCGGGAAGCTTGTTGTCGACTTCGGGCAGAACATCGCGGGCTATGTCCATATGACCCTTCACAACACCAAACGTGGGCAGACCGTACACCTCAAGCACGGGGAAGGGCTGGACAAGGACGGCAAATTCTCCACCGCCAACTGCGACGGCGGCCGGGCGGAATTTCAGGAGATCACCTACATCTGCAAGGGTGCGGAAGTGGAGGAATACACCCCGCATTTTGCCGTGTTCGGCTTCCGGTATGCGCTTGTGGAAGGCATTGAGGACGCGGATTTTGAGGCCATCGCCGTCTACTCCGACATGGAGGAAACGGGAGACTTCAAGTGCTCCAATGCACTTGTCAACAAGCTGGTGGAGAATGCCCGATGGAGCCAGAAGGGCAACTTCCTCGATGTACCGGTGGACTGCCCCACCCGCGAGCGCAACGCCTGGACGGGCGACGCCATGATTTATTGCCGCACAGCGGCGTATTTCATGGATGTGCGGCAGTTTTTCAAGAAATGGCTGGTGGATCAAACCATTGAGCAGTACGCCTCCGGCAAGGTGGGCATCACCTTCCCGTCCACCTCCAGCGTCCATAACCCCGAGGAGCTGAAGACCGTTCAGGCAACCGACCCCGACATGGCGCTGGCCGGACCCACCGGTGAAGGCAACATCGGTGAGGACAGCGTAGGCTGGGGCGATTCCGCAGTATGGATCCCGTATCAGATGTACCTGATGTACGGCGATCAAGCGTTCCTGGAGGAACACTACGACACAGCGAAAAAATGGGTCGAATTCTCCCTGCGCTGCATGAAGGAACAAAATCCCATGTATGCGGACAAGCCCTGGTACGCGAGCGGCGATGGAGATTTCATCTACGACACCCGCTTCCACTATGGTGAATGGAACGAGCCGCTGCCGCCCGCGCCGGAGGTCATCGAGCTCTTTTCGAAAGGCGGAACCGCGGCGGACTATGTAACACACATGGCCAAATACGGCAAGCCGGAGGTCGCAACGGCCTATACCAAACGAAGCTGCGACAATCTCTCGCACGTGGCGCGCATCCTCGGCAAAGACGAGGACGCCGAGCGCTATGCGATGCTTTCTGGAAAAATCAAAGCCGCCTATGACAAACACCTCATAGGCGACGACGGTGAAATTCAAAAGGGCCACCAGGCGGCGTATATCCGAGCACTCGCGTTGGATATGGTCAGTGCAGAGAAAAAGCCGTTGGTGATCGCACAGCTCAAAAAAGAATTGGAGGCAGCCGATTACCACCTGAACACGGGTTTCCTCTCTACGGTGTATCTGCTGCCCACGCTTTGCGACAATGGGCTGGTTGATGAAGCCTTTCGTATCCTGGAGCAGACCACCGCTCCAAGCTGGCTGCACCCCATTGCGCTCGGCGCAACCACCATGCTGGAAAACTGGGACAGCATGGACGTGTTCCGGGACAGCTTCAATCACTACTCCTTCGGCGCAGTGTGCCAGTTCCTGTTTGAGTATGTTGCGGGCATCCGGCCGACCTTCCGTGCTCCGGGATTCAAAGAGTTTGATCTGTGCCCGGTGATCGGCGGCAGTCTGACCTGGGCAGAGGGTCGCTATCAGACTCAATTTGGCATGATAGAATCTCGCTGGGAGCGAGACGGCAAGCACTTTTTCTATCGCTGCACGGTGCCGGAAGGAACGACCGCCCATCTGACACTGCCGGACGGAGGCACAGAGGCGCTGAGCGCCGGAAATTATTGCTTTGAAGGAGAACTCCATGGATAAGCTGCCATATCAATTCGTTGACGGACAGAGGGAGATCCGCTTTGACCGCTTTGATCTGCCCGCGCCGTGGATCAATTATCTTTCCAACGGCAGGATGCACGCTTTCGTCTCCCAAGCGGGCGGCGGCATGAGCTGGTGGATTTCCCCGATGATGTTCCGCGTCACCCGCTATCGCTTTTTCAACATGCCCATCGACTCTCCGGGGTTCTATGTTTATCTCCGCATGGATGACGGAACCGTCTGGTCGCCCGCGTTTCGCCCCTGTGAGACGCCGGTGGACTTCCGCAAGGCCAGCCATGCGCCGGGATATTCCATGTTCACCGCGAAAAAGAACGGACTGACTGCCGCCCTGAAACTCTTTATGGTGCAGGACTATGACACGCTGGTGTGGGATCTGAAGCTCACGAATGAGAGCGGCGAGGCGATCTCCTGCGACGTCTTTGCCTATGTGGAGCTGTCTCAGTTTCTGGCACGAGAGGAGAACATCCTCGGCTACTATCTCAAGTGGAACACCCGCGCGGTCTTCGATGAGGACTTGCAGGCCGTCACCTATGCTTACACCGCATGGATGCACCCGCGCAAGGACGAATCTCCGCTGGTGTATTTCGGCTCGGACGCGAAGATCGACTCCTTCTGCTGCAACCGCGACGTGTTCTGCGGCAATTACCGGGATGAGAGAAATCCCGTTGAGGTCCAAAACGGCCGCCTTTCCAATACCAATCTGCAGGGCGGCGAGCCCTGCGGCGCGCTGCACACGCACGTCAGCCTGCAGGCAGGCGCAGAAAAGCAGTTCCATTTCTTCCTCGGCGTGGCCGAAGGAGCGCTGACCGACTACGACAAGGCTGTGGCAGGAGCAAAGGCTGCGCTGACCGCACTCCGGAAAGACAGCGCAGCAGATCAGCAGTTTGCGAAGCTCCAGAGCTGGTGGGGCGAGCATCTTGCCGTTTATCAGTGCGATCTTCCGGATGCGGACGCACAGCGGATGATCAACATCTGGAACCCGCTGCAATGCGTGCAGACTGCCCGCTATTCCCGTTCCATCAGCTCGGACGCCTCCGGCGTACGCGGCATCGGTTTCCGGGATACGGCGCAGGACATGCTGGCGCAGGCCTACCGCAAGCCGGAATGGGCAACGGAGATGCTCAGCTATCTTGCCTCTCAGCAACTGGAGGACGGCCACGCGATCCACACCGCCTGGCCCGAAGAAAAACGCCCGCCGCAGGATATTACCCGCTCGGACGATCATATCTGGATGGTGTATCTTGCCTATGCTATCGCCGCCGAGACCGGCGATCTGCGCTTTCTGGATCAGGAGATCCCGTTCCTCGGGACGGATCTGGTCACGCCCGCAGGCTCCGCAACGCTGTGGGAGCATCTGCTGCGCGGCGTGGACTTCACAGAAAAACATCTGGGCGAGCACAACCTGCCGCTGATCCTCTTCTCTGATTGGAACGACCATCTCGGCCCCTTCGGACGTAAGGGCAAGGGTGAGAGCATCATGGTTTCCCAGCAGCATATTTATGCGCTGCGGCAGCTTTCCGAGCTGGCGGAAATGCGCGGCGAAAGTGCAGAGCCGTTCCGGCAGCTCATTGAAAAGCAGGAAAAGGCGCTGGAGGCAACCGCATGGGACGGCGCGTGGTTCCTGCGCGGTTTGGATGACGATGCGCAGCCCATCGGTACGCACACGCAGGAGCACGCCCGGATCTGGCTGAACGCCCAGAGCTGGATGGTTATTGCGGATGCCTGTAAGGAGCACCAGATCGAAGCCATGGACAGCGCCGCGCGAGAGCTGGACACCGGCATGGGTCTGCTGCTCAACACCCCCGGCTATCCCGGCTGGCCCAGCAAGGAGGCGGCCATGGTCAACGGTCTGCCTGCCGGGTATTCGGAAAACGGCGGCGTGTTCTGTCAGGCCAACTGCTGGGCGATCATGGCAGAAGCCATTTTGGGACACGGCGATCGGGCGTGGAAGTATTACAAGCAGGTCATGCCAAGTGAAGTGATCCGCAAAGTCGGCGTGGACCGTTCTCACGCGGAGGCCTATGCCTATTGCTCCACGCTGCTCGGCAAGGATAACGAGAAGTTCGGCTGGGGCTGCGTCAGTCAGGTCACCGGCACGGCGGCCTGGATGGACGTGGCGGCGACGCAGTATCTGCTGGGCATCCGGCCCACGCTGAAAGGTCTGTTGATCGACCCGGCCATCCCCGCAGAGTGGGACGGCTTCACCGTGGAGCGCACCTATCGCGGCTGCAGGCTGACGATTGCGGTGAGAAATCCGGATCATGTCCAGCACGGCGTAAAAGAACTGACTGTGAACGGCAAGCCGGTGGATTTGACTGGCAAAGCTGTTCTGACGGACAAGCTGCTGCGCGGGTGTTCGGAAGCGGTCATCACAGCAACAATGGGATGAGAAAGAAGGACAAACATATGGACACTGCAAAACCGAAAAGACGGGGCTGGACAATCGTTCTGGTCGTATTCCTCGCGCTTGTGGTCATCGCCGCCGTCGCAGTTGGTATCATTCTCAGCAAAACCGTCCTCGTGAAGCATCCGGAGCTCACCGGAGAACCGGAGGTCGGCAAATGGTATCGAATTACTCCGGAGGGGACAAAGTCCTCCGACGGGAGCGAATGGCACGGCCTGATCCGGCTCGGCACGGAAAACAAAGTGGTGGTGTACTTCTTCGGCGGCGGCGTCAGCATCACCGGTGAAACCTCAGAGGGCGGAAAAGAATTTTACGCCACAACGGCCAGTATTCAGGATTTTGTCGCTTCCGGCGGGATCGGCAGTGACAGCGAATTAAACCCGTTTAAGGACTGGACGTTTCTCGTTCTGCCGTATGCCACAGGCGATTTCCACAGCGGCACCGGAGCATATCACTATACAGACGACGGCAAAGAGAAAACCGTCTATCATAACGGATACAACAATTATGCTGCCTTCATCGAAGCGGCAAAGCAGTATGTCGGAGAGCCGGATACGCTGCTTGTGACGGGCTTTTCCGCAGGCGGCTTTGCGACGTCGCTTCTGGCGGACGATGTGATCGACCGGTTCCCTTCGGCCGAAAACATTACGATCTGTGTGGACAGCTCGCTGCTGCTCTATGATGGATGGCATGATACTGCGGTCGATCTTTGGCAGTCACCCAAGGAAATATCCGACCGGCTCACTGGCAACAATCTGGTGCTCGACAGTCTGACCGCACTTTATAACAAGCGCGGTAACACCGTGAAGATCCTGTTTGACTGTTCCTATCGGGACGATACGCTTATGCAGTATCAGTCCTATATCAGCACCGGTAAAATGGATCAGACCAAAGCGCTGGGAGACCAGTTCCAGAAGGATCTGGCAAAGATGGTCGCCGACCTGCATAAGAACATACCCAACATCGGGATTTACATCTGGCGATGCGGTGAGGACGAAAGCACCGGCAACACGCAGCACACCATCATTTCCAGCAACGTCTTCGATGCGCTGGAAGATGGCGTCAGCGTTGCGGATTGGATCTATGCCGCAGTAAACGGCGATGTACAGACCCACGGGCTGGAGCTGCTCGAAATGGCATCCGCATAAAGCTGTGCGCTTTTCGGCGTTCAACCAGTGTTTTTTGGAGCGCTTTTTGAACCAAGGCTTTACGGCAGCGTCGCCACCTGCAGGATCATGTCCGTCAGCTCCTCGACCGACTCCTTGCAGCCGCTTACAAGCCATGCGTAATAGATGCTGCAGATCCCGCCGCCGAGGAAGTGATAGCGGTACAGATCCTTATGATCGTGCGCGCGGTATGCGTAGACACGCACGAACTCTGTCCGCACGAGCTCAAATTTCCCGGCGCGGACCAGCAACTCACCGAGCGGACGGACGCGCACAAGATGTCGAAATATCTCAAGAAAATAAGGGATCGTCTCGGCGGCATCATATTTCTCCTTCAGTCCTGCCCTCTGGACAAATTCATCCGTGATGCGGTCGATATGATATTGCAGGATCTGATCCTTTGTCTCAAAATTCCGGTAAAACGCCATGCGTGAGACGCCCGCCTCGTCCACGATCTGCTGGATTGTGATACGGTCATAGTCCTCTGTTTCCATCAAATGCAGGAGGGCTTCTGCCATGCTTTGTTTGGAATACTCTGCCTTGTTCATGTTACATTTTTCTCCGTTTTATAACGATTGCGCCGATTCCGTTGATTCACAATGGTTTTTCCGATATTATAAACTCAAGCGTTATAAATGTCACGTTTAATATTCAGGAGGAAGAAAGATGAAATCTATGCGCAAAGTCATTGCCGTACTGCTGACGATCGCCATGGCGTTCAGTCTGTGCAGCGTGGTCTCGTTTGCCGCGACCGCGGAGGACGTCTGGCAGTACGGGACCTACACCTCTCTCGGCGACAGCGCCGTCGCCGGCTATGGTCTCCCCGGCTGGGAGAAAATGAAGCAGGAATACGCAGTCTGGGGCGAAGCCGCCGTAGACATGGACGTGCGCGACACGATCGCGTATCTCAACAGTCTTGCAGCCGCGGATCAGGCTCTTGTGGAGGGAACGCCCGAGTATGCCGCCACGTTCGCCGTGCTCAAACAGCAGAAGCTGGACGAGCTTGGCGATGAGCTGGCAAACCACTGGCACGCCACAGACTATACCCGTCTGCATGAGGTGCAGGGCACCTATGCGTCCCTGATTGCCAAAGCGGTCGGCGCATCGGAGGCGGAGGGCACCTTCCATCCCTATGCGCAGTGCGCCTTCCGCACGGAAGAACTCCTCATGGTGCTGGACAAGAACTACAAGGGCGACAGCAAAGAGCTGGTTGATATCTCCGCCGGTATGTCCAACGGCTCCTTCAGCTATGAAAACCTGCTGGAGCTGCAGAGCAGCGAGCTGTACCCGGAGGCCATCCGTAATTCCAATCTGGTCACCATGTCCATCGGCGCGAACGACATTTATGTACCGATTCTCGGCACGATCATGGCAGATCTCGTGAAGCTGATGGTGGAGCAGGCCGCGGCACAGGGAGAGCAGATCACTGAGGAAGAAGCCATGGCGGACGCAGCGCAGGCGGTCGCCGAAAATGACACCGAGGTATTTGAGCAGGCCTCGGAGTATGCCGATCAGGTGGAGCTCGGTGAGGCGACGGAGGCCGAGCAGGCCGAAGCGGTGGAGGCGTTGAACGATGCCGGCGGAGACACGGGCGATGTCGATACCAACGACGAAGCCAGCGCACTGCAGGCAATCGCCGCGCTTATGGCGGTGATCTCAATGAAGGATCCGCTCTATCCCGCCAAGATCGCCAATCTCGCGCTCAAGTGCGAGGTGAACTATCGCATCAATTATCCCAAGATCGTCAAGCGCATCTTTGAGATCAATCCGAACGTCACGCTGGTCGTTCCGTCCTATACCCTGAACTATGACGGCTTCGGCAATCTCGGCGGCATTCTCAAGCTGGTCTTCGGCGAGATGAATCTGTTCGTGAAGCTGCAGCCGAATCACAACGGACGCTATATCCCGATCACGCTGCCGGACAAGGATCTGCGTTTTGTGGACAACTCCCATCCCGATGTGCCGAGCCACGCCCTCATTGCGGAGACGATCCTGAAGGCGCTGCCGGTGCAGCCGGCATTCAGCGATGTATCGAATCTCTCGGAGGAGTTCAAAACCGCCATCAACTGGGCGGTGCAGGAAGGCGTGACCAATGGCACGAGCCCGACGACCTTCAGCCCGAACGAGAAGTGCACCCGCGCGCAGATCGTGACCTTCCTCTGGCGCATGGCGGACAAGCCCGCGCCGACGCAGGCGGCTGCCTTTACCGATCTCACGGAGGACTGGTACGCCGAGGCTGTCGCCTGGGCTTCCGAGAACGGCGTCACCACCGGCACGAGCGCCGACAAGTTCAGTCCCGACCAGACCTGCACCCGCGCGCAGATCGTCACGTTCCTTTATCGCTACGATCAGAAGTTCAATCCCGACGCAAAGTCGTCTGTCTTCGGCGGCACGAGCTTCCGCGATGTGAGCGCCGGCGCCTACTACGGTGCACCCGTGGCTTGGGCGGTGAAGAACGGCATCACCAACGGAATCAGCTCCGTCCTCTTCGCCCCGCTGCAGCCCTGCACCCGCGCGCAGGCAGTCACGTTCCTGTATCGCTACGCGGCTCTGTAATATCGCATTCTCATCTGCAACTTTGATGCTCATATCTCTTCAAAAACGTCCGCAAATAAACATCGTGCCGTCCAAGTCCAGAAGGGCGGCATGTACTAAAAAACCGTTTCCGATAAAACCAGCAGGGCTGCCTCAATCGAGGCAGTCCTGTTTTTTTCATTTTGCACATTCGACACTCCCCTGCTTGCTTGCTGCAATGAAGGTCACTCATATCCTTGTCTTCGATTTACAGCTTGGCGGCGTTTCTGTTCGCCGTAAGGTTTCCGGAGATACCGCGAAAACGGGACTGCTGCATGCTGCAGCAGTCCCGTTTTGGGTTTTCGGATGATCAGAGCGTCAGATTCGGGGACCAGCCCTTGAAGATACTGCGGATGATGTTCTGGAAGAACTCACGCAGCCAGTCGAAGTTGAACAGACGATCCCAAATGGTCTGATTGTAGCTGGAATCAGGCGTGGGATCGGGGCTGTCCGGCATCGCGGGGGCGTCAGTGCCGAAGTATGCGGCAGCTTCGCGGATTGCCGCCGGCGCCTGGATCAGGCCCCAGCCAAACTCCGTGTCGTAGCCCGCATCGCCGAGATCGTAGCAGGACGCCTGCAGGATGGCCTTGAAGTCATCGGTGTTCATCTGGGGATGCGCTTCCTTCAGCAGCGCGGCGAGACCGGTCACGAAGGGCGCGGAGAAGCTCGTACCGCTGGAGCTGTATACGGAGCCGCGGGAACCGATGCTGTAGACCTCCTCGCCCGGAGCCGTGACGAAAATGCTTTTGTTCTGGTGGGAGAATTCGCTGCGCTCCAGACCCTTGTTGATGCTGCCGACGCCGATGGTCTCCGGAAGCGCGCCGGGGTAGTGCAGCTGCGTGCTGCCGTCGTTGCCGGTGGAGCAGACGATGATGACGCCCTTGCTGACAGCATACTGGACGGCCTCACGCATGCCGGTGGAGAGCTTGATGGCGCCGGAGCTGTAGTTGATCACGTCGCAGTGGAATTCATCCACCGCAGCATAGATTGCCTGGGCGCCCACGCCGTCGGGCGTGGTGTTGCCGTCGGAGGTTTTGATCGGGATGATCGTCACCTTGGGGGCAATGCCTGCAATGCCGACGCCGTTGTCCTTCGCCGCACCGATGATGCCGGCGATGAAGGTGCCGTGGCCGCTGGAGTCCTCGGTAGAAGCGCCCTCGGTGAGCATGTGCTTTCCGGCCAGCAGACGATCGGCGCCGAATTCACCGGTATTCGTATAGACGCCGCCGTCGATGATCGCGACGCGGACGCCTTTGCCGGTCAAACCGCTCTGCCAGGCGGCCTCCATGCCGACCATCTTCATGCCCCACTGCCGGGAGGAGTAGGGATCGTTGGTCATGCCGGCGGCCAGCGCCTGCGCGCCATCCGCGTCCGGAAGGTCAACGTCCTTGAACTGATAATCGATGGGCAACTCTCCTGCGCTCTCCGCCAGCACGGGGACGCCGAACAGCGGCACCAGCAGGCACAGAATCATCAGCAGCGTCAGGCCCTTGCGAAATGTGTTTTTCATGATGGTCCTCCTTCAGGATTGAGATTGCTCAGAAGCTCAGATTTGTCGCCCAGCCCTTGAAGATGCTGCGGATGATGTTCTGGAAGATCTCGCGCAGCCAGTTGAAGCTGAAGAAGTCGCTCCAGGAGCTGCCCGGATTGTCCGGCTGAGACATGTCGGGCGCCTCGTCGCCGAAGTATGCGGCGGCGGCGCGGATGGCGTCGGGCGCCTGAACGAGGCCCCAGCCGTAGTATATATCACGGCCCTTGGTGCTGAGATCCTTGCAGGAAACCTTCAGGATTTCCATGAAGTCGTCCGGGGTCATCTGCGGCCATGCCTCCTTCAGCAGCGCCGCGACGCCGGCGACAACCGGCGCGGCAAAGCTGGTGCCGCTGCTGAGCGTGACGGTGCCGGGCAGTCTGCCGAGACTGTAAACGCCGACGCCGGGCGCGGCGACAAACACGCGTTCGTTCCGGTTGGAGGTGGCGCTGATCACCAGATCCTTGTCCACGGAGGAGACGGAAATGACGCCGTCATAAGAGGCGGGATAGAGCAATTCCTTATCTCCGGAGTTGCCGGAGGCCGCGATGACGATGACGCCCTCATCGAGCGCGTGCTCGATGGCAGCCTGCACCTCCGGCACGATCTCCGGATCGCCGGCGCTGATATTGAGGATGTCGCAGTGATATTCGTCCACCGCGGCATAAATGCCGGCGGCCTGCGCGGCAAAGTCGGTTTCGGAAGAGGCGTAGCTCTTGATCGGCGCGATCGTGACGCCGGGCGCGATGCCCGCGACGCCGACGTGGTTGTCCTTCGTCGCGCCGATGATGCCGGCGATGAAGGTGCCGTGGCCGAGGGCGTCGGTCACGCCGGTGCCGCCGACGCAGTTTTTACCGGGCAGGATGCGATCCTTGTCGATGTCCATCGTCGTGCCGGACAGACCCGAGTCCACGATCGCGACGACCACGCCCTTGCCGGTGAGACCGGAGCGCCAGGCCTCCTCCATTCCGATCGCCTTCAGATTCCACTGCAGAGCGGAAAAGGGGTCGTTGGAGATGCCCTTCAGGCTGCCGGAAATGCTGCTCTCCTTGACTTCGGTAAACTGATAATCGCTGAGCGTGTCTGCCGCGAGCACGGAAAGGCCGAACAGCGGCACGAGCAGACACAGAACCATCAGCAGGGTGAGACCCTTGCGGAAAAAGTTGTTCATCTAGTTCCTCCTTGCAGTCGGGGCGTGGCTGTTCAGAAGCTCAGGTTCGGCGTCCAGCCCTTGAAGAGATTGCGGATGATGCTCTGGAACAGATTGCGGATCCAGCTGAAATCGAAGATGTTCCAGCCGGGATTGTCGGGCTGATCGGGCTCGGTGGGAGTGCTCGGGTCGGTGAGCTCATAGCCCCATTTTTCAGCGGCGTAACGGAGAGCGTCGGGAATCTGAATCAGACCATGTCCGCTAAACTCGCCATTTACGGGAATGCTGGTGTTGATCAAGATGTCCTTGAACTCTGCAAGAGTCATGTCGGGATTCATCTGCTTGAGCAGCGCGGCGAGACCGGCCACATAGGGCGTGGAGAAGCTGGTGCCGTCCATCGTGGAGACGATGCCCGGCAGGAGACTGAGGCTCGCGACCTTCTCGGCAGGAGCCACAACGAACACGCTGTCGTTCTTGTTGGAAAACACGCTGACGTTCAGATTCTGATCCACGCCGCCGACGCCGATGACGGAGTCATAGGCAGCGGGATAGTTGTACTGGGCAGGCGTACTGGTGTCGCCCTCGTTGCCGACGGAGGCGACCACGATCACACCGGCGGCGGCAGCGGCTTCGACGGCGTCCTTGAGATTCGCCTTCCGGTCGCTGGGCGTGCCCATGCTCATGTTGATGACCTGGCAGCCGGCGTCCACGCAGTCATCGACCGCCTGGGCCATGTCGCTCAGGGCCTTGACGATGTAGAAATCGCACTCGGGAGCAACGCCGGCGATGCCGACGCGGTTGTCCTTCGCCGCGCCGATGATACCGGCGACGAAGGTGCCGTGGCCCTCAATGTCGGTCGCGGAGTCGCCGATGGAGCCGGTGTAGTTCGGGCCGGCCTCCACGCGGCTTCTGGCAATGTCGCCCGTGGCGGTGGAAAGACCGCTGTCGATGATGCCGACCTTGACGCCCTTGCCGGTGGACCCCATGCCCCAAGCCTCGTCCATGCCGACGGCCTTCATACCCCACTGCTTCGTGGAGCCGGGGTCGTTGGTCATCTTGTCCACTGCCAGCGCGGAGAGCCCGAACAGCGGAACGAGCATGCACAGAGCCAGCAGCATGGCAAGCCATTTTCTTGTCTGTTTCATATGCTTCCTCCTCTTTAAAATATAAAAGTCAGTCTACTGTCTGCTTTGATGGACATTATAGCATAAATCTGTCGATATGGAACAATCTGATTTGTAAAAATTTGCTGTTTGTATTTGTGGAAACGGACGAACGGTCAGCGCTCTGTTCCGATGGTGTAGAGATTCAGGAAGGTCTGCGCGCACTCAGCGCGGCTGAGCGTGGCCTGCGGACGGAAGGTGCCGGCGGAGTCGCCGTTCATGATGCCGGTGATCTTGCAGATCAGCACGTTGACGGCGGCCCAGGAGCTGATGGAGGACGCATCCCGGAACTCACTCTTGAGCAGCGTCGAGGCCGTTTTGGCGTCCAGCCGCTGGATCATCTTCGCGGAGGCGTCGTCCAGCTTCGCCTGACTCAGCAGGAAGCGGACGATCATGGTGGCCATCTGCTCGCGGGAGATCGCCTTGTTCGGGGAGAAGACGTCCGCGCTGCCGTCGCCGGTCGTCACGCCGTTCTTCACGCCCCAGACCACCGCATCGCGATACCAGCAGTCGGAGCTGTTCGGCACGTCGCGGAAGGGGTTGCTCTGGCCCTTCACACTCGGCTTGTCGGCCAGACGGTAGAGCACCGTGATGACCATGGCGCGCGTGACGGTTCCGTTGGGATCGAAGCGATTGTTGCCGACGCCGTTCATCAGGCCGCTGGCCTTGACAAAATCGACCGCCTCAGCATACCACGCAGACCGGGAAACGTCGGAAAAGCCGTTTGCGGGGAAGCTCGCTGCAAAGGCAGAGGCGCCGAGCGCAAAGACCAGACACAGCGTCAGCAGCAGGGAAACCAGTTTTTTCATGTAAAAACCTCCAAATAAAATGCAGAAATTCGCTTGTTGTATTGACGATTTGATTATATCATAGTTCCCGAAATCTGCAAGAGAAAGTCCTGCCAGATTGACGAAATCTGCTCATTTGCAGTATACTGCAAATAACAACCAGAAAAGGAGCGACAACCATGAAAAGATTCCTGCGTCTGATGCTCGCGCTGGTCATGATCCTCGCGCTGGGCGCCTGCGGAAAGAATGCCGCGGAGCCTGCCGGGTCTGAGGCCGACAATCTGGTCACGATCATGGTGAATCTGAAGGGGCTGGGCGGAAACATCGCGGTTTCAGACGACGACACGGAGCCGCAGCTCGAAGCCGAATTTCCCGCGCAGTCCGCGTTTCTGAATGTTGCGAAGGGCACGGTCGTCAAAATCCTCGCGGAGCCGGAGGAAGGATATCACTTCTTCCAGTGGACGGTTGACGGCAAAGCGTATTCGACCGAGCCGCTGATCACCGTCACGGCGGAGGAGGACACCGAGTTTCTGGCCCAGTTTCTGCCCGAGGGCAAGGACGGAAAACCCGTGGATCTCGATACGGTCAAGACGCTGGGCGACCTGCTCGGCCTGCCCGACGTCGGATCTGGCCTGACCGGCACGACCTACGTCTACGCCTTTGAGCAGGACGGCAGCACCTGGCGCGCCGTCTGCGACGTCTCCGAGGAAACTGCGCAGGCCATCTTCGATCTGGACTTTGACGATCCCGATTATGACAGGAAGCTGAATGATCTGATCGCGCCGCTTCCCGTCAGGGTCATTGAGAATCTCACTGAGAACCTCCCCACGCAGCAGGAGGCCGATCAGTATCTCGGCAAGACCGGGCAGGAGCTGATCGACGACGGCTGGACGGTGCACTTCTACAACCTGGATGAGATGCGGTTCGGAATGACCTATGGCGTCTATTCTTACGACATCATCTTCGAAGGGAAAATCAAGGATCCTGAGAATTTCAACGAGGATACGGATATGGGCGGCCTGACCGTAAAAACCATCACTTGCGACGGCATCGGCGACGCCACCTATGTGGAGGCGCCGGAGGAATAACAGGAGAGATCAAATGTTTCAGAAACACATCACCCGTTCGGAGCTGCTTCGGTGCACGCTGTGTAAAGATGCGCCCTGTACGGCTGCCTGCGGAGCACTCGACCCGGCCCGGATCCTGCGCCGTCTCTGGTTTGACGACGAAAAAACGGCGGCAGCGTGCTTCCCGGACGCCAACCCCTGCGCCGCCTGCGCGGCTCCCTGTGAGGACGCCTGTGTCCGGCCGCATCAGGTTCCGATCCAAGCCCTGTTCACGCGGGTTCATGAGGAGGTAAAGCCGCATCTGGAGATTGGCCTGCCGGAGGACGAGCGCCGTCTTCAGACGGCACTGTGCGGTATTCCGCTGGAGAATCCCTTCCTGCTGTCCTCCTCAGTAGTGGCCAGCTCCTATGACATGTGCGCCAGGGCATTTGAAGCGGGCTGGGCGGGCGCTGCGTTCAAAACGATCTGTTCCTTTCCGATCCACGAGGCTTCTCCGCGGTTTTCAGCCATCACAGGAGACAGCGGAAGCATCATCGGCTTTAAGAACATCGAGCAGCTCTCCGACCACAGCGTGGCGGAGAACATGGAGATTTTCCGCCGGCTGAAGAAGAACTATCCGGGCAAATTCATTCTCGCGTCTCTCATGGGGCAAACCGATGCGGAGTGGGGGCGCCTTGCGCGCCTGTGTGAAGAAAACGGAGCGGATGCGATCGAGCTGAACTTTTCCTGCCCCAACATGGCGGACGGCGGTCTCGGATCTGATATCGGTCAGGTACCGGAGCTGGTTGAGCGCTTTACCGCTGCAGCAAGGCGCGGAACGAGGCTCCCGATCCTGGCAAAGCTCACGCCCAATGTGGCTGTTATGAGCCCCGCAGCTGAGGCAGCCAAACGCGGAGGCGCAGACGGCATCGCAGCCATCAACACGATCAAGAGCGTGATCGGCGTCAACCCGCACACCTATGTCTCCTCCCCTGCGGTACGCGGGAAATCCGCTGTGGGCGGATACAGCGGCAGAGCGGTCAAGCCCATTGCCCTTCGTTTCATCGCGGAATTGGCACAGAATCCGGCGCTGCAGGGAATGCATTTGAGCGCGATGGGCGGCGTGGAAACCTGGATGGACGCACTGGAGTTTATCCTGCTCGGCGCCGGAAGCGTTCAGGTCACTACCGCGGTGATGCAATACGGTTATCGTATTATCGACGATCTCAAGGAAGGTCTCAACTATTATCTGGCGGAAAAGGGCTTTGCGCATGTCGGCGAGGCGGTCGGGCTTGCGCTGGATTCCGTCAGTGATTCGACCGATGTTCTGGAACGGGATACGGTTGTTTTCCCGAAGTTTCACCGTGAAAAGTGCATTGGATGCGGCCGCTGTGTCATCTCCTGCGCCGATGGCGGTCATCAGGCGCTCTGCTTGACAGAGAACCGAAAGCCCGTGCTCGACGGCAGAAAATGCGTGGGCTGCCATCTGTGCGTACTGGTCTGCCCGGAGAAAGCGATCACCTCCAGCTACAAACGAATCAAAAAAGATTGCTGAAAGGCAGGAGCTTTCAGCAATCTTTTCTTTTGTGACGCAAATGATTCTGGAATATAAAAAGCGCCCCGCAAGCGCGGGGCGCCGATGGCGTCTTATGTGATCTGTATCGTTTTCCGCTCCGGGAGCGCAATCGGCTTTTCCTTCGGGAATTCCAGTGTCAGCACGCCGTCCTCAAATTTGGCCCTGATCTGCTCCTCGGGAATGTTCTCGCCGATATAGAAGCTTCTGGCCAGGGAGCCCTCATAGCGCTCCTGATGGACGATCGTGCCCTTCTTGTCCTTGTCATCTTCCTCAAGACCCTTGGAAGCGCTGATCGTCAGATAGCCGTTTTGCAGCTGCAGATCAATCTGATCCTTCTTAAAGCCGGGAAGATCCACCTTCAGCTCATAGCCGTCATCGTGTTCCCTCAGATCCGTCTTCATCACGCGTGACGCATGCTTGCCGTACAGCTTGCGATCCACATCGGACTCAAAGTCTCTGAACGGGAAGCCCATCCAGTCGTCAAACAAACTCTCTCCAAAAATACTCGGTAACATAAGTCATGCCTCCTTTGGTTTTGCAATCATTTTTGTCTGTTACCTGAGCAAGGGGATGGAGGTCATCCATTCGATCTCTGTTCCTTTGTTCGTCTCTTATTATAGCACCGGAATTAGCACTGTCAAGGCAAGAGTGCTAAAAGTCTGTAAACAATCCTTGCATGATTTGTAAATACATTTATTTCCTGTCAGAATCCGGAATTTTGGCAGGCCCGACCGCCTCGAGCGCGTAGGTATAACGCTCGCCGCGCGCCAGAGATTTGTCCAGCACGGACACGGCGTGATAGCCCGCCGCCTGGATATCCACGAGGCCGAAGAAGGCCTCCGGCACCTCGTCAAACACGGCGATGCCGGGCGTGTTGCCCGCGGTTGCGACGACGCTCTTCGTGACGCGCTTACCGCTCTCGTCGAGATACGAGATGGTGACGAGCGCGTTCGGGATGCCCTCGCCCTTTTCATCCTGCACGACGAAGCACATGGCGTCCTTGTCCACGACAAAGACCCACGCGCTCGCGTTTGCGTCCGTGCCGAGCACCCGCACCCATTCGGACCGGTTTCGCATCAGGCCGATCTCAGCTCCGTACAGGGTCTCGCCGCGCATGTCGCCGGAAAAACAGTTGAATCTTCTTCGCGCCTTCCGAGGCGCGAACTCTGTGAGACTTACAATGAACCGGCAGGGAGCAAATCCCTGCCGGTTCTGTATTGTTTTTCTTTACTTGATTGCCAGTACTGCAAGCCATGGTTTTGACGGGTGATGGTACACGGTGATGGCTGTGAAGCCGGCGGCTTTCAGCGTTGCCTCGAGCTGCTCGGCGGTATGGCACTTCATGCCGTCGATGATCTGCTCAAACTTCAGGCTCGCCGCGTCCGTGCCGTCGGACTCGTTGCAGATGAGAAACGCGCCGCCCGGTTTCAGCACGCGCGCGACCTCGGCAAAGCACTTCTCCAGCCCCGGCCAGAAATAGACCGTCTCAAACGCCGTGGCGAGATCATACGCACCGCTCTCCATCGGGAGGGCGGAGACATCGCCCTGCAGCACCTCGCAGCGCTCCGCCGCGATCGCTTCGGCATTATACGCCGCCGCCTTCTCGACGGACAGGGCGGAATAATCCACGGCGGTCACGCGCGCCATCGGATATCGCCCCAGCAATTCAGCCGCGTTTCTTCCGCCGCCGCAGCCGAGCTCCGCGATGCGCTGCGGCTCGACGTCTTTCAGGTATGCCATGCCCCAGTCCGCCATCCTGGCGTGGCCGCCGTTCATGCCGGAGATCATGAGCTTACCGAGAACGCCCTCCGGCTTCCTGGTCTGATTGAAATACTGTTTGAGCAGGCCCATCATGCGCCCTCCTTTTCAAAATCCATGCGAATGATCTGCATGTTCATAAAGCGGTCCGCGATCTTCGCAAGCAGACGGAATGCACCGGGGACGGACGGGTCGCGCAAATCGTTGTAGCCGAGCATATAGCCGCGGCTCGTGACCCTTGCGTTCGTCATCCACGGGAGGATATCTGCCTCGAGGCTGTCCACCTTGAAGTAATCGGAGATGCTGGTGACGCCCGCGTCCTTCACCCACGTTTTCAGCATGATCTTCACGGCGCGCTTGTTCGCCGCGTCGAAGCAGAGCCTGCCGCCGGGAAAGCGCTGCGCCATGGCGGGCAGGAGCGTTTTCATGTCCTCGGTCTTGAAATAATAGAACACGCCCGCCGCGAGGAAGAACACGCCGTTCGACGCGTCAATCTCGTCAAACCACGAGAGATCGTTGAGATCGGCGGCGAGGTTCTTCACCCGCTCCGACTCCGGGAGCAGCTCGTTTCGGACCGCAATGACGTCCGGCAGGTCGATGTTACAGATACGGCACTGGCCGTTGTCGCAGTTTTCCGCCGTCTGGTCGAGACCGCAGCCGAGATTGACGAGCGCGGCCTTCGGGTGCTCGGAGAGATATGCCCCCGCCTCGATCATCAGGTCGCTCTCGCGCATGGCGACCTCGAGCGCGCCGAAACGGTAGCCCATGCCGGAGGCCTTCGCCTCGAGCGGAGAGAAATCATAGTCGATGCGCTCAATGAGCTCCACCGCCTTCGGATCCTGAAACAGATTCGGAAACTGCTCGGTGCAGAGCTTTCGCCCGAAGAGCGGAATGACCAGCGTCTCCTGCACGGTGTTTTTCTCTATGTGTGTTTTTTCCATGTCGCAGCCCTCACTTTTTCCCGAGCAGCAGCGCATGGCCTGCCGCCAGTTGTTAGCTTGCGCTAACTATAACACGCAGGTTTACGGATTTCAAGCTTTTTTGAGACGGACCGTTTTCGGCAAATAAAAAACAAGCACCCACCGGAGTGAGTGCTTGCAAATGACAGTTTAGCGCTTGCTGAACTGCGGAGCGCGACGGGCTGCTTTGAGACCGTACTTTTTACGCTCTTTCATGCGAGGATCGCGGGTGAGGAAGCCGGCGGCCTTCAGAGGCGCACGGTAGCTCTCGTCCACGAGGAGCAGAGCGCGGGAGATGCCATGACGGATGGCGCCGGCCTGACCGGTCACGCCGCCGCCGGTGACGGTTGCGACGATGTCGACCTTGCCGAGGGTGTTGGTGGTGACAAGGGGCTGACGGACGATGAGCTTCAGGGTATCGAGACCGAAGTACTCCTCGATGTCACGGCCGTTGATCGTGATCGCGCCGGTGCCGTTCGGGAACAGGTGCACGCGGGCAACGGAGGACTTTCTGCGGCCGGTGCCGTACATATAATCTTTCTTGGGCTTATAGGTTGCCATGATTTATTCCTCCTTCTCAGCGATCCCAGACTTCGGGCTTCTGGGCAGCGTGGGGATGCTCGGCGCCGCGATAGATCTTCAGGCGGCGGAGCTGCCACTGGGCGATGCTGTTCTTCTGCAGCATGCCGCGGACGGCCAGACGCATGGCCAGCTCGGGCTTGTCCTTCATGAGCTTCTTGTACTGCGTCTCATGCAGGCCGCCGGGATAACCGGAATGGGTGCGATAATACTTCTGCTCGAGCTTCTTGCCGGTGAGGACCGCCTGCTCGGCGTTGATGATGACGACGAAATGACCGCAGTCAACATGGGGGGTGTAGGTAGGATCGAGCTTGCCGCGCAGAAGATCCGCCGCGATGGCAGCGGTCTTGCCCATGGGCTTGCCGGCAGCATCCAGAACGTACCACTTGCGAGCGACTTCGCCGCTCTTGAGCATAGTCGTGGACATATGGTTTTGCCTCCAATAAATAATGAAAATACAGTGTTCAGGCGCGTTTGCGCGCTTTATTTTTATACCACAAGCGGGATGGGAAGTCAACAGGATTTTTGATTAGATCATTAAATGCTCCCGAAATCGCTTGTTTTCTCTTGTTTGCTCTTTAAATCTCGTATTCGATTTTACTTTTCGAGCCAGTCGGGATCGTCTGTGCTGCCGTAGATCGGGTGGAGCGAGTGGCGGATGGCGTTCGCCTGAGAGATCTCGCCCTGATTCGTATGCGCGAGAAAGTGCCAGGCGATGAAGATGCCGATGGCCATAAAGAGCAGCTCCGCGAGGCTCTCCTGCAGCATGACGCCGACGCCGACGCTGGTGAAGAGATAGTTGAGCGTATAGCGCATGGCGGGCAGGAGCGTCATGCCGTACTCCTGCTTGAAGCTGATCGTGACGGCGAGAAACTCGAGCAGCACAACGCCCGCGAGGGAGAGCAGAATGATGATTACGATCGATCCGGTGCTGCGCTTGCCGTTCAGCTTCCGGTAGCCCCACATGGCGCAGAGCGGCACGAGGGCGAAGAGCACGGTATAGATCCGGTCGAAGAGCAGGATCGACAGCAGACTCGGCACCAGCCCTACGAGCACGCCGATTACGCCGCCGATGAAGCCGGTGAGATAGCTCCCCTTGCGCTGGTTTTCCTCCGCGGCCTGCTTGGTCGTCTCGGTCATGGTGTTGACGCAGGCGGCGTGGACGGGCTGATAGCCCCCGATGAGGCAGAGGCTGTCCGGATGTTCTTTGCCGCAGACAGCGCAGGTGTGCGCGGGCGCGACGTTTTTTTTGCGCAGAGCGTCCGCGATCGCATTCAGCGCGGCCTCGAACTGATCGGCGTAGGGCGTCTTTTTATCCACGGTGAGCGTGCAGGTGATATGATCGCCGTTGTTCACGCAGCCGAGCAGCTTCCCCGGCAGGCGGCTTTTGAGCTCCGCGCGCAGGGCCTTGGCGAGGGCGCGGTCCTTCCGATCGAGCCGGACGGCGAAATCGAGATAGTAATAGGGCGCGCTGTGGCGCACCGTGACGGCATAGCCGTCCCAGACGCCGATGTATGCCGCGCCGACGGCTCCGATGCCAAGGCGCGCGAGCGCATTGGATACGGCTTGATTGGTAGCCATGGTAATCTCCTCTTTGCGAAAACTGCCGCCCGGGTTGCGGACGGCAGAGTTGGGTTCTGATTAGAGCGCTGCTTTCGCCTGCTCGCAGAGCGCGGTGAAGGCGGCGGGATCGTGGATCGCGGTCTCGGAGAGCATCTTGCGGTTCATATCGATACCGGCGAGCTTCAGACCGTGCATGAAGGTGGAGTAGTTCATGCCGTTGGCCTTGCAGCCGGCGCTGATGCGGGTGATCCACAGCTTGCGGAAGTCTCTCTTCTTCTGCTTGCGGCCGACATAAGCGTAACGGCCGGACTTCATGACCTGCTCGTTGGCCATCTTGAAGTGGCGGGACTTGTTGCCCCAGTAACCCTTCGCGAGGCCCAGAACTTTATTTCTATGCTTGCGCGTCATCATCGCGCCTTTAACTCTTGCCATGTTTGGTTATCCTCCTATTCGTATCGTGAAACAAACAAGCCGCAGCTTATTTGTAGGGAATCATTTTCTTGATGGTGGCGTCGTTGGTCTTGTCAGCGTAGGTGGTGCTGCGCAGACGACGGCAGCGCTTGGTGTCCTTCTTGGTGAGGATATGGCTCTTGTAGGCGTGGGCGCGCTTGACCTTGCCGGTCTTGGTGAGATTGAATCTCTTCTTCGCACCGCTGTGAGATTTCAGCTTGGGCATATTGGTGTTCTCCTTCCTAGATGTTACTTACTTCTTATTGTTGCCCTGCGGCTTCGGCGAGAGGAACATGGACATGTTTCTCCCCTCGAGCTTGGGCTGCTTATCCAGATTGGCAAGCTCAGCGCACTGCTCGGCAAATTTGCGCAGCAGCTGCTCGCCAATGTTGGTATGGGCCATCTCTCTGCCGCGGAAGCGAACCGTGACCTTGACGCGGTCGCCGTCGCGGAGGAACTTCTGGGCATTTTTCAGCTTGGTGTTGAAATCGTTCTCGCCGATGCTGGGCGACATCCGAATCTCCTTCACCTCAATGACGTGCTGATTCTTACGCGCTTCCTTCTCGCGCTTGGACTGCTCGAAGCGATACTTGCCGTAGTCCATGATCTTGCACACGGGCGGGTTGGAGCCCGGGGCGATCTTCACGAGATCGAGATCCTTCTCCTCAGCGATCTGCAGCGCTTCAGCGGACGACATGATGCCGAGCTGCGCGCCGTCCTCGCCGATGACGCGGACCTCCTTATCGCGAATGTCGTCATTGATTTGATAGTTTACGGTTGCGATAGGAACACACCTCCAGAAATGGTACCGAAAAACAAAAAGCGCGGACGCAAAGCGACCGCACAACATACTCCCCGGGAGAAACACTCTCGGGCGGCATATTGACCGCGGGCGCGCAATTGCGGCCGGGTGAGGCGGAAAACCGCCTGCTTCCTTTTAGGCTCTGTTATATTAGCAGACGCGGAGAGCATTGTCAAGAGTTTTTTGCTGAAATTTCAGAGAAAAATGGCGAGGATGTTTTCCCCTTCCGGTGTTTTCTTTGGCGGTGGATTGTGTTATAATGTATCATCTATTATTATGAACATTCCGAGGGAAGCATCATGCGTTCTGTTTTTACGAAAAGTATCATTCTCGCCGTCTGCCTTGCGCTTTGTTTTTCACTCGCTGGGTGCGGGTCGGCGAAGATGGAGACGAAGCAAATCACCGCCTTCAATGCGCCGATTGACATCACCGCCTACGGGCGGCATGCCGCGCAGGGCATTTCGGACGCCGCGGCGGCCTACACGAGCCTGGAGGCGATGATCGACCCGGAGCTGGAGACAAGCAAGATCTGGGCGATCAACCACGCGGGCGGCGCGGCCGTGACCGTGAACGCGCAGGTGGCCGGCATGATTCAGGCGGCGCAGCAGGTCTCGAAGCAGACAGACGGCGCGCTGGACCTGACGGTCTATCCGCTGGTGAAGCTCTGGGGCTTCGTGGACGATCAGTTCTACGCGCCGGAGGAGACGGAGATCGACGCGCTGCTCGCGCACGTGGGCATGGACAAGCTGTCCATCGCGCCGGATCAGGAGAACAGCGGGTATCTCGTCTCTGTGCAGGACGGGGCGGAGATCTCGCTTGCATCCGTTGCGGGCGGAGCTGTTACGGGCTTTGCCGTGAGCGCGATGCGTGCCGCGGGCGTGAACAGCGGCGTGATTTCCATGGGCGGCTGTGTGCAGACGCTCGGGCAGAAGCCGGACGGCAGCCAGTGGAACATTGCGATCATGGACCCGAACAACCCGAACGACTATCTCGGCTATCTCTCCGTCGGCGAGACCGCCGTTTGCACCAGCACGAGCACCGACCACAGCTTCACGCAGCGCGGCTCGCTCTATCACCACATCATCAACCCCGAGAGCGGCGAGCCGTCCAACAGCGGACTGCGCAGCGTGGTGATCGTCTGCCCGGACGGTCAGCTGGCCGACTGCCTGTCCACGGCGCTCTTCGTGCGCGGCGAGCGCGAGGCGCTCAAATACTGGCGCAGCAGCCACGCGTTTGAGATGGTGCTCATCACAAACGACTGGCGCATCGTCGTGACGGACGGACTTTACAGCGCGTTCCACTCCAACACCGACAGCTATACGATCAGCTTTGTGAAATAAACACGGAGGCAGGCATGACAATCACGGCAGAGAGCCCCATCTCCGCGCTGCGGGGCGTGGGGCCGAAGAAGGCCGCGGCCTTCGAGAAGCTGGGCGTGAACACCGTGGGCGACCTCGTGACGCTCTTTCCGAGACGATATGAGGACCGCACGCGCTTTACGCCCATTGCGCTGGCCATGCCCGGGGACACGGTGTGCATCCGGGCGATGGTGGCGGCGCCGCCGCGCTTAAACCGCATTCGGCGCGGCATGGAGCTGGTGAAGCTCCGCGCCGTGGACGACACGGGCGCGGTGGAGATCACCTATTTCAATCAGACCTATCGAAAGGACTCCCTGCATCAGGGGGAGACCTATATTTTTTATGGAAAGGTCGGCGTTGTCGGGCAGAGAAAGACGCTGACAAACCCGGTGGCCGAGCGCGAGGACCGCGCGGGCTCACCCGGCAGCGTGACGGGGCGGATCATGCCGATCTATCCCTTAAGCGCGGGACTGACGCAGCGCGTGATGCTCGACGCGGTGCGCGCAGCGCTCGACCTCTGCGGGGACGATCTGCCGAACGCGCTGCCGGAGGAGATCTTAAACCAACACGGCCTTGCGCAGGCGGGCTTTGCCTATGAGAACATCCACTTCCCCGCCGATCTCGGCGCGCTGGAGCTGGCGCGGCGGCGGCTCATTTTCGAGGAGCTTTTCGTGCTCTCGTGCGCGATGGGGCGCATGCGCGGCGAGCGCAGCCGCACCGGCGGACTGAAGATGGCGCCGCAGAAGGTGCAGGAGTTTTTCTCCGCGCTCCCCTTCACGCCCACGGGCGCGCAGGAGCGCGCGGTTTTGAGCGCGGCGGACGACATGTGCTCCGGCGCGCTGATGAACCGGCTGATTCAGGGCGACGTCGGCTCCGGCAAAACGATGATCGCGGCGGCCTGCGTCTGGTACGTTTGGAAAAACGGCTATCAGTGCGCGTTCATGGCGCCGACGGAAATTCTCGCCGAGCAGCACGAAAAGACGCTCAAGGGCTTTTTAGAGCCGCTCGGGCTGCGCGTTGGTCGGCTCGTGGGCAGCATGACGGCAAAGCAGAAGCGCGAGGTGAACGAGCTTTTGCAGGCGGGGCTGCTGGACGTGGTCGTCGGCACGCACGCGCTGATTCAGGACTCGGTGCACTTTCAAAAGCTCGGGCTCGTGATCACGGACGAGCAGCACCGCTTCGGCGTGGGCCAGCGCTCGGCGCTGACGGAAAAGGGCGACCATCCGCACACGCTCGTCATGAGCGCGACGCCGATTCCGCGCACGCTGGCGCTGATGATCTACGGCGATCTCGACGTGAGCGTGATTGACGAGCTGCCGCCCGGACGGCAGCCGATCGAGACCTACGTGGTGGACGAGCGCTATCGCGAGCGGCTGAACGCCTTTATGGAAAGGCTGATTGCCGAGGGGCGGCAGGTGTTCGTGGTCTGCCCGATGGTGGAGGAAAACGAGGAGCTGCCGGAGGGACTCAAGAGCGCCGAGGAGCACGCGCGCACGATTCAGAGCGCGCTGCCGAGCCGCCGCGTGGCCTGCGTGCACGGGCGGATGAAGGCGAAGGACAAGGAGGCCGTGATGGCCGCCTTTGCCGCCGGAGAGACGGATATCCTCGTGGCGACGACGGTGATCGAGGTCGGCGTGGACGTGCCGAACGCGGCGCTGATGATCGTGGAGAATGCAGAGCGCTTCGGCTTAAGCCAGCTGCACCAGCTCCGCGGCCGCATCGGGCGCGGGAAATTTCAGTCCTACTGCATTCTCGTCTCCGACTCCGAGACGCCGGAGGCCAAGGCGCGGCTGCGCGTGATGAAAGAGACGTCCGACGGCTTCAAGATCGCGGAGGCGGATCTGCGGCAGCGCGGGCCGGGCGACTTTTTCGGCAGCCGGCAGCACGGTCTGCCGGAGATGCACGTGGCCGATCTCTGCGACGATATGAACGTGCTCGAGGAGGCGAGAGACGCGGCGCAGGCGCTGCTGCAGCGCGACCCGAATCTCGACGAACCCGGCAACCGCCGGCTGAAAGCGCAGTGCGACCGGCTCTTTGAGATCAACGCCGGACGGCTGAACTGAAATTCAGAGAAAAGAAAGAATTGCCCCATTGATTTTTGGTCCAAAGAGACCGATAATAGGAGATGTAAAATATCAACAGAAAGAGGGAGACAATATGAAAAAAAGAATCCTCGCATTGCTGCTGACCGTCCTGATGGTCACGGCGCTGCTCCCCTTCGGCGCTTCCGCCGCGGGAGAGAAGCTCGTCGCCATCACGTTTGACGACGGCCCCTCGCAGTACACCTCGCAGCTGCTCGACGGTCTCGCCGCCCGCGGCGCAAAGGCGACGTTCTTCATGCTCGGCCAGATGGCGCAGAGCCGCAAGGACATCGTCAAGCGCGCCTGGGAGGAGGGTCACCAGGTCTGCAGCCACAGCTACGATCACCCGAATCTCAACACCCTCTCCGCGGACGCGATCCGCAGCCAGTTTACCCGCACGGACGCCATTCTGGACAGCGCGCTCGGCTTTGACGCGACGTTCATGATCCGTCCGCCCTACGGCAACGCCAACAGGACCGTGCTGAGCCTCGGCGGCGTGCCCTTCTTCTACTGGTCCGTGGACACCGAGGACTGGAAGAGCCGCAACGCCGACAGCGTTTACAACGAGATCCTCCGCAGCACCAGAGACGGCTCCATCGTGCTGATGCACGACATTTACCCGACGACGATCACCGCCGCCCTGCGCGCGATCGACACGCTCAAGAACCAGGGCTATCAGTTCGTGACCGTGGCGGAGCTTTACTACCGCAGAGGCGTTGCGCTGCAGAGCGGCGTCATGCACTACAGCTGCCCGCCGACCGCGAGCGGCACCGCCTCCGAGCTCGCCACGCCCTCGATCAAGCAGACTGCTGATCCGAACGGCGCGCTGAGCATCACCATCACGGGCGACAGCCGCGGCACGATCTACTACACCACGAACGGCGCGGTGCCGAACCCCGCCAACAGCAAGCGCTACACCGGAGCGTTCACGGTGGGCGGCTCCTGCACGGTCAAGGCCGTGACCGTGGTCAACTGGAACAGCGTGCGCTCCAGACTCGCCTCCGCGAAGGTGGACTACCTGCCCGCCGCCGCGCCGGTGATCGACATTCAGGACGGCGTGATGACCATGAAGAGCGCCACCGCGGGCGCCACGATCCGCTACACGCTCGACGGCTCCGCCCCGACGAAGGACAGCACCGTCTACACCGGTCCCGTGACCATCGAAAAGGGCACGACCGTGAAGGCCTATGCGATCGCGAGCGGCTACAACGCCAGCGCCACGATGCAGCTGACCTACACCGCAAACGGCAACCTGATGAAGGACGTGGCCGTGAAGGACTGGTACTATGCCGCGCTCGACCGCGCTGTGACGATGGGCATCATCAACGGCACGGCCCCGCAGGTGATGAGCCCGAACATCCCGCTCACGCGCGCGATGCTCGTGACGATGCTGCACCGCCTCGCCCAGCCCGAGACCGCCGGTGCGGACGTCTCCTTCCCCGACGTGAAGAAGGGCGAATACTACTACGCGCCGCTCTGCTGGGCCGCGGATCAGAAGATCGTGGCCGGCTATCCGGACGGCACCTTCCAGCCGAACAAGAGCATCACCCGCGCGGAGCTTTGCGTGATGATCGCGCGCTATCTGCGCAGCATCGGCCACGAGCTGAGCACGGATCTGACGGTGCTCGACCAGTTCAAGGACGGAAAGAGCGTGGCCGCCTGGGCCAAACAGGACATCGCCGCGATGGTTTCGCTCGGCATCATCAAGGGCTATGAGACCGGCCACATCGGCGCGGACAGAGGCGCAACGCGCGCTGAGGCCGTGACGATGCTGCTGCGCGCGGCGGATCTGCCCGATCCGAAGCCGGAGGAGCCGACCCCCGTGGAGCCCGATCCCGCCGAGACCGGAAAGGCACTCGCGGAGCTCTTAAACGCCGTGAAGGACGTGCTGCCCGGCTCCACCGGTTCCGGCGTGCGCGAGACAGAGGCGGCCGTGATGCTCCTCAACTTCCTGCGCACGGACGACGCAAAGGATGAGAGCCTCGCCGCGCAGATGGAGACCTGGTACAAGGCGCTTGAGGAGAACGATCAGAAGGCCTTCAACGCCGCTGCCGACAGCGTGATCGTGCTCGCGCAGAGCATCGCCAAGGGTGACATGACCGCCGCGGAGGTGCAGGTCGCGCTCGCCGATTCGACGCTGGTGCTCAATCCGATCGACCCGCAGGCGTTCCCGCACGACCTGCTGCTCAAGTTTGCAGAGGCAGTCAGCGCGCTGAATGCGTAAAGACAAGAACTGTAGAAATTTTCCAGACAAATGCTGTGGAAGTTTTTGCAATTTGACCATTGACTGTCCGGCAATTTCATCGTAAAATGACGCACATCAGAGACAACGACGTCTTTCAAAGACGCCGTTGTCTCTTTCTTTTTATCCGTAAACCGAATGCAAAAAGGAGGCTTTCTCATGATGACAGTGGAATTTTGGTTTCTGATCGGCGCGGCGCTGGTGTTCTGGATGCAGGCAGGCTTTGCCATGGTGGAAACCGGCTTTACCCGGGCAAAAAACGCGGGCAACATCATCATGAAGAACCTGATGGACTTCTGCATCGGCACGCTGGTGTTCTCCCTGCTGGGCTATTCGCTGATGATGGGCGAGGATGCTCTCTTCGGGCTCATCGGAAAGCCCAGTCTGGATCTCTTTACACACTTTGCGGATTTCATCCGCTCCCCCGCCGAGGGCTTTACCGAAGCGAGCTATTTCGTGTTCAACCTCGTCTTCTGCGCCACGACGGCGACGATCGTCTCCGGAGCGATGGCGGAGCGGACGAAATTTTCCGCCTACTGCGTGTATTCCGCCGTGATCTCGCTGCTGATCTATCCGATTGAGGCGCACTGGATCTGGGGCGGCGGCTGGCTGAGCCGGCTGGGCTTTCACGATTACGCGGGTTCCTGCGCGATCCACATGGTCGGCGGCGTGGCCGCGCTGATCGGCGCGGTGATTCTCGGGCCGCGCATCGGAAAATATGACACGGACGAGACCGGAAAAGTGACCAAGGTGCGCGCCATTCCCGGCCACTCGATCCCGCTCGGCGCGCTGGGCGTGTTCATCCTGTGGCTCGGCTGGTATGGCTTCAACGGCGCGGCGGCCACAACGCCCTCGGAGCTCTCGTCCATCTTCCTCACGACGACGATTGCGCCCGCTGTAGCGACCTGCACGACGATGATTTTCACGTGGATCAAGAACAAAAAGCCGGACGTCTCCATGTGTCTAAACGCGTCTCTGGCCGGTCTCGTCGGCATTACGGCGGGCTGCGACGCGCTCGACGCCGTCGGCGCCGCGATCGTGGGCATCGTCTCGGGTCTGCTGGTAGTTGTGGTCGTCGAGGGGCTGGATCTGAAGCTGCATGTGGACGATCCGGTCGGCGCAGTGGGCGTGCACTGCGCCAACGGCGTCTGGGGCACGATCGCGGTGGGCCTGCTGGCCAATCCCGACGCGCCAGCCGGACTGCACGGACTGCTGTACACCGGCGAGTGGACGCAGCTCGGCATTCAGCTGCTCGGCTTTGCCGCCGTCGCGGCATGGAGCGCAGTGACAATGCTGGCGTTCTTCTCGCTCCTCAAAAAGATCGACTTTCTCCGCGCGGACGCCGCCGATGAGCTTGCGGGGCTCGACCGCAGCGAGCATGGTCTGCCGAGCGCCTACGCCGATTTCGTCTCCTCCGGTCATCCCTACACGCTGCCGGACACCGGGGAGGTTGTCCCGGCTGTGACGGGCACGACGCCGCCCGCAGAGGCGATCCCGGTGGTGCCGCAGCCGACCTTCCGCTCGGACGGGCACAAGTTCACCAAGGTGGAGATCGTCTTCAAGGAGGAGCGTCTCTACGCGCTGAAGGCTGCGATGGGCAGGCTCGGCATCACCGGCATGACCGTCGCGCACGTGATGGGCTACGGCATCCAGAAGGGACAGCCGGAATATTACCGCGGCGTCGAGGTGGAAACCGACCTGCGCCCGAAGGTGCAGATGGACATCGTGGTCAGCGCAATCCCGGTTCGGGACGTAATCGAGACGGCGAAAAAGGTGCTCTACACCGGCCACATCGGAGACGGAAAGATCTTCGTCTACGACGTGGAAAACGTCGTGAAGATCCGCACCGGCGAGGAGGGCTATGACGCACTCCAAGACGTAGAATGAGTTCCGCCCTCTCCCCCTGGCTGCGGCAATGCTCTCTCGGAGTCTCCGACTCTCTCCTCCGAACCCTGTCAGCAGACACCGTGCCCTGGAGAGGGCATACAAAAAGAGGCCGTACACTGCGGCCTCTTTTCTTAGCATCGGATCAGGTAAATCCCGAGCACGATCAGCGCTGTGCCGAGCAGGAACCACCAGAATGCCTTGGGCAGGATCATGCCGAGGATGATCACGACGCCCAGCGCAATGCAGACAAGCCCCGGCAGCAGCCATCTGCGCCGCCATCTGCCCATAAAAAACCACCGCCTTCGACAGGATGCTGCTTCATCCTATGCGCGAGGCGGTGGTTTTGATTACGGATTCTGTTTGTTCTTCTCCCATTCCGGGATGCTCTTTGCGATCTCATAGAGCCGCTCGTAGCTGCGGTAGCGCTCTGGGGCGATTTTGCCCGCCTCCAGCGCGGCGCGCACGGCGCAGTCCGGCTCCTTCAGATGGCGGCAGTCCGGGAAGCGGCAGCCGCCGAGGAAGGGCTGAAACTCCCGGAAGGCGTGCTGCAGATCCTCACAGCGGATGGGGTCCAGCAGCTCCACCTCGAAGGAGGCAAAGCCCGGCGTGTCGGCCACATAGGTCTCCTCGCCGAGGGCGAAGAGCTCGACATGGCGCGTGGTATGGCGTCCTCGGCCGAGCTTTTCGCTGACCTCGCCCGTGGGAAGGGCGAGCTCCGGCAGAAGCCGGTTTAAGACGCTGCTCTTGCCGACGCCGGAGTTGCCGGTAAAGGCGCTGGTTTTGCCGCGGATGACAGCATGCAGTTCCTCCACGCCCTGCCCGGTCTCCGCGCTGCAGCAGACGACCGGAAAGCCGGCGTTTTCATAGATCCCGCGCAGGTGCTCCGCGGGATCGAGATCGGTTTTGTTGATGCAGATGACCGTCTCGCAGTCATTGAGCTGGGCGATGGCGGCGACGCGGTCGATTAAAAACGGGTCGCTCACAGGATTGACCGCAGCGGCGAACATGACGATCTGGTCGACGTTCGCGACGGCGGGGCGGATGAAGCGGTTGCGGCGGGGCAGGACGGAATCGACCCGGCCTCTCCCCTGCGCATCCACGCTGACCTCCACACGGTCGCCGACGAGGGGGCTCATGCCGTCATGGCGGAAGCGGCCTCTGGCCTTGCAGGTGATGCGCTCATCCCCGGCCGCGACGGTATAGAACCCGCTGAGGGATTTGATAATGACGCCTTGTGCCATGGTTCCTCCCTCAGGGCGCCGGAGCTTCCGGCGGGACGGTCTCCGCAGGGCCGGTGGAGACCCAGAGATAGATCTTGGAGAACTCCGCAATGTCCGTGCCGGCGGCAGTGCTCTGGCGGAAGACGGTGCCGGCGGCGGCCTCGTTCGTCTCGTGATAGATCGTGCCGAGCGTGAGGCCCTGGCTTTCGATGCGGATGATGGCGGCGGATTCGGTGAGTCCCGTGACGTCCGGCGCCTTGACGGTGCGCAGCTCGGGGCCGCCGCTGATGATGAGCTTGACGTTGGAGCCGGCGGCGAGCGTCTGCCCGGCCTCGGGCTCGGTGGCGATGATATAGTCCTTCGTGATCTCCCTGGACGCCTGCACCTCGGTCTGGACGATGAAGCCCGCCTCGGTGAGGGCGTTGGTCGCCTCGGTCGCCTCCCAGTTGACGACATAGGGCACCTCGGTCATGACGATGCCGCTCGAGACCGTGAGCTCGACGCGGATGCCCTCCGGCACCTTCATCATGCTCTTGCCGGGCTCCGGCTTCTGCGAGATGATGACGCCCTCGGCCACGTTCGGGTCCATGTCATAGACGACGGTGAAGTGGAAATCGCCGTATTCATCGCTGTTGATGACGGTTTCGTATTCCTGCTTTGTAAAGTCCGGGACCTCCATGCGCTCGGCGACGGAGAAAATGTCCTTGAGCATATAGTTCCACAGGAAGGTGAACAGCCCCAGCGCGACGAGCGCGACGGCGAACATGCCGGTAAAGAAGCTGACGCGGCGGGCGCGCTTTTTGCGGCGGGCATACTGCTCGTCCGTGAGATCCTTGCCGACGCCGAGAAAGCGGTTGCGCTCGCGCACGGCGGGGCGGGTCTCCTCCAGCTCCTGCTGCGCCTGCTGCTCGGGATCGAGGCGAACCGTCGCCCCCGGCTGCGCTGCCCGGCGGAAGGATTCCAGATCGTGGATGAGCTCCTCGGCGGACTGATAGCGATCCTTGAGGTCGCTGCACATGGCCTTCATCGTGAGCGCATCGAGCTTTTCCGGGATCTCGGGCACGATCGTGCGCGGCGACGGCGCGAGGCCGGAGATGTGCTTGAGGGCGACCTCCTCGGTCGTATTGCCCTCATACGGCAGGGTGCCGGTGAGCATTTCATAGAGCACGACTCCGAGAGAATAGAGGTCACTGCGGGCGTCCGCCTCGAGCCCCTTGGCCTGCTCGGGCGCGAGATAGTGCACGGAGCCGATGGCGGTGTCGGACCGTCCGCCGCCGTTTTCGTGCTCGAGGGCGGCGATGCCGAAATCGGCCACCTTGGCGACGCCGTCGCGGTCGATCATGATGTTCTGGGGCTTGATATCGCGATGGACGATGCCGTGCTCGTGCGCGTGCTGCAGGGCCTTGGCGATCTGGGAGGCGAAAAACAGCGTTTCCGCCGTGGAGAGCCTGCCCTTGCCGTTGATATACTGCTTGAGCGTGACGCCCTCGATGAGCTCCATGACGATATACTCCATCGTGAGCGAGTGGCTGACGTCATACACCGCGACGATGTTCGGGTGACTGAGCATGGCGACGGCCTGCGCCTCGGCCTGGAACTGCGCCTTGAGCTCGGGGTCGGAGAAGATCTCCTCGCGCAGCATCTTGATGGCGACATAGCGGTTGAGACGGTAGTCGAGCGCTTTATAGACAACGGACATGCCGCCGGAGCCGATGACCTCTAAAAGCTCATAGCGGTCGTCCAGCAGCTGGCCGATATATTTGTTCTGAGACTGGTCCATAAGATTCCTCCACTGTGGGATCAGAAAATTGCGATTGCGGCGGAGACATTGTCCCGCGCGCCCTTTTCCAGCGCACGGCGCATCAGCGCATGGCATGCCTTTTTCGCGCTGCGGGCAGAGCCGGAGAGTGAGAGCAGCTCATCCTCCGAGAGCGTGTTGCTCAGGCCGTCGCTGCAGAGGAGCAGACGGTCCCCGCGGCGCAGATGCAGCGAGAAGAGATCGCTCTCCACGCCCTCCTCCACGCCGACGGCGCGGGTGATGAGATTGCGGTTCGGATGGTGCAGCGCCTGCTCTCTCGTGATCTCGCCGCGCGCGACGAGATCGGCCACGACGGAATGGTCGCGCGTGATCTGCTCGAGCGCCTTATCCCGGATGAGATAGGCGCGGCTGTCGCCCACGTTGATGATTTCAGCGCGGTGGCCGACGATGACGGCGGAGACGAGCGTGGTGCCCATGCCCTCGTTTGCCGGCTCGCTGCTGGCGCGGCTGTAAACCGCTTCGTTGGCGGCGGCGCAGGCGTCATGCATCCAGAGGGGCGCGAGCACGGCGCTCTTTTTGCTGCCGCGGAGCAGGCCTTTCAGCCGCTCCAGATAGGCCGCGGCGGCGAGCGCCGAGGCCAGCGCGCCGCTGTTGGCTCCGCCCATACCGTCGCACACCAGAAGGACGGCTGCCCTCGGGGCGCGAAGCACGACGGCTTCGGCGTAGTCTTGATTTTCTTTTCGGACGGGACCCTTGTCCGAGACGGAAAACGCTCGCAAGGCGACACCTCCCTAACGTTTTACTGCCGATTCAGGCGCGGTTCTCCGCGACCTTTTTGCGCAGCTGGCCGCAGGACGCGTCCACATCGCCGCCGAGCGTGCGGCGGACGGTGACGTTCGCGCCTGCGTCGGTCAAAATGCGGATAAACTGCTTCAGATGCTCCGGCGTGGAGGGCTGGAACGGCCGCTCCTCGACGTGGTTGAGCGGGATGAGATTGACGTGCGCCGAGACGCGTCTGGCATGACGGGCCAGTAATCGCGCATGCTCCGGCGTGTCGTTCACGCCGTCGATCATCGCGTATTCAAACGAGATGCGGCGGCCGGTGGTCTGATAATACTTCTCGCACGCGGCGATCAATGCCTCGACGCCGCGGCCGCGGTTGGCGGGCATGATCTTCGACCGTGTCTCATCGTCCGGCGCATGGAGCGAGACGGAGAGCGTGAGCGGAAGATCCTCCGCCGCGAGATCCTCGAAGCGCTCGATGAGCCCGCAGGTGGACAGCGAAATGTGCCGCATGCCGATGTTCGCGCCGTCCGGATGGTTGACGAGGCGGAGAAAGCGCATGACGTTATCATAGTTATCCAGCGGCTCGCCGATGCCCATGAGGACGATGTTTGAGATTTTAAGCCCGCTCTCACGCTCGGAGGAGAGCACCTCCTCGAGCATCTCGGAGGGGCGCAGATTGCGGATCAGCCCGCCGATCGTGCTCGCGCAGAAGGCGCAGCCCTGACGGCAGCCGACCTGCGAGGAGATGCAGACGGTGTTGCCGTGGTGATAGCGCATGACGACGGTCTCGACCGCGTTGCCGTCCGGCAGCTCCCAGAGGTATTTGATCGTGCCGTCGAGCTTCGAGACCTGTTTACGCAGCATGGTGAGCGACGGGATCTCAAACTCGGATGAGAGCTTTTCGCGCAGGGGCTTGGAGAGATTCGTCATCTCCTCAAACGAGCGCACGCCGCGGCTGAGCCACTGGAAGATCTGCCCGGCGCGGTATTTCGGCTCGCCGAGCTCGCGGAGCGCGGCTTCGATCTCCCCGGGGAGCATGGATTTGATATCGGTCATAGTGATGCCTTTTTCCTCAGCTTTGCAAGATAGAACCCGTCCGTACCGTCGAGATGCGGCCAGAAGGTGCGCATCCCCTGCGGCGCGAAGGGACTGATTTCCAGATGAAACTCCGGATGGTCACGGAGAAAGGCGATGACGACCTCCTCGTTTTCCTCCGGAAGGATGGTGCAGGTGGAATAGAGCAGCACGCCGCCGGGGCGGACACAGGGCGCAAGCCCCTCGAGAATGGCGCGCTGAATGGGCGGAAGCTGCTCGAGCTCCGTGGGATCCTTAAAACGGATCTCCGGCTTTTTGCGGATGACGCCGAAGCCGGAGCACGGCACGTCCGCGAGCACGACGTCATAGACGCCGGATTGCTTTCTCGCATCGATCGCGGCGGTCTCGATCATGCCCTCAAAGCCCAGACGCGCCGCGCTCTCGCGGATGCGCTTGAGCTTGTTTTCATGCAGATCGCAGGCGAGGATGCGCCCCTGCCCCTTCATCTGCACGGCGGCGGCGAAGCTCTTGCCGCCGGGGGCGGCGCAGGCGTCGAGCACGTTCATGCCGGGCTGGGGATCGGCGGCGAGGACGGCAATCTTCGCCGCGGCGTCCTGAATATAGAACCAGCCGGCGCGAAATTCCTCGGTGTCGGTGACGTTCCCGCCGGGGATGAGCATGGCGTCCGGCAAAACCGGGTGCATCTCCGGGCGGAAGCCCTGCTCCTTCAGGCGCGCAAACAGCAGCGACGCGTCGACCCGGCACTGATTCGTCTGGATGCAGACGGGCGTGTCGGCATTGTTCGCCGCGAGCGCGGCCTCGGCAAAGGCGTAGCCATGCTCCTCCTTGAGCCGGCGCACGAACCACTTGGGGTGGCTGTAGCGCACGGAGAGATACTGGCTGCTGCCCTCATCCGGGATCGCGGGGAGCGACTCGGCGTTCTCGGAAAGTCTGCGGAGCACCGCGTTGACGAGACCCGCCGCGCGGGGCGAGACCTCCTTGCACAGGGCGACGCTCTCGCTCACGGCGGCATGCGCCGGGATCTGCGAGAGAAACAGCAGCTGATACGCGCCGAGGCGCAGGATATCGAGCACCTGCGGCTCGAGCCGGCGCACGGACGCGGTGCAGTAGAGATCGAGATAATGATCGAGATACGTGAGATTTTGAATGGCGCCGTAGCACAGGCGGGAGGCGAGGGCCGCGTCGCGCCGGTCGAGCCCGGCGCGCTGGATGGCGGCGTTCAGGGCCGCATCCGACCACGCCTCGTCCTTGCGCCATCTCTGCAGGGCGGCGAGAGCCGCGGATCTGGGCGTGCCCATCAGCCTGCCTGCATCGGGTGGCCGAGGAGATAGTCTCCGGCGGCCATGCGCTTTTTGCCCGCGACCTGCAGCTCGCGGATGACGATGATCCCGCCATTGCCGCAGGCGACGGAGATGCCGTCCTTCCCGGCGGCGACGACCGTGCCGGGGACGGCTTGGGTCGTGCCCGCGCCGATCTCGACGCGGTGGATCTTGAAGAAGGTGCCCTGCAGCTCGGTCGTGGCGACGGGCCACGGGGAGAGACCGCAGACGTGCTTGACGATCTCGCGGGGCGTTCTCGTCCAGTCGATCGGGCAGAGGTCCTTGGTCAGCTGCCTGGTATAGGTGGCCTCCGCGTGGTTCTGCGGCGTGCGCGGGGCGGTGCCCGCGTCGATCGCGCGCAGGGTCTCGACCAGAAGCTCCGCGCCCATGGCGGCGAGGCGGTCGAAGAGCTCGCCCGCCGTCTCCTGCTCGCCGATGGCCGTTTCGCGTGAGAAGATCACATCGCCCTCGTCCATGCCCTCGGAGAGGAACATGGTGGAGACGCCGGTGGTCGCATCGCCATTGAGCACGGCCCACTGGATCGGGGCGGCGCCGCGGTACTTCGGCAGGAGCGAGCCATGGACGTTCACGGCGCCGAACTTCGGCAGCGCGAGCATCTCCGCCGGCAGGATCTTGCCATAGGCCACGACGGCGAGGATATCCGGCTTTAATGCACGCAGAATGTCCATGGCCTCGCCGGTGCGCATTTTCTCGGGCTGATAAACCGGGATGCCGGCGGACTGCGCCAGCACCTTGACCGGCGGCGGCACGAGCTTCATGCCGCGGTTTTGCGGCTTGTCGGGCTGCGTGAAGACGCCGACGACGTCAAAGCGCTCGTCGATGAGCTTTTTGAGGGACGCCTCGGCAAAGTCCGGGGTGCCCATGAACACGATGCGCATCAGTCTTCCTCCGTGACGCCGAGCTCTTCCAGCTCCTCAGGCGTGAGCATGCGGATGGCCTTCTCGGTGAAGAGAACGCCCTCGAGATGGTCGAGCTCATGGCAGAAGGTGCGGGCCGTGAGCCCCTTGCCCTCGACCTCGAACCACTCGCCGTTGCGGTCCTGCGCGCGCACCTTGACGTGCTCGGGGCGCTTGACGACGCCGAAATCGCCGGGGACGCTCAGGCAGCCCTCCGCACCGACCTGCTCGCCGTCGGCTTCGATGATCTCGGGGTTGACGAGCTCGATCATGTATTCCTCTTCCCCGTTCTCGCGGTCGACATTCGTCTCGAGCACGAGCACGACGCGGCGCAGCACGCCCACCTGCGGGGCGGCGAGACCGACGCCGTTGGCCTTGGCGAGGGTCTGGCGCATGTCGTCGATGAGGGTGTGGAGGCGGGGATTGAACTCCGTGACGGGGCGGCAGTGCTTTTCCAGCTGCGGATCGCCCTTTTTGAGGATGTTTCTCTGTGCCATGTTTTCTTTCTCCTCTGGTATCAGTTGTAGGGATCGCTGTCTGCAAATACAGACACATCCCGGAATTGTTTTTCGGTATTGCAGTACATGACGATGTTGCTCACGAGCGCGCGCACGGGCGCGGGATCGGGGCAATAGAGCGTGACGCGGTAGCGAAAGCGGTTGTTCACGCGCACGACCGGCAGCGGCGCCGGGCCGAGGATCTGGATGGCCCCCTGCGTCTCATGGCGGAGATAGTCGCGGATATAGGCGCAGCAGCGCAGCACGCTCATCTCCCCCGCGCCGGAGACCGTGATCGTGAGGATCTCGGAAAACGGCGGCGTGCCATGGAGGCGGCGGAGGGCGATTTCGCTCTCGTAAAAGGCGGCATAGTCCTGCTTTGCCGCCTGCAGGATGGTCTGGTTTTCGGGCGTGAAGGTCTGAATGACGGCGCGCCCGGGCTTTTCGCCGCGGCCGCCGCGGCCGACCACCTGCGTGATGAGGGAGAACGTGCGCTCTCCGGCGCGGTGGTCGCCGGCATAGAGACTCTGATCGGCCAGAAGCACGCCGACGAGCGTGACGGAATCGAAGTTCAGGCCCTTGGTGACCATCTGCGTGCCGATGAGGACGGGGATCTGCTCGGTCTCAAAGCGGGACAGGATGCGCTCATGCGAACCGGCCAAAGCGATTGTGTCGGCGTCCATGCGCAGGGACTCGACGCCGGGAAAGAGGTTCTGGAACGCCTCCTGCACGCGCTCGGTGCCGTCGCCGACGAAGCGGAGCTCTCCCCCGCAGTTGGGGCAGACGTCGTCCACGCGCCGGCGATAGCCGCAGTGGTGGCACTGGAGCGAACGGTTGGACTGGTGGAACGTGAGATTCACGCTGCAGCGCGGGCACTCATAGACATAGCCGCACTCGCCGCAGGTGACGAGCTTGCTGCTGCCGCGGCGGTTGATGAAGAGGATGCTCTGCTCGCCGCGGCGGAGGTTTTCCTCCAGCTCGCTC